>NZ_CP010407.1:7659523-7961428 GCF_000830005.1 Streptomyces vietnamensis | reverse complement strand
GTTCGCCGAAGGTGAGTTCCGTGGTGATCATCTGTTTCTCCTTCCTCGCCCGGTCTAGCGGGCGAGTCCGCCACCGCGGCGCACGACGAGCGCCGCGTTGGATCCCATGAGTCCCCTGCTGAGGACGAGGGCCGTGCGCAGCTCGGCGGGCCGGGCTGCGGACATGACCACGTCGAGGTCGCAGTCGATGTCGAACACGTTGGGGGTCGGGGGCACCAGGCCGTGTTCCATGGCGAGCACGGCGGCCGCGGTGTCCAGTACGGGGGCCCCGCAGTAGGCCCGGCCGTAGCCGGTCTTGGGGGCCGTCACGGGGACGCGCGTGGCGTGCGCGCCCAGGGCGTCGGCGATCGCGAGGGCCTCGGCGCGGTCCGCCTCCGGTACGCCGAGGGCGTCGGGGAAGACGACGTCGATCTCCTCCGGGGCGCAGTCGGCCTCGTCGAGGGCGACCCGGATGGCGCGGGCGAGTCCCTCCCGGGACTCGTTCCAGCGTGAGGCGCCGGTGAAGGTGGCGCCGTGGCCGGCGATGGTGGCCCGTACGGTCGCGCCCCGTTCGAGGGCGCGGGTCTCGTCCTCGACGACGAGCATGCCGCCGCCCTCGGCGGGGACGAAACCGCAGGCCTTCGCCGTGAAGGGGCGGTAGGCGCGGTCCGGGTCGTCGACGGTGCTGAGCTCGGGGTAGCCGAGCTGGCACACCATCGAGTACGGGGCGAGGGGCGCCTCCGCTGCTCCGACGACGACCGCGCCGGTCCCCCGCCGGACGGCGCGGGCCGCGTGGGCGAGGGAGTCCAGGCCGCCGGCCTCGTCGCTGGCGACCACCCCGCACGGGCCCTTGAAGCCGTGCCGGATGGAGATCTGGCCGGTGCTCGCGGCGTAGAACCAGGCGATGGACTGGTACGGGCCGACGAACTTGGAGCCCTGTCCCCACAGTTTCTGCAGCTCGCGCTGGCCGAACTCGCCGCCGCCCGATCCCGCGGCGGTGACGACGCCGATGGAGAAGGGCTCCTCGGGTCCTTCGTCGTGGCCGAGGCCGGCCTCGTCGAGGGCGAGGGAGGCCGCCGCCATGGCGTAGTGGGTGAACCGGTCGGTCTGGACGAGGAAGCGCTCGTCGATGAGGGCCGAGGCGTCGAAGCCCTCGACCTGGCCCGCGACCTTGAGGGGCAGGTGTTCACAGCCCTCGCGGGTGATCCGGCCGAGAACGCCGAGGCCTTCCCGTACGGACTTCCAGTAGGCGTCGGTACGCAGTCCGTTGGGGGCGATCACACCGATGCCGGTGACGACCGCCCGCGGCGACCGCTGTGTGCTCATCGTGTCCTCCCGCCCGGCCCGGTCAGGAGCACGGCGGACTGGAAACCGCCGAAGCCGCTGCCCACGGAGAGCACGTTCCTCAGCTTCCGGGGGCGGGCGGTGCGCGGCACGTAGTCCAGGTCGCACTCGGGGTCGGGGATCTCGTAGTTGGCGGTCGGGGGCACCACCTGGTGCTGCAGGGCGAGCACGCAGGCGGCGACCTCTATCGCGCCGATCGCCCCGAGCGAGTGGCCCACCATGGATTTGATGGAGCTCATGGGCGTGTCGTACGCGTGGGAGCCCAGGGACCGCTTGACGGCGGCGGTCTCGTGCCGGTCGTTCTGGCGGGTTCCCGAGCCGTGCGCGTTGACGTAGTCGATCGACGTGGGGTCGAGCCTGGCCTGGGCGAGCGCGGTGTCGATCGCCCGGGCCATCTCGAGTCCCTCACCGGTCAGACCGGTCATGTGGTAGGCGTTGCCGTAGGTGGCGTAGCCGCTGATCTCGCAGTAGATGTGCGCGTCCCGGGCCCTGGCGTGCTCGTACTCCTCCAGGACGAGGACCGCCGCGCCCTCTCCCATGACGAAGCCGTTGCGGCGGTTGTCGAAGGGCTTGGAGGCGTGCTCGGGGTCGTCGTTGTCGGGGGACGTGGCCTTGATGGCGTCGAAGCAGGCCATGGTGATCGGGGAGATCGGCGAGTCCGACGCCCCGGCTATGACGACGTCCGCCCGGCCCTCCTCGATGGTGTGGAAGGCGTAGCCGACGGCGTCGAGGCCGGAGGTGCAGCCGGTGGAGACGGTCTGCACCGGGCCGCGGGCCCCGAACTGTTCGGCGACCACCGCGGCGAGCGTGCTGGGCGAGAACGCCAGGTGCAGCTTCGGGTCGGCGGCGCGGTGGTCCACGTCCCACCGCTGTCCGCCCGCGCTGACCTGCACGTAGTCGTGTTCCAGGCGGGTGGTGCCGCCGACGGCGCTGCCGAGGCTGACGCCGACGCGCCAGGAGTCCTCGCCGGCGGTGTCGAGCCCGGAGTCGCGTACGGCCTCTCCGGCGGCGACGGCGGCGAACTGGACGTACCGGTCGGCGTGTTGGACCAGATCCGGTGGCAGACCGTGGGCGTACGGGTCGAAGTCGCACTCGGCGGCTATGCGGGAGCGCAGACCGACCGGGTCGAACAGGGTGATGCCGCGGGTCGCCGTACGTCCCTGGGCCAGGAGGTCCCAGAATGCCGCCGTTCCGGCGCCGCCCGGGGCGACCACGCCGATGCCGGTGACGGCCACGCGGCGGGTCACTCGAGGGCCCCCTCGACGGCCTTCGCTGCGGCCTCCTCGGCGGTCTCCGTGTCGACGTGGCCGAGGCTCGGGTGCGGGGCGAGCGGCCCCAGGTGGAAGACCATGCGGGCCTCCACGTCGCCGACGTTGCGGAAGCGGTGCCGGACGCCGATGGGGATCAGGAGGCCCTGGTCGGGGACGAGCGGGTGCGTCTCGCCGTCCAGGTCCACTTCGAACCGGCCCGAGACGACGTACACGAACTCCTCGGAGTACGGGTGGTAGTGCTCGGCGATGCACTCGCCCGGCTGGGCGATGGCCATCCCCATGAAGCCGCTGGTCGACTTCACCGTGGCGGGCGTGAGCATGGCCCGCACGTCACCCCCGCGTCTGCGGTTGGGCTCCGTGTCGCTCAGGTTCACGATGAGCCGAGTCTGCTCGAGCATGGTTGATACCTCCGAGTGTTGCGATGAGATGTGACGGACGGTCGGGGCCGGTGGCCGGGGCCGGTCTCCCGGGAGCGGTACGGCCGGTGGCCCCGGTGCCGTCCTCTCAGGAGTCGGCCGCGCGGCGGTCGGTGACGGGCAGCATGTCGGCGTGCGACAGGAGCCGGTTGAGGTTGCGTTCGTTGTCCAGGGACCCCTCGACGCCGATCGCGGCGCCGTCGAGGAGGCGCTCCAGGACCTTGGCCTTCCTGGCGCCCTTGACGCCGAGGGCGGCGACGGGGTCGAGGTCCAGTTCGCCCTCGACGTCCACGAGCCGCACCACGACGTCGTCGCGCTGGAAGACGGTGCTGCCGTACACGGGGCTGTCGGGATCGACCGCCGCCTCGGCGTCCTGCTGGGCGAGCAGCCGGGCCAGGTCCGTGCCGCGGCCCTCCTTGGCCGGGTAGTACAGGGCGTGGCGCCGCAGGCCGGCCGGCTCGGGCCGGGCGGAGACCACGTGGTGCACGGCCGGGAGGGCCGCCCGGGTGAAGAAGACGCGGGCCGACTCGGGGTCGGTGAGGTCCCGGTCCTGCTCCAGGTAGGGGTTGATGGCCTCCTCGACGGCCCGGACCCCGGGCTGCCGGGCGACGTGCCGCAGGGCGGACAGGAGGTCGCCCTCCACCTCGACGGCCCGCACGACGCGGTTGCCGTGCATGAACAGCGAGGTGCGGCGGAGACGGGTGTTCTCGTCGACCTGGGCCTCGGGCGACTCGTAGCCCGCCAGGAGCTCGGCGACCTTCGACTCGGAGCCGGGCTTGACGGTGAAGGTGAGCGCGTGGCGGGTCACTCCGTCGCCCACGCGGGCCGCCACCTGCTCGCCTGCGGCCGTCTCCGGTGTGAGGGGCCGCTGTGCGCCGGTCTCCCGGAGGATGCTGTAGCGCATGGACCGGGTGTCCCGGACGCAGCTGTGCATGGGCTTGACCATCTCGACGTGTTCCTCGCTGTTCACCCAGGCGAGGAAGGGCGGGGCGCTCTCCCACTCACTGGTGATGAGCCACTGCGAAGGGTTCTCGATGGACTGGCAGAGCTGGTCGCTGATGTGGCCGGGGACGCCGGCCACCTGCTTGCGCATGACCTCGTACGCTTCGAGGAACTGCTGCTGGGCTCCGTCGTACAGGTCGAGCAGCAGGATCACCCGCAGCCTGGACCCGTCGAACACCGACTGCGATATACGCGCCCTGCTGGTCGTCGTGCTGGTCATACGGCGCACCTCATTTCTCGTCTGCGGGAGCGGGGGAAGGACCGCCGGGCCGGCAGGGCCGGGGTCGTCATGTACCGAACGTTGGCTCGGGCGCACGTTCTACGCGAGTCCCACGGGGCGGATGAGTGAACCGCGCGTCATTCGGGTGCCCTCCGCGCACGGTCGGGGGCTCGGGAGGGCAGGCATGTCCATCCCATCCCCGACCCGCGTCACCGGTGACGCTGGAGGCCATCGATGAACCGAAGCGAAGCGACCGGTGAGAACAGACACCGCACGCCCGTCCTCATCGTGGGCGGCTCTCTGGTGGGCCTGTCCACCTCGCTCTTCCTGGGACGTCTCGGCGTGCCGCACACGCTCGTCGAGCGCCATGCGGGCACCTCGGTCCACCCGCGCGGACGCGGGAACAACGTGCGGACGATGGAGGTCTTCCGCAGCGCCGGTGTCCGCGAGCGCATCCACGAGGCCGCGAAGATCCTGTCGGCGAACAACGGGATCCTGCAGACGCCGACCCTGGTGGGCGATGCCGGCGAATGGCTGTTCCGGCACATCGACCCGGGCGGCGGCCTGGCGCGCTTCAGCCCCGCCGAATGGTGCCTGTGCAGCCAGAACGATCTCGAACCGGTGCTGCTGCGGAGCGCGCGGGAGCTGGGCGGGGACCTGCGGTACTCGACCGAGCTGATGTCGTTCGAGCAGGACGCCGAAGGGGTGACCGCGCGGGTCAAGAGCCGGGAGACCGGCGAGCACACCACCATCCGGGCGGACTACCTCGTCGCGGCGGACGGCCCGCGCAGCCCCATCCGCGAGCAGCTCGGCATCGGGCAGACCGGCCCGGGCGACCTGTTCCACAACGTGAGCATCACGTTCGAGTCCCGTGACCTGGCGGCCGTCGTCGGCGACCGGCGCTTCATCGTCTGCTACCTCACGAGCCCGGAGGGCGACGGGGCCCTCCTGCCGGTGGACAACGCCGAGCGGTGGGTCTTCCACGCCCCCTGGCACCCCGAACACGGCGAAACCCTCGAGGAGTTCACCGACGAGCGGTGCAGGGAGCACATCCGGCGCGCCGTGGGCGTCCCGGATCTGCACGTGGAGATCACGGGCAGGGCCCCGTGGCACGCGGCCGAGCGGATCGCCGAACGGTACGCGGACGGGCGGGTGTTCCTCGCCGGCGACTCGGCCCACGAGATGCCGCCCACGGGGGCCTTCGGCTCCAACACCGGCATCCAGGACGCGCACAACCTCGCCTGGAAGCTCTCGGCGGTACTCGGCGGCTGGGCCGGCCCCGACCTGCTCGCCTCGTACGACGCGGAGCGCCGGCCCGTCGCGGAGGCGACGAGCGCCCGCGCCTCGTCGCGTTCGGTCGAGCACAGCCACCCCGGGTACGCCCCCGGGCCGGGCGCGGGCGGGAAGCGGGGCGGGATCCTCAACGTCGCCCTCGGCTACCGCTATCCGCAGGGCGCGGTCCTGGGCGCGGACCCGGCGGTGCCGGTCGTGCCGGACGGGCTCCGTCTGACGGGCGAGCCGGGCAGCCGGGCGCCGCACCTGTGGCTGAACCGCGCGGGTGGGCGGATCTCCACCCTGGACCTGTACGAGCGGCACCCGGTGCTGCTGAGTTCGGCGGGGGCCATCGGCAGCTGGCACACCGCGGCCGCGCACGTCGCCGAGCGCCTGGCGGTGCCCCTGGACTCGTACCGGATCGGCGACGGGCCGGACGCGGAGCTCTCCCCCGTGGACGGCGAGAACTGGGCGGAGGCCCACGGCGTCACGGCGGACGGCGCGGTGCTGGTCCGTCCGGACGGATTCGTCGCCTGGCGGTCCGAGGGCACGTCGGAGGACCCGGAATCGGCGCTGCGGGCGGCCCTCACGGCCGTACTCGGCCTGGACTCCCGGCCCGACGTCCGCTGAGCCGGGCGTGACGGTCCACGCGCCTCAGGGCGGGACGATCCGCGCGCCTCAGAGCGGGATGGTCCACGAATCTCCGGGCAGGGCGGTCCGCGCACCTCAGGGCGGGACGGTCCGTGAACCTCCGGGCGTGGACCGTCCCGCCGGCCGGGAAATCCGTCAGGTCGTTCGCCGGTCTCAGCCGTGCGAGAGGAGCGCCGCGGTGAGTTCGGCCGCGCGCCGGTGCCAGAGGTCCGCGCCCCGGAGCATGGCGTGGCCGCCGGTCGGCATCGGGATGCCCGCCGCGTCGGCGCCCGCCTCCCGGGCCCGGCGGACGAACTCCCAGGACTGCCGGGCCGAGGTGACCCGGTCGGTCTCGTCGTGGAGCAGGTAGAGGCGCCGGCCGCCGAGGTGGTCCACGGGCTCGTCGGTGGGGCACCACGGCGCGAGCGCGACGACCCCGCGCACGGCGGGGTCGCCCGCCGCGCGGAGGGCCGCCCGGCCGCCCATCGAGTGGCCGAGGAGCACGACGGGCACGGGCCCGGCCAGCTCCCGGAGCCGCCCGAGCGCGACCTCGGCGTCCCGGGCCGCGTCGGCGCGCGCTCCGTTCCAGCCGCGGTGGCGGTAGCGCACCTCGGCGACGAGGACCCCCCGGCCCCGGACGGCCCGGGTCACGGCACCGGCGAAGGGGCGCATGCGCAGCGCGGGCAGGTTGAGGGCGGGCGGCGGCTCGGGGCCCTCGGCGCGGCCGCCGTGGAGCAGCAGCACGGCGGCGGTGGGCACGGCGGGCGCGCTGCGGACGACGAGCGCGGTCGGATCGGCACGCCGGGTACGGCACAGCGTCATCGCGCGGCCTTCCCGCTCGGGCGGGCCGGGTGACCGGGCCGCTGCGCCATGGGACCTCCAGGGGTGGTGAGGACGGGACGACCGTGCGGGCCGAAGTCTGCCAGGCCGCCCGGCCTGTCAGGTACACCGCGCTCCCACCTCGCCGAAGTGGAGGTGCGGGGGTGTCCCGCCCGGAACCCGGCTCGGTTCGCACCCTCGACTCGAACGCGCGCACCCGCAAGGATGAGCGCCGTCGGTCCCCGGCTCCGCTTGCGTGGCCGAGGAGGCGGGGGGTCGGAAAGTGGTCGCCCCGGCCTGATCCGAAGGACAGGCCCCCGCCGTCGTCGCGTTCGAGCAGGGAGCCAGATGGGCAGCCGCCTGATCCGTCGTTGCCGCAACACCTTCCTCGTCACGGTGCTCGCCGTCGTGACCGCCGCCGCGCCCGGCGTGCCGGCCCCGTCGGGTGCCGCCGCCGCGCCCGCCTTCGACCCCAGGCCCGCCCGGGCGGCCCTGGAGCGCCTGCTCGACTCGAGGGCCGCCCAGTTCACCCTGGTCCCCGTCGAGGAAGCGGACACCGGGGACTACTTCTCGGTCTCCGGCGAGGCGGGCGCGATCCGGGTGCGGGGCACCTCGCCGGCCACGCTGCTCACCGGGGTGGGCTGGTACCTGGAGCGGGTCGCGGGGGTCGACATCGGCTGGCCGGGCGACAGCGTCGGCCGACTGCCGGACACGCTCCCCGCCGTCTCCGGCACGATCACCCGGTCGGCGGCCGTGCCCCACCGCTACGCCCTGAACGACACCGACGAGGGCTACTCCGGCGCGTACCGCGACTTCGCCTCGTACCGGCGCGACATCGACCTGATGGCGCTGCACGGCGTGAACGAGGTCTTCGTGCCGACCGGGGCCGAGTACCCGTACTACCGGGCGCTCCAGGGGTTCGGCTACGACGCGGCGGAGCTGCGTGCCTGGATCCCCGGTCCCGCGCATCAGGCCTGGTGGCTGCTGCAGAACATGTCGGGCTTCGGGGGGCCGGTGTCCGAGCGGCTGATCGAGGCCCGGGCGACGCTGGGCGGCCGGATCGCGGGGCACCTGCGCGCCTTGGGGATGACTCCCGTGCTGCCGGGCTTCTTCGGCACGGTGCCGCCGGACTTCGCCGCCCGGAACCCGGGCGCGGTCACCGTCCCGCAGGGCAAGTGGGTCGGGTTCGCCCGGCCCGACTGGCTGGATCCGACCGGGCCCGTCTTCGGTGAGCTGGCGGCCGCCTACTACCGGGTGCAGCGGCACCGGTTCGGTGACAGCGACACGTTCAAGATGGACCTGCTGCACGAGGGCGGCACCCCCGGTCCCGTCGACGTCACGCGGGCGGCGGAGGCCGTCCAGGGGGCCCTGGACGCGGCGCACCCCGGTGCCACCTGGGTCATGCTCGGCTGGCAGAACAACCCTTCCGCGAGGCTCCTGGACGGTGTGGACCGGAGCCGGGTGCTGATCGTCGACGGCCTCTCCGACCGGTACGAGGGGCTGGACCGCGAGAAGCAGTGGGGCGGTGCGCCGTACGCCTTCGGTGCGATCGCCAATTTCGGCGGCCACACCAGCCTGGGCGCCAACACCGGTGTGTGGACGGACCGTTTCCACACCTGGCTGACCAGGCCCGACAGCGCGCTGCGCGGCATCGCCTGGCTTCCGGAGGGCACCGGCGGGAACCCCGCCGCGTTCGACCTGTTCACCGAACTCGCCTGGGAGCCGGGCCCGGTCGACCGGCGCGCCTGGTTCGCCGGGTACGCGGCCCGGCGCTACGGCGGTGCCGACCCGCACGCGGCCGCCGCGTGGGAGCAGCTGCGCCTCGGCCCGTACAGCGGGGCCTCCGGTACGTGGAGCGAGCCGCAGGACAGCCTCTTCACGGCACGGCCGAGCCTGACGGCGGCGAAGGCGGCGCGCTGGAGCCCGAGCGCCATGCGGTACGACGCCCGCACGGTGGAGCGTGCCCTGTCGGAGCTGCTCAAGGTGGCCCCGGCGCTGCGGACCTCGGACGCGTACCGCTACGACGTGGTGGACGTGGCGCGCCAGGCGCTCACCAACCGGGGCCGGGTCCTGCTGCCGCGGATCAAGGCGGCGTACGAGGCGAAGGATCTGGAGGGCTTCCGGGAGCTGGTGCGCGAGTGGAACGCCGACGAGGAACTGCTCGGGCGGCTCGTCGCCTCCGACCGTCGTTTCCTGCTCGGTCCGTGGCTCGCCGACGCCCGCTCCTGGGGCGCCGACGCGGAGGAGCGCGACCGGCTCGAGTACGACGCCCGCTCGATCCTCACCACCTGGGCCGACCGGGGGCCGAGCGAGACCGGCGGCCTGCACGACTACGCCAACCGTGAGTGGGCCGGTCTCGTCCGGGACGTGTACGCGCCGCGCTGGGCCGCGTACTTCGCGGGGCTCGACACGGCGCTCGTCCAAGACACGGCGCCGGTCGCCGTCGACTGGTTCGCCCGGGAGGACGCCTGGGCCCACGGCCACCAGGCCTACCCGACGGCCCCGTCCGGTGACCCGGTCGCCCTGGCGGGCGAGGTCGAAGCGGCTCTGGCGCTGTCGTAGCCGGGAAGTAGGCTTCGGTCGACGGAGACGGGACGGGGACGGGGCGGGGGCGCAGATGGCAGACGGAACGGCGCGGAGGTGGGGATCCACCCTCGACTCGGTCGTGGTGTACGCGCAGGGCGCGCTCTGCCGGCGCCTGGCCCGGGGCACCGTGCCGCCGGACGGCCGGGTGCGGGTGACGGGGCTGCCCCGCTCGCTCGACCCGGGTTCGCTGCGGGCCCGGGTCCTGGGCGCCTCCGGGGCGCGGGTCACCGAGGCGCGCGTGGAGGTCGAGGCGGAGCCGGGCGCCACGGGCGCGCCCGACGCGTTGCGGCGCGAGGTGGACCGGCTGCGCGAGGCCCGCGCGGCGGCGCGGGCGCGCCGTGACCGGCAGCAGGGCCTGATCGCCGAGGTCGGTGCCCTGCGGCCCATTGCGCCGAACCGCAAGCGCGACGACCCGCACCGCCGCACCCCGGTCGACGCGTGGCTGGAGCTCGCGGACTTCGTCGACGAACGCCTTACCGGGCTGCACGCCCGGCTCGCCGAGCTCGACGAGGCACTCCTGCGCGTCGAGCACGAGTTCGACGTGGCCTGCGACAGGCTCGACCGCGCCTCCACCGACGCGCCGTCGGCCCATGTCGAGACCACGGTCTGCGCCGTCCTGACCCTCGACGGCACGACGGAGGCGGAGGAAGTGGAACTGGAGCTGGAGTACGGCGTTCCGGGTGCCGTCTGGGTGCCGACGTACCGCCTCACCCACCGTCAGGGCGACAGCGGCGGCCGTCTGGTGCTGCGCGCCTCGGTGGCCCAGCGCACCGGCGAGGACTGGACCGGGGTGCGCGTCGCCCTGGCCACCGCCGATCTGCGGCGCCGCACCGATCTCCCGGCGCTCCGCTCGATCCGGATCGGACGCCGCCAGTCCGCGCCCGCGCCGTCCGGCTGGCGCGAACCGCCGTCGGGGCTCGCCGACCTGTTCAGCGGGTACGAGGCGGCCGGCCCGGCACCTCTCCGGGGCGGTTACGCGGTGGGGGGCGCCGTGGCCGGCTCGGCGGCCCTTCCCGTGGCGGCGCCCGCTTCCGTACCGCCCCCGCCCCCGCCCCCGGCGTTCACCGGGCCGCCGCAGCCCGGTGCCGCGTACGGCGCCGCCCCGGAGTTCCTCGGGGGCGGGACGCCGGACGTCGCACGGGCCGCGGCGCCGCGACCGGCCGGCCGGCCGCGCGCCGGTGGTGGCAGGCCCGGCTTCGGGTCACGCCCGCCGCAGGCCGCCGCGCCCCAGGCTCCCGTGGCTCCGGGCGCGGCGGCGCCACCGCCGCCACCGGCGGCGGGCCCGCCGCAGCCGAGCGGTGCCGAACTCGACTACGCCGCCCTCGTGCTGGCCGGGCCCGAGGAGCCGGGCGCCCGTCGGGGCCGGCTGTTCCCCGGCTCCTCCTCCGACGCGGTGGCCGACGAGTACCGGCGCCGCGCCGAGGCGGTGGCGGGGCTGCCGCTGCCCAAGCACGCGGTGCGCCCCCGCACGTCGGCGGGTTCCTTCGACCACCGCTTCGACGCCGCCGCCCGTGCCGACGTGCCCTCGGACGGCACCTGGCACACCGTCACCGTCGGCGAGATCCCGGTCGTCCTGCACACCGAGCACATCTGCGTGCCGTCCGTGGAGCAGACCGTGTACGCCTCCCTCGCGGTCTCCAACACCACCCGTCAGGCGCTGCTCGCCGGCCCGGTGGAGGTCACCGTCGACGACGACTACCTGCTGACCGCCGCCCTGCCCACGCTCGCGCCCGGCGCGGTCCGCCGCCTCGGACTCGGGGTCGCCGAGGGCATCCGTGTCACCCGCCGCACGCACCTCAAGGAGTCGACGGCGGGCCTGCGGAACAACGTCACCGTGCTCGACCACCGCGTCCACGTCGAGCTGGCCAACCGGCTCGCGGGGCCCGTCACCGTCGAGGTCCACGAGCGGGTGCCGGTCTCCTCCGAGCCGGACGTCCGCATCGAGGAGCGCGCCGACTGGACGGCACCCGAGGACGGCATCGCGCCGGAGCACCACGCCCCGGGCACCCGCGTCTGGCGGGTGGAACTGCCCGCCGGCGGCACCGCCGCGCTCGACGGCGGCTACGAGATCCGCATCCCGGCCGGCAAGGCCCTGGTCGACGGCAACCGCAGGAGCTGACACCCACCATGTCCACGGACCTTCCGCCGATCGCCCTTCCCGTCACCGCCGTCACCTGCCTGGAGGACCGCGCCCACATCGAGCGCACCGCCGTGCTCGACCTGGAGGCCGGCGTCCAGCGCCTGCGCCTCGGCCCGGTCGGCGCGCTCGCCGTCGACCGCACCCTGCACGCCGAACTGACCTCCGACCATCCGGCCGCCGTGCTCGACGTGCGGATCGTCCGCGACTGGACGCCCCGCGGACCGGGCCGGCCCGCCGAGGAGGACTCCGCCCTCCGCCACCGCGAGCACGCCCTCGAAGAGGAGCGCCTCGCCGTGGAACAGCGCCGCGACCGGCTGCGGACCCGTCTCGACGTGCTCGGCCGGCTCGCCGGCGATCTGCTGCGGGAGATCGGCGAGGGCGCCGGGTTCGGCGAGTCCGAAGGGCCCCGCTGGGGCCGCGAACTGGACCGCGTGGACGCCGAACGCGACACGTACGGCGAGGAACTCCGCGCCGCGGAGGCCCGGTTGACGGCCCTCGGCGCCGAACTGGCCGACATCCGGCGGGCGAGGGAGCTCTCCGAGGAGGAGCCCGCCGAGCTGGTCGCCCATGTCGAGCTGACCGTGGAGGCCGCGGCCGCCGGACCCGTACGGCTGCGGCTGAGCCACCTCACCCCGTGCGCGCTGTGGCGGCCGGCCTACCGGGCCGTGCTCGACGGGGACTCGCTGACCCTGGAGACCGACGCCGTGGTCTGGCAGCGGACCGGCGAGGACTGGTCGGACGTACGGCTGACGCTGTCGACCGCCCGGTCGGCGCTCGCCACCGAGCCACCGCGGCTCGTCGAGGACCGGCTGACGCTCAAGGACCGCACCGCGGCGGAGCGCCGCACGATCGACGTCGAACTGCGCGAGGAGGAGATCTCGACGCTCGGCCCGGCCCCGGTGGTCGGCCTGCCGGGTGTGGACGACGGCGGCGAGGCGCGGGTCCTGCACTCCCCCGCGCCGGTCTCCGTGCCCGGGGACGGCCGGGCCCACCGGGTGCCGCTCTCCTCGTTCACGACGGCCGCGCGCAGCGAGTACGCCTGCTCGCCCGAACTGTCCCCGCTGGTCACCCAGGTGGTGCGCTTCGACAACCTGTCCGGCCACGCGCTGCTCGCCGGGCCCGTGGACCTGGTCCGGGGCAGCGGATTCACCGGCCGCGGCACGCTGGACTTCGCGGCCCCCGGCGCCGCCGTCGAGCTCGCCTTCGGCAGCCGCGACGACCACCGGGTGGTCCGGTACGCCGAGGAGTCCCGCGACACCACCGGCCTCGCCCAGCGGACGGTGGTCACCCGCACGGTCCGGCTGCACCTGTCCCGGTTCTCGCCGCCCGGGGAGCAAGGCGACCGGCTGATCGCCCTCCGGGAGCGGATCCCCGTCTCCGAGGTCTCGGCGGTGGAGGTGCGCCTGCGCAAGGAGGCCTGCTCCCCGGCGCCCGACACGGTCGACGACGAGGGCATCGTCCACTGGGACGTCGCGCTTCCGCCCGGCGGCCGCCGTACGGTCACCCTCGTCTACGAACTGACGGCGACGTCCAAGGTCGCGGGGCTCTGAGCCCCGGGGTTCCGGTCTCCGGGCTTCCGAGCCCCGGAATTCCGGGCGCCGGGGTTCCGGGCGCCGCGCACCCTACCAGCGCGGCGCCCTCCCCATCCGGAACTCCCCCTACTCTCCACAACCGTGCGGATGCGTGCGGTAGTCATGGGGGCGGGAGGAGTCACCTTGGTCTTCAGTCTGGGGCGCCGCCGCAAGGCCGCCACCGTCAGCGCCTGTCCGTTCACGCCCGCGCCCGTACCCCCGCCCGGCGGGTGGGCCGTACCACCGCACACACACGCGTCTCCCGTGACGGACCGTCGGGAGGCGGAGAGCTTCGTCCGGCAGTTCCACCACGAGCAGCCCGACGCCGGGGACGTGGAGCGCCGGGTCCGGGAGGTGCTCGCCGACATCGACCGGACCGGTACGTACGCGCACACCCCGGACGAGCTCTCCTTCGGCGCCCGCGTCGCCTGGCGCAACGCGGCCCGCTGCATCGGCAGGCTCTACTGGCGCAGCCTCGTGGTGCGCGACCTGCGGGACGTCACGGCGGCCGACGACATCGCCGCCCACTGCTTCGAGCACCTGAGGCTCGCCGGGAACGGCGGCCGGATCCGCCCGGTGATCTCGGTGTTCGCCCCCGACCGGCCGGGCCGTCCCGCGCCGCGGATCGTCAACGACCAGCTGGTCCGCTACGCGGGGCACCGCACCCCCGAGGACCGCTGGATCGGCGACCCGCGCGGCGCCGCGTCGACCGCCCGCGCCCGCGGCCTCGGCTGGAAGCGGGACGAGGACCCTTTCCAGGTGCTCCCGTTGATGGTGGAGGAGCGTCCGGGCGCGCTGCCGGAGTGGTACGAGGTGCCGGAGGGTTCCGTCATGGAGGTGCCGCTCCGGCATCCGGACCACGGGTGGTTCGCGGAGCTGGGGCTGCGCTGGTACGCGGTGCCGGCGATCAGCGACATGACGCTGGAGATCGGCGGGGTCCGCTATCCGGCGGCGCCCTTCAACGGCTGGTACATGGGGACGGAGATAGGCGCCCGCAACCTCGCCGACGCCGAGCGGTACGACCTCCTCCCGGTGGTCGCCGACCGCCTCGGCCTCGACCGCTCCTCGGAGCGGACGCTGTGGCGGGACCGGGCGCTCGTCGAGCTGAACGTGGCGGTGCTGCACTCCTTCCAGCGGGCCGGGGTGACGATGGCGGACCATCACACCGAGTCCGAGCGGTTCCTGCGGCACATCGCCCAGGAGAGCCGGCACGGCAGGCCCGTGCCGGCCGACTGGAGCTGGATCGTCCCACCCGTGTCCGGCTCCACGACTCCGGTCTTCCACCGGTACTACGACCCGGTGGACACGTCGCTGCGGCCCGCCTTCCTCGCCCGGGGGCGGTAAGGGAGGGGCGCTTCCCCGTCGGCAGGCGTCAGGGCGCGTACGAAGCCTTCCCGACCGGCACCTCTGCCGAGTGGTCCCGCCGGAAGGGAAGGAGGACGCTGGAACTGAGTGCGTCCGGGGCCCGGGCGCCCTGAACGGAGCGCCCGCCCGGTCGGGAAAGGCCGCGTCATGCGCATGCTGCTGAAGGTTGAACTGGACACCCAGGCCTCCAACGAGGCCATCAAGCAGGGCAGGCTGCTGAAGCTCATGGAGGGAACGGTCGAGGAGCTCGACGCGGAAGCCGCCTACTTCACCGTCGAGAACGGCTGTCGGACCTGCTACATCTTCTTCGACATGGCCG
The DNA here is from genome assembly GCF_000830005.1 of Streptomyces vietnamensis. NCBI lineage: Bacteria > Bacillati > Actinomycetota > Actinomycetes > Kitasatosporales > Streptomycetaceae > Streptomyces > Streptomyces vietnamensis. The sequence goes on along the minus strand of NZ_CP010407.1, from coordinate 7,946,494 downwards.
ACCCCTCCCTGATGCCGAAGATCTCGGCACCGTTCTTCATGGAAGCCGGCGCCAAGGTCTACTATTCGCCGGTCATGAACGCGGAGGACCTCCGCAAGGGCATCTCGGCGATCACGCCCTCGTGACGGGCTTTTCCCAGGTCAGGGAGTACCGGCGAAGCACGTGCCGGCGATACCGCACGCCGGGGAGCAGTCCTCGCGCCACGGCGCGCACTTCTCCGTAGCTCGTCCGCGGCTCGGCGACGGGCATGCCCTCCGGATCGCGCGCGCCGCGCAGCACCTTGGTGATCCGGACGACCGGGGCGGCGGCGATCCTCGCCGTCCAGTCGGCGACGCCCGCGTCACGGGCCAGGCCGACCACCACCAACGTGCCGCCGGGACGCAGCAGTTCACGCATGCGGTTCAGGGCGGCCCCGAGGTCCATGTGATGGACGGTGGTCACCGAGCAGATGAAGTCGTAGCCCTCGGCGGGTAGGTCCGCGGTCAGGAAGTCGCCTTCCACGAAGGCGGGTTCCGGACGGCCGTCGGAGGACCCGCGGGCGCGGGCGATCATGTCCGGGGACAGGTCGATCCCGGTGACGTGCCGTGCCCGTGCGGTGAGTTTCCGCGCGAGCAGGCCGTCGCCGCAGCCGATGTCCAGGGCATCGCCGCAGCCCTCCGGGACGGCCCGCAGGATGCCCGCGTGCCGGGCGACGTTGGTGTTCCAGTACGGCTCGGGGGCGGCCTCGCGCATCGGGCCATCGTAGGGCGGTGCGCCGGTTCGCGGGCTCAGGCGGCCTTCTCCCGGCCGACGTGGCGGACGACCTCGCAGTCGTCGAGGATCACCAGGCCCTCGTCGACCATCTCGTCGAGCCGGGGCAGGAAGGCGCGGATCTTCTGCTCGGTGTCGACGATGACCACGGCCACGGGGAGGTCCTCGCTCAGCGAGAGGAGCCGCTGGGTGTGGATCAGGGAGGAGGCGCCGAAGCCCTCGATGCCGCGGAACACGCTCGCGCCGGCGAGGCCCGCCTCGCGCGCCCGGCGGACGATCTGGGTGTAGAGCGGCTTGTGGTGCCACAGATCGCTCTCTCCCACGAAGACCGTCACCCGCAGGGCCCTGCCCGTCAGCCTGGTCATACTTCGAGTCTACGGTCGTGCCTCCGGGGGGAGGGGCCGGCCTGGATGCCGGCCCCTCCCCTGACGGTGGTCCGTCAGCAGCCGCTCGTGAGCCAGCGGCAGGCGGTGATCAGCGCGGCGGCGTGCTCCTCGCCACGGGCGTCCTCGGTGCGGACCTCCTCGGGCAGGACCTGCAGGGCATCGATGTCGTACTCCGTCATGACGGTCTCCTTCTTCGGGTGTGATCGGATGTTTCCGTGGGACGCCGGCGGCCTGGGGCCGCCGGACACTCAGGGGTGGGCCGGCCTGCCCTCGGGCAGCCAGGCCCGCGGGCCTCCGCACCGCATGCGCAGCAGCAGGGAGAGGCTCCCGGCGAGGCCGGTGGCGTACTCGGCGAGGACGGTCCTGCGGTTCTCGTCGGGCACCAGGAGACGTCCGTCGCGCAGGACGGCCTGCGCGGCCAGGTGCTCGACGAGGAGTTCGGCGGCGGCGCGGTGGCTCTCGTCGCCGGTCCGTTCGGCGGCGTCGAGGAGGAACTCGGCGTTCCCCGCGAGCCCGTGGCAGGTGGCCGGCGAGTCGGTCGCCCTGCCCGCCCGCACCGCGAGCGCCGCGCCGTCCACCAGCTCGCGCAGGGCCTCGTCGGACGTGCCGGTCGCCGCCCAGAGCCGGACCAGGAAGGTGCCGACGCCGGAGGAGCCGCTGCACCAGTGCCGGGCGAGCTCCGGGGAGTCGGAGAGGTGGCGGGCCCGGTCGACGGGCCACAGCGTCCCCGCCGGTCCGCTGCGGGCGGCGGTCACGAGGGTGGCCCCCGCCTCGGTGGCCGCGGTGAGGAACCGTTCCTCCCCGGTGGCCTCCGCCGCGAGCAGGAGGAACGTGCCGACCCCGGCCACGCCGTGCGCGAAGCCGTAGTGCCAGGCTCCGGCCAGCGCCGACCCGTAGTCCTCCGGCACCGGCCAGAAGACCCCTTCGGGGGTGCGCCGCGCCGCGTCGAGCAGTCCGTCCGCGGTCTCGGCGGCGCGGTCCAGGAACCGCGGGTCCCCGGTGGTGCGCCAGAAGTGCAGCTGTGCGAGGCCGGAGCCGGCCACGCCGTGGCAGACGTCCGGGTTGGGCCCGTGCAGGGGCAGACCGAGGGCAAGGGCGACGGCCCGGTCCGTCAGGGCCGTGTCGTCCAGGGCCCGGGCGGCGTCGAGCAGGGCCCAGGCCGTGCCCGCACGCCCGAAGTGCAGCCCCGGGAGCGCGCTCGGCAGCGTCTCCTGTCGTTCCGCCGTCCAGCGGGCGGCGGAGCGGAGGCCTTCGGCGAGTGCGTCACGGGTCACGGCACCGTTCACGGAGGTGGAGAGCCCCGCGTCCCAGTGGTCCAGTGCCCGGGCGAGGAGGGCGACGCCGCCGGCCGAGCCGTGCTGCACGGCCACCGGGTCGCAGGTCTCGCCGAACGAGTCCGAGACCCACAGCCGTTCGGGGTCGTGCGGTCGCATCGTGGCCAACAGGTGGGCGATGCCGTCGTGCAGGAGACGCGCGCGCGTGGCCGCCGCGTCCGGGCGTGCCCCGGGGGCCCGGCCCGCGTCCGGGTGTTCCCCCGGAGCCCCGTCGCCTCCTCGGCCTCCGTCGAGGAACTCCCGTGCCCGGTCCAGGGTCCAGCGGTCTTCGGGTGCGTCCCGCATCAGCCCCCGGATCAGCGGCGAGAAGCGTCGTACGAGCGGGTGGTCGCGGGCCAGGAGGTCCACGAGGTCCGCCAGGCGCCGTTCGTCCGGTCGGGCCGTCTCCCGCGGGAGGTCCTCCGCGAAGAGCGGGTCGGCGCCGCTCAGGGCGTGCAGGACGGTGGCGCCGAGGGCGTACAGGTCGACGCTCGGCGGCAGGGCGGGGGCCACCTGGTCGGCGGCGCGCAGCTCGGGGGCGGTGTAGCCGGGGGTGGCGCCGAGCACCCACCGTTCCCCTTCCCCGGCCGCCATCTCCAGGTCGATGAGGACGAGCCGTCCGTCCGGGGTGACCATGACGTTGTTGGGGTTGAAGTCGTGCAGGGTGACGCCGAGTTCATGGGCGGTGGCGACGAGCTCGACGAGCTGCCGGACCAGGGAGTCGGCCGTACGGTCGTCGGGGCGGCCGCCGCCGTCCCGTGCGAGGCGCTCGGCGACGGTGCGCCGGAGCGTCGCCCCGGGGACCGACGCGGTGGCCAGGAACACGCTGCCCTGCTGCTCGAACACCTCGACCGGCTCGGGGACCCGGTCGGGGCGCACCCGCCCGAACCGTTCGAGCAGCGCGGCCTCGCGGCGCAACAGGTCCCGGACGTCGAGGCCTTCGAGGCCGGCGCCCACGTGGGGCCGTGCCTGCTTGACGACGACCTGCGCGCCGGTGCGGGTGTCCTCGGCCCGGAACACCCCGCCCTTGTTGGAGTGCTGGATCGCGCCCCGTACGAGGAAGCGGTCGCCGAGAAGGACGGGCCTGGCCGTGGCCGTGCTGCGGGCGGGTGCGGCGGGACGGTCGGGGAACGGGTCTCCGGCCCAGGCCGGCGGGCTGAACCAGGCGTTGCGCTCGTCGGCGACCGGCCGGCCCTCGGGGTCGGTGAGACGGGCGGCGAAGGAGCCGTCGGGCGTCAGTTCCCGGACGCCCTTGAACACTCCGTACCGGTAGAAGACCTGGCTGCCGGGGCGGTAGCGCCGGTCGGAGAGGACGGCGGGGCCGGGCAGGCCCTCGGTGGCCCGGTGGAGTTCCTCGGCGAGCCGCCGGAACTGCTCGTCGTCGGCCGGGTACACGGTCAGGAACTTGCCGCCCCCGCCGCGCGCGAAGCGCCCGGACACCAGCGCGGCCGCCTTGGCCGGAGTCCCGGCGAACTTGAAGGCCGCGCGGTGGGCCACGAGCACCTCGGCGGACCGGGCCAGGACCAGGGGCGCCGAGAGCGGGGTGGCCGGGACGTGGAGCTTCCAGCCCTGGGCCCGCGCGACGGCCCCGCCGGGCACGACGTGGCACCAGAACTCACCTGGTTCGACGCTCCAGTCCGAGCACTCGGCCTCGGGTGCGCTCCGGGCGATCACGGCGTGCACGATGTCGGTCAACAGGGCCCGGTCCGCGGCGCTTTCGGTGCGCGACCGCCGGGGGCCGGCCGGGTCGGGATTCGTGGTGGGTGACGACACGCTCTTCGTCCTCGTGTTTCGCAGGGGTGACGAGTGGGAGGGCAGCGTGTCCCTACTGCTCGGGCCGGACGTACTCGTCGCCCCAACTGGTGTCCATGGGGTCCGCGGCGACCGTCCGCGTCGTCTCCGGTGCGTCGTCCGCCGGGGCGACGGCCGTTCCGCCGGCGAGCAGGACGGCGAGGAGAAGGAGGCAGCGGACGGCAACGGACATGGTGCGGCTCCTGGTTCGGGAGAGGAGTGGGGCGGGCGGGAAGCTCCGTGTCTGGCGCGTTCACGCCGTATGTCGGCCTGATGGGGTTTCCCTCGGCCGGACACCACCAGTTCATCCCGGCGAGCCCGCTTGGTCCAGCGCCATGACCTGGCAATACCCTGCATGGCACGGAAGTAGCAGGGCCGCATCACGGGGGAAATGCGTGACTACTGGGGTGGATGTGGACGGAATGCCTCGGCTGGACGCCGGGGCCGTCGCCGTCTTCGCGTACGTACTGGAACACGGGGGCCTCGCGAACCGGCCGCCGGACGGGCTTCCCGACCTCGGCCTCGGCCGGGAGGAAGTGGAGGCCGCCTGCCGCACCTTGAGGCGGCTCCGTCTCCTCCGTCCGGCGCCCGGCCGGCCCGAGGAACTGATCCCGGTGAACCCGGACGCCGCCGCGGCGGAAGTGGTCGGCCCGCTGGAGGCGGAGCTCGCACGGGCCGCCGCGCACGCCCAGTCGCTCCGCGACGATCTGCACTCCCTGATGCCGAGGTACCGCGCCGCCCGGCGCGAACAGGGCCGTCGGGAGGGCCTCGACGTGCTGCCCGACATGGCGGCCGCCTCCGCGATGCTCACCGAGGAGTCGGCCCGCTGCCGGGAGGAGGTGTTCAGCATCCAGCCCGGCGGCGGGCGGGCCGCGCACCGCCTCGGGGACGCCGTCGAACGGGACGTGGCGATGCTCCGGCGGGGCGTGCGGATGCGCACGCTGTACCAGCACTCGGCGCGGTCCAGCCTGTCCACCCAGGGGTACGTGGAGCGGCTCACCGAGGCGGGCGCCGAGTACCGCACCGCCGCCGAACTGCCCGACCGGGCCGTGGTGTTCGACCGGTCCGTGGCCTTCCTGCCCCGGCGTGCCGACGGCGGTACGGGCGAGGGGGCGGTCCTCGTCCGGGACCCCGACGTGGTGGCGTACCTCTGCCGGGTGTTCGAGCAGCACTGGTCGGGGGCGGTGCCGTTCCGGGGCACCAGCGGGGCCGCGTACAAGGAGGTCGGGCCCAGTCTGCGGCGGGCGCTCGTGGGGCTGCTCGCGGAGGGCGCCAAGGACGAGGTGATCGCCCGTCGGATGGGGATGTCGCTGCGCACCTGCCGCCGTCACATCGCCGATCTCCTGGAGGAGTTGGGGGCGGAGAGCCGTTTCCAGGGCGGTGCGCTCGCGGAGCGCGCCGGGCTCACGGGCGCGGAGGTCGGGACGGAGGAGTCCGAAGGCGCGGACCACCGGTAGGGTGCCCTCCTGCAAACAGTGTTCTGCGTGGGGAGACATGGGTTTCATGGGCGGTCAGCAAGCGGACCGGGGCGGCTCCGAGGTGTTCAAGGCGCTGGAGGCGGACGACCCGACGACGGTCGCCGGCTATCGGCTCGCCGCCCGGCTCGGCGCCGGCGGCATGGGCAAGGTGTACCTGTCGTACACGCCCGGCGGCCGGCCGGTCGCGATCAAGCTGATCCGTCCCGAGTTCGGCGAGGACGCGGAGTTCCGCCGCCGGTTCGCGCAGGAGGTGCGCTCCGCGCAGCGCGTCCAGGGGCTGTTCACCGCGCCCGTCATCGACGCGGACCCCGACGGCGCGCAGCCGTGGCTGGCCACCGCGTACGTGCCGGGGCCCTCGCTCGCCGACGCGGTCGTCTCGCACGGCGCGCTGCCCGTGGAGACGGTGCTGCTGCTCGTCGCGGGCATGGCCGAGGCCCTGCACGTCATCCACGGCGCGGGCATCGTGCACCGCGACCTGAAGCCGTCCAACGTGCTGCTCGCCTCCGACGGGCCCCGCGTCATCGACTTCGGCATCGCCCACGCCGCCGACGCCACCTCCCTGACGGGCAGTGGGGTCACCATCGGCACGCCGTCGTTCATGGCTCCCGAGCAGGCGGCGGGACGCAAGGTCACCTCTGCCACGGACGTGTTCGCGCTCGGTCAGGTCGCGGCGTACGCGGCGACGGGCGTCCCGGCCTTCGGCGAGGGCACCGGGCACGGGGTGCTGTACCGGATCGTGCACGAGCAGCCGGACCTGAGCGCCGTCCCGGAGCGGCTCACCGAGCTGGTCACGCGCTGCCTCGCGAAGGACCCCGAGGCCCGGCCGTCGCTCTCCGAGATCATCAGCCTCTGCCAGGCCGCGAACGCGGCGACGGTGCTGCGCCGGCCCGAGGACTGGCTGCCGGGCGCGGTCTCCGCCGAGATCACCGCCCGCGCGGCGGCGCCCGCTCCCCCGCAGACGCCCCCGCCGCCGACGACCGCACCGACAGTGGCACCGGCACCGACAGCGGCACCGCCCGGGTACGCGCCGACGGCGCCGGCCGCGCCGTCCACCCCGCCGTCCACCCCGCCGCCCGGGTACGGACCGCCGCCGCACACGGCCCCCACCGCCCCGGCGGCGCCCGTCGCCTCGTCGACCCCGGTGCCCCCGCCGGCCGCCGCCGGTCCGGCGCCCGCGTACCCGTACGCGCCGACACAGGGCCCCGGCAGCCCGGCGTACGCGCCCACCCAGGGTCCCGGCACCGGGGCGTACGCGCCGACGCAGGGCCCCGGCGGTCCCGCGTACCCGCAGCAGCCCTACCCCGGCGGGCCTGCGCCGGCCGGGTACGCGCCCCAGCAGCCGCCCCAGCAGCCGAAGAAGAGGGGCTCGCGCGGTCTCGTCATCGCCGTGGCCGCCGTCCTCGCCTTCTCCGTCGCGGGCGGCGCGACCGCCTACGTCCTGCTGAAGGACAAGGACAAGGGTGGACAGGCCGTCTCGAACGGCGGCGGGAAGCCCAACGGGAAGAGTTCGCCGAGCACGCAGGGCAGCGGGGGCACGGGGACCGGGACGGGCACCGGGACGGAGAGCTCCGCCCCGAAGCCCTCGACGGCGCCGGCCCCGCAGGCCGCCACGTACAAGAACATCGACCTCACGGCCGGCTACCACCTGACCCTCGGGGACACCGACGTACGGCCCCAGGACGGCGAGGACAACAACTACGACCTCTCCTACGACACCGGCGGCTACCTCGACGCCGAGAGCAGCGGCGGCAACCTGGTCCTGCTCGACCCGGGTCAGGAGGGCTCCCTCGAGGCGTGCCGCGCGGAGACCCGGTTCACCCAGAACATCTACGTGAACAAGCTGTCGCCGGGCCGTCAGGTCTGTGTCACGACGGGTACGGGCCATCTCGGCCTGGTCACCGTCAAGGCCTTCTCGCCGGAGGACTCGCCGAGCACCTACATGACGCTCGATCTGACGGTGTGGCGGAACGCGGCTCCCTCCGCATCGTCGAGCTGATCACTTTCGATGCATATTCCGTAATCTGAATACCGATCCGATCAAGGGAGGTTCCGAACCGATCAAGATCGGTTCTATAGTGCCGTCGTTACGACTCCCCCGTGTGCCTGTTCTCGAGAGTCTGGTTGATGTCGGCGCCGTCCACCCCCTTCCGCCCTGCCCTGCTCGCCTCGTTGCTGACAGCCGCCGCGGGTGGCGCGCTCGCCGTCGCGGCGACCGCCGCGGCGCCGGCCGGGGTCCGTCCCGCACTCGGCTGGTTCGCCGGCGGCGGCGTGCTGCTCCTCGCGGCCGCCGCCTTCGCGGTCACCTGGTACGGGCGGACCTCGCGCTCCCTGAGCCGGAGGGCCGAGACCCTCACCGCCGAACTCGCCTCCCTGGAGGCCCGGGCCGCCCGGCACACGGCCGACGCGGCGCGCGAGACGGCGGCGCTGAAGGAGCGGTACGAGACGGAGGCCGCCGCCGCGGCGGCGGCCCACACCGCGCGGACCGAGGAACTGGTCCGCGCCCACACGGCCCGGACCGCCGAGCTGACCGAGGCTCAGGCCGACGACATCAAGCGCCTCGAGGCCCGGCTGCGCCGGGCCGAGTCCGGCCGGTCCGCCGCCATGGCCGCCGCGGCCAACGCGGCCGGCCGCATGCAGGCCCTCGCCACGAGCATGCTCGCCGACCTGCGGGAGATGGAGCACCGGCACGCCGACGAGGACGTCCTGGCCGACCTGCTCCACCTCGACCACCGCACCGCCCAGGCCGGCCGTCTCGCCGACTCCGTCGCCGTGCTGACCGGAGCCCGGTCCGGTCGGCGCTGGGCCCGCCCCATCGTCATGGAGTCGATCCTGCGCGGCGCCATGGGCCGGATCGGCGGCTACCAGCGGGTGCGGCTGCACTCCAGCAGCGACGCGGCCGTCGCCGGACACGCGGCCGAGGGCGTCATGCACGCCCTGGCCGAACTCATGGACAACGCCGCGAACTTCTCGCCGCCCACCGCCGAGGTCCACGTCTACGTGGAGGAGGTCCCGGCCGGCGTCATCATCGCGGTCGAGGACAGCGGCCTGGTGATGAGCGACGTGCAGCTGCGCCGCGCGGAGGCCGCGGTCGGCGCGACGACGCAGGACCTGGCCGGTCTCTCCGGCACCCGGCTCGGCCTGGCCGTCGTCGGCCGGCTGGCCCGCAAGCACGGCCTGACCGTGTCCTTCCGCCCCTCGGCGCGCGGCGGCACCGGCGCCCTCCTGATGCTGCCTCAGGAGCTGATCAGCCACGCGCCCGTCGAGCCGCCGGCCACGCCCGCCGCCGGCCTGCCGCCCGTGACGGGCCGCGGCCCGGCGACGCCGACGCCGGCCCCCGCCGCGGCGGCCGTGGAGCCCGAGACCACGCACGACAGCGCGGCCGAAAGCACCGGCGAGCACCCGCGGTTCGGCGAGAGCGGTCTGCCGCGCCGCCGCCGCGGCCGGGCGATGGCCGCCGCCCACCCCGAGGGCCCCGAGGCCGCCGAGAAGCCGCGCGCGGCGGGCCCGCGCACCGGCGCGGCGGCCGGGGCGGCGACCCGCTTCGGCAGCTTCCGCCAGGCGGTCCGCGGCGTCGGCACCCCGACGCCCGGGGCCGGGACGGCTCCCGACGCGCTGACGACGACCGGCGAGCACCCCGCGACGGAGGGCGCCGCCACCGAGCACCCCGCGACGGAGGGCCCCGCCATCGAGCCCACCGCCGCCGAGGGCCCCGCCACCGAGCCCACCGCCGCCGAGCCCACCACGGCCGAGGGCCCCGCCACCGAGCCCACCGAGGCCGTCGCCGCTCGGCGCGCCGCCGACGAGTCCGCCGCCACCGAGCGGCCCGCTCCCGAGCACGCCGCCACCCGGCCGGCCCCCGCCCCTCCCGCCCCGTCCGACCCCTCCGACGGCCGGCCGTCCACCCCCCGGACCCCGCCGCCGTCCTCGAACTCCCCGCTCCCGGAAGGCTCCCCGTCATGACCGGCACCACCACCGACGACAAGCTCAGCTGGCTCCTGGAGGGCCTGCTCGAACGCACCCCGGGCACCCGTCACGCCCTGGTGCTCTCCCGGGACGGGCTCAAGCTCTGCCGTACCCCCGAGCTCTCCGTCGACCAGGCCGACCAGCTCGCCGCGATCGCCGCCGGCATCCAGAGCCTGTCGCACGGCGCCTCCGTGGAGTTCGGCGACGGCACGGGCGGGGTGCGCTCCGCGATGGCCGAGTTCTACGGCGGCATCCTGTTCATCGTGGAGGCGGGCGAGGGCGCCCACCTCGCGCTGGTCGCCGACGAGGACGCCGACGCCGGGCTCGTGGGCCACAACATGTCCGAGCTGGTGGAGCAGTTGGGCGAGCACCTGGTCGCGAGGCCCCGGGGATGAGCCGCGGCAGGCCGGGCCGGGACGACTCACCCGACCGGCTCTACACCCTGACCGGCGGCCGCAGCCGCGCCGGGTCCGACGCCTTCGACCTGGTGACGCTCGTCGTCTCCGAGAGCGATCCGGTCGCCGGCATGCAGTCCGAGCACGCCGCGATCCTGCGCATGTGCCGTCTCCCCACGGCGGTGGTGGAGGTGGCGGCGGGGCTCGGTCTGCCGGTGTCGATCACGCGGATCCTCCTCGCCGACCTGCACGACACCGGCCGGATCAGCGCACGGCACCCCCGTGCCTCGTACCGCCTTCCCGATCACGACATCCTGGAGCAGGTGCTCGTTGGACTCCGTAACCTCTGAACAGCGCCGGACCCTGCACAGCACCGCCGACAACGGACTGAAGATCGTCGTCGTCGGCGGTTTCGGAGTCGGCAAGACCACCCTGGTCCGCTCGGTCAGCGAGATCCGTCCGCTGAACACCGAGGAGACCATGACCCAGGCCGGCGAGGGCGTCGACGACACCGTCGGCGTCGCCGCGAAGACGGCCACCACGGTCGCCTTCGACTTCGGCCGGATCTCGCTGGACGCGCACAACGTCCTGTACCTGTTCGGGGCGCCGGGCCAGGAACGGTTCTGGTTCCTGTGGGACCGGCTGTTCTCCGGGACGCTCGGCGCGGTCGTCCTCGTCGACACCCGGCGGCTCGCCGACTCCTGGTACGCGATCGACCGCCTGGAGCACCACGGCACGCCGTTCGTCGTCGCCTGCAACGACTTCGGCGGCCCGGCCCACACCCCCGCCCAGATCCGCGAGGCCCTCGACCTCGCCGACGAGGTCCCGCTGGTCTTCTGCGACGCCCGGTCGCGCGAGTCCAGCAAGCAGGTGCTGATCTCCCTCGTGGAACACCTGCGGACCGTCGTCGCCGCGGCCTCGCAGCCGACCCCCCACCCGATCCCGGAGCCCGCCCCGTGACCCTCCCCGAGCCCCAGCCGGTCCCGCTGAGCGGGCCCCGGTTCCAGACCGACCCCACCGAGCTGTACCGGCAGATACGACGCGAGCACGGGGCCGTCGCCCCGGTCGTGCTCGACGGGGACGTGCCCGCCTGGCTGGTCCTCGGCTACCGCGAACTGCACCAGGTCACCAGCGATCCGGTCCTCTTCTCGCGCGACTCCGAGCTGTGGAACCAGTGGGACGGCATCCCGGCGGACTGGCCGCTGCTGCCCATGATCGGCCGCAAGCAGCCGTCCATCCTCTACACCGTCGGCGAGCGGCACCGAGAGCGGGCCGGGGTCGTCTCCGACGCGCTGGAGGCGATCGACCCGTTCGTCCTGAAGGAGCGTGCCGAGCGCTTCGCCGACGAGCTCATCGACGCGCTGTGCGGCAAGGGTTCCTGCGACATCATCGCCGAGTACGCGATGCTGCTGCCGGTACGGGTCCTCGCCAGCTGCTACGGCTTCTCCGACGAGCAGGGCCCCGGCCTCGTCACCGCCATGAACGACATGATCAACGGCCAGGAGGGCGCGCTCGAGGGCCAGCGCCACCTGGCCGGGTCGATGTTCGCGCTGCTCGCCGCCAAGGCCGAGGCGCCGGGCGACGACGTGGCCTCCCGGATGCTCGCCAACACGGCCGGGTTCACGCTGGAGGAGGTCGCCCAGGACCTCATGGTGATGATGGCCGCGGGCCACCAGCCGACCGCCGACTGGATCGGCAACTCGCTGCGCCTGATGCTCACCGACGACCGGTTCGCGGCCTCGCTCGCCGGCGGCCGGCACAGCGTCGGCGAGGCGATGAACGAGGTCCTGTGGGAGGACACCCCGACCCAGAACGTGGCCGGCCGGTGGGCCTCGCGGGACACCCACCTCGGCGGGCGGCGGATCGGCCGGGGCGACCTGCTGCTGCTCGGCCTGGCCGCCGCCAACTCCGACCCGCACGTGCGCACCGACGCCGGTGCGTTCACCGGCGGCAACAACGCGCACCTCTCCTTCGGCCACGGCGAGCACCGCTGCCCGTTCCCCGCTCAGGAGGTCGCCGAGACCATCGCCCGTACCGGCATCGAGGTGCTGCTCGACCGGCTGCCGGACGTGGACCTCGCGGTCGCCGAGGGCGCCCTCGCCCGCCGCCCCTCCCCCTGGCTGCGCGGCCTTTCCGCGCTGCCCGTGACGTACACCCCGACCCCCGCCCTTGGAGCCCTCGGATGAGCTGCCCGTACGACCACACCGCCGGATCCGACGCCGCCGTGATCACCCTGGACCCCTTCGTCGCCGATCTCGACGGCGAGAGCGCCCGGCTGCGCGAGGCCGGGCCGCTGGCCCGTGTCGTCCTGCCCGGCGGGGTGCCCTGCTGGGCCGTCACCCGGCACGCCGAGGCGCGCAAGCTGCTCACCGACGCCCGTCTCGTCAAGGACATCGACGTGTGGGGTGCGTGGCAGCGCGGCGAGATACCCCTGGACTGGCCGCTGATCGGTCTCGCGAACCCCGGCCGGTCGATGCTGACCGTCGACGGCGAGGAGCACCGGCGGCTGCGGACGCTGGTCGCGCAGGCGCTGACGGCGCGCCGGGTGGAGCGGCTGCGCGCGGGCATCGAGTCGCTGACCGAGGGGATGCTCGACCGGCTGGCCGGGCTCCCGGCCGGTGAGGTCGTGGACCTCAAGGCGGAGTTCGCGTACCCGCTGCCGATGAACGTGGTGGGCGAGCTGATGGGTGTCGACCCGGCCGACCACCCGCGGATGAAGGCGCTGTTCGACAAGTTCTTCTCGACGCAGACGCCGCCCGAGGAGGTGCCGCAGATGATGGCGGACCTGGGTGCGCTGTTCGCGGGGATCGTGGCGGGCAAGACGGAGAAGCCCGGCGACGACCTGACGAGCGCGCTGATCGAGGCGTCGGAGGGCGGCGACCGGCTGACCACGGAGGAGATCACCAACACCCTCCAGCTGATGGTGGCGGCCGGGCACGAGACGACGATCAGCCTGATCGTGAACGCCGTCGTCGCCCTGGAGACCCACCCCGAGCAGCGTGCCCTGGTGCTCAAGGGCGAGGTGCCGTGGGAGAACGTGATCGAGGAGACCCTGCGCTGGTCGACGCCCACCTCGCACGTGCTGATCCGCTTCGCCACCGAGGACATCGAGGTCGGCGACCGGGTGCTGCCGAAGGGCGAGGCGCTGATCGTGTCGTTCGGCGCGATCGGCCGGGACGAGGAGCAGCACGGTCCGACGGCGGGCGAGTTCGACGTGACCCGGACGCCGAACCGGCACATCTCCTTCGGTCACGGCCCGCACGTGTGCCCGGGCGCGGCGCTATCCCGCCTGGAGGCCTCGGTGGCGCTGCCCGCCCTGTACGAGCGCTTCCCGCAGCTGCGTCTGGCGGTCCCCCGCGAGGAGCTCCGCAACAAGCCGGTCGTCACCCAGAACGACCTCTTCGACCTCCCGGTCCTGCTGTCCTGACCGCTCTCCGCGCGTCCTGCTCGACGGCGCCCCGTGGTTTTCCGGTCACGGGGCGCTATGCTGGGTCCATGCATCTGTCGTCGTGCCTCAGCTGGTGGCGCTCCTCCTAGGAGCGGCCACTACTCGCGCACGACCGGGCCGTTCGGACGAACGGCCCTTTGCGTTCCCTGGCTCATGGGTCCTGTCGTCCCGACGGCGCCGCCGACCCACACCGGGAGAACCCATGAGCACCCTCACCACCACCGCCCCCGCCCCCGCCACCACCGCCCCCTCCGTCGACGCGCTCGGGACGTCCGCCGCCAAGGCACGCAGCGCGGTCCTGGAGGAGCAGATCCTCGAGGAGCCGGGGAGGTTCCGCGTACTGACCGGGGACCGGCCCACCGGGCGGCTGCACCTGGGGCACTACTTCGGCACCCTGCACAACCGGGTGCGGCTCCAGGACCTCGGGGTGGAGCTGTTCGTGATCATCGCGGACTACCAGGTCCTGACCGACCGCGACGTGGCGGACCACCTCGCCGAGCGCGTCGAGGAGCTGGTGCTCGACCACCTCGCCATCGGCGTGGATCCGGAGCGCAGCACGGTCTTCACCCACAGTGCCGTCCCCGCCCTGAACCAGCTGCTGCTGCCCTTCCTCAGCCTGGTGTCCGTGGCCGAGCTGAACCGCAACCCCACCGTCAAGGACGAGATCGCCCACTCCGGGCAGTCCGCCGTCAGCGGCCTGATGTTCACCTATCCCGTCCACCAGGCCGCCGACATCCTGTTCTGCAAGGCCGATCTCGTTCCCGTCGGCCAGGACCAGCTGCCGCACCTGGAGATCACCCGGACCGTCGCCCGCCGGTTCAACGAACGCTACGGCAACGGCACCGCCGTCTTCCCCGAGCCGGACGCCCTGCTGTCCGAGGCGCCGCTGCTGCTCGGCACGGACGGCACCAAGATGAGCAAGAGCCGGGGCAACGCCATCAGCCTGGCCGCCGACGCCGACGAGACCGCCCGGCTGATCAAGGGCGCGAAGACCGACTCCGAGCGCCACATCTCCTACGACCCGGTCGGCCGCCCCGAGGTGTCGTCCCTCCTGCTGCTCGCGGCCCTCTGTCAGGGCCGTACCCCCGAGGAGGTCGCCGCCGACATCGGCTCCGCGGGGTCGGCCGTGCTGAAGCGGACGGTGGCGGAGTCGGTCAACGAGTACCTGGCGCCGATCCGGGCCCGCCGTGCGGAGTACGCACGGGACCGCGGGTACCTGCGCCGGGTCCTGCGCGAGGGGAACGAGCGGGCCCGGGCGGTGGCCGACGTGACCCTCGCCGAGGTGCGCACGGCGATGAGGAATCACTACTGACGTATGTTTCCGGCATGGGAATGACGGAGGGGACTCTGGACGCCATCGACCGGGCACTGCTCGCCGAGCTCCAGCGGGACGCCACACAGGCTTACACGGTGCTGGGCAAGGCGGTCGGTCTGTCGGCGGGCGCGGCGCACGAGCGGGTGCGGAAGTTGCGGGAGCGCGGCGTCATCCGCCGCACCACCGTGGACGTCGATCCCTCGGCGCTCGGACAGGACGTACTGGCGTTCGTCATGGTCGACTCGTCCTCCTGGATCGGGGATTCGGCGGCGGAGTTCGCCGCGATCCCCGAGATCCAGGAGGCGCACGTCATCGCCGGCAGCGCCTCGGTCCTGGTGAAGGTGCGGACCGCGACCACGGTCCAACTCCAGGACGTGCTGCGCCGGTTGTACGCGATCGACGGTGTGAGCGGCACGCAGGCGACGGTGTCCCTGGAGACCTTCTTCGAGCGGCCGGTCTCCACAGGCTGACGTCCCGTCGTCCCGCGTCAGGCGGTCGAGCCGCTCTCCAGGATGCCCTTGAGGATCATTTCGTCCCTCGGCATCTCCTTCCGCACGTGCGGGCGGACGACGAGGGGGACGAGGGCCTTGCCGATGCCGTGCCCCTCGAAGTCGAGGGAGAGCGTCAGGCGGGAGCGCTCGCCGTCGTCCAGCGGCTCGATGGTGCCCTGGATGTCGCCGCGCACGGGGCCGTCGATGCCGTGCACGTGCCAGTGCCTCGGCGGCTCCAGTTCGATGACCTGCATGGTCGAGGTGAACTCCCGCTTGCCGAGCCGCCGCGTGACGGCGACCTTGGAGCCGACCGCGAGGGGGGCGTCGCCGATCTTCCGCACCGAGACGGCGCTCTCCTGCCACTCGGGCAGATGCGTCGGGTCGGTCACGTAGGAGAAGACCTCCGCGGGCTTGCGGGAGATGTCGATGGTTTCCGTGATGGCAGGCATGTCGCCTTCTTCGTTCGACGGGAGACCCCGCCGGAAGCGGATGCGCCGGCGCGGACTCGTTGTCGCTTCACACAAATCCTCCCACTCCGGGCGGTCTCCCGCCAGCCTCGCCCCGACGGCCCGCACCGCCCTTCACCCGCTTGCCGGTCCCCAGGTTGCGGCTAATGTCGATAGAGAGGCCATATGTACATCCTCGTTCCCGCGCTCACGAGGTGAGGGAGAGGGGGCGTACGGAAGGAGCCACCCATGACTCGCACATTGCGGAGCGCGATAGCCCTGGCCGGAGCCGCGGCCCTCTCCCTGGGAGTGGTGGCGACGAGCGCGTCGGCCCTGGGCGCGGGAAGCGAGAAACAGGGGGACGTCAAGATCGGGCTGCTGCTGCCGGAGAGCAAGACCACGCGGTACGAGAAGTTCGACCGGCCCTACATCGAGCAGAAGATCAAGGAGCTGGCGCCCAACGCCCAGATCGACTACTACAACGCCGCGGAGAGCGCCACGACCCAGCAACAGCAGGTCAACACCGCGCTCGCCAAGGGCGACAAGGTCCTCATCCTCGATGCCGTGGACGCCAAGTCCATCCAGTCCTCCGTCCAGAAGGCCCATGACGCGGGCGTCAAGGTCGTCGCGTACGACCGCCTCGCGCAGGGCCCCGTCGACGCCTATGTCTCGTACGACAACCACAAGGTCGGCGAGCTGCAGGGCAAGGCGCTGCTCGCCGCGCTCGGCGACAAGGCCAAGAGCGGCGTGATCGTGATGCACAACGGGTCGCCGACGGACCCGAACGCGGGCCAGTTCAAGGCCGGCGCCCACTCCGTCCTCGACGGCAAGGTGAAGATCGGCAAGGAGTACGACACTCCCAACTGGGACCCGAACAACGCCAACCAGCAGATGTCCGGCGCCATCAGCTCCCTCGGCAAGGACAAGATCGTCGGTGTCTACTCGGCCAACGACGGACTGGCCGCCGGTATCGCGACGGCCCTCAAGGCGGCCGGCATCAACGTGCCCCTGTCCGGCCAGGACGCCCAACTCGACGCGATCCAGCGCATCCTGATCGGCACTCAGACCTTCACCGTCGAGAAGCCGTACAAGCCGGAGGCCGACATCGCCGCCACTATGGCCGTCAACCTGGCCGAGGGCAAGAAGCTGTCGTCCGACCTGGTACCCACCACCGTCACCAGCGACGGCGACCGCAAGGTCGCGGCCCAGCTGCTCAACCCGATCGTGGTGAACAAGGACAACATCAAGGACACCGTCGTCAAGGACGGGCTGTACACGGTCCAGGAGATCTGCACTCCGACCTATGCGGCGGCCTGCAAGGACGCCGGTCTCGAATAGCCGGTCCCCAAGAGCCGGTCCCGAAAAGCCGCGGAGCGGTCCACGGCAGCGGAGGAGGCGGTTCCCTTGCCGGAGCCACCCGTGCTCACCCTGCGGGGGATCTCCAAACGGTTCGGCGCGGTCCAGGCGTTGAAGGACTTCGATCTCGAGGTCCACGCCGGCGAGGTCGTCGCCCTCGTCGGCGACAACGGCGCCGGCAAGTCCACCGCCGTCAAGTCGATCGCCGGAGTGAACCCACCCGACGAGGGCGTCATCGAATGGCAGGGCCGGCCGGTCAGCATCAACCGGCCCCACGACGCCCAGAACCTCGGCATCGCCACCGTCTACCAGGACCTCGCCCTGTGCGACAACCTGGACGTGGTCGGCAATCTGTTCCTCGGCCGCGAGCTGCGCCGCTTCGGCGTCCTGGACGAGGTCAGGATGGAGCAGCGTTCGCGCGAGCTCCTCCACACCCTCTCCATTCGGATCCCCAGCGTCAGGATCCCGATCGCCTCCCTCTCGGGCGGCCAGCGGCAGACCGTGGCGATCGCCCGCTCCCTGATCGGCGAGCCGAAGGTCGTCATCCTGGACGAGCCCACCGCCGCCCTGGGCGTGGAGCAGACCGCCGAGGTCCTCGACCTGGTCGAGCGGCTCCGTGACCACGGGCTCGGCACCATCCTGATCAGCCACAACATGGTGGACGTGATGGCGGTCGCCGACCGCATCGCCGTCATGCGCCTGGGACGGAACAACGGCTTCTTCGACAAGCGCTCCACGACCACCGAGGAGATCATCTCCGCCATCACCGGGGCCACCGAAAGCGCCGTCACCCGCCGCCAGGCCCGCAAGCGGGAGGAGGAGCGATGAGACGGGACCGAGCCGCCGGAGACGGCGCCACCCAGGAACCGGCGCCCGAGTCCATGCCGGCGGTCGACACCCGGCTGCTCGTCCGCGAGGAGGGCCTCAAGGGGTATCTCGGGGAGTTCCGCCGCAGGTTGCGCAGCGGAGAGCTGGGGTCGCTGCCGGTCGTCGTCGCCGTGATCATCATCTGGACGGTGTTCGGCAGCCTCGACAGCACCTTCCTCTCGGCGCAGAACCTCTCCGACCTCAGTCAGCAGATCGTCGGCACCGGCATGATCGCCGTCGGCATCGTCTTCGTCCTGCTGCTCGGCGAGATCGACCTCTCCGTGGGCTCCGTCAGCGGTCTGTGCGCCGCCATCTTCGCCGTGCTCAACGTCCTGAACGGCATGAACGAGTGGCTGGCGCTGCTCGTCGCGCTCGCGGGCGGCGCGGCCGTCGGGCTCATCCACGGCTTCTTCTTCGCGAAGGTCGGCGTGCCGGCGTTCGTGGTCACCCTGGCCGGCAACCTGTTCTGGAACGGTCTGATGCTCCAGATCCTGGGCACCAGCGGCACCGTCAACATCCCGAGCGAGAGCATCGTCTCCAAGCTCTACTCGACGATCTTCCACAGTCCCGCGACCGCCTACGTGACCGCGGCCGTGGGGGTCGGGCTCTTCCTGGCGTCCTCGCTCCTGGACGCCAGACGCCGCCAGGCCGCCCGGGTGCCGTTCCGCCCGGTCGCCGAGATCGTGCTCCGTACGGTCGTCATCGCGGCGATCGCGTTCGTCGCGGCGTACATCCTCAACCAGTACCAAGGACTCCCGCTCGCGCTCCTCATCTTCCTGATCGTGCTGGTGCTCCTCGACTTCGTGCTGCGCCGTACGACGTACGGGCGGCGGATCTTCGCCGTCGGCGGCAACATCGAGGGCGCCCGCCGCGCGGGCATCAGCGTGCCGTTCGTCCGGATGAGCGTCTTCTCGATCTCCGGGTTCATGGCGGCGGTCGGCGGCATCTTCCTGGCCGGGCAGATCCAGTCCGCGAGCCAGACCTCCGGCGGCGGCAACCTGCTGATGAACGTCATCGCGGCGGCCGTCATCGGCGGTACGAGCCTGTTCGGCGGGCGCGGTTCGGTCTGGTCCGCCCTGCTCGGCGCGTTGGTGATCGGATCCATCCAGTCGGGCATGAACATCATGGGTGTCAGCAACGCCGTGCAGTTCATGATCACCGGAGCGGTCCTGCTGGCCGCCGTGGTCGTCGACTCGCTGTCCCGCCGGAGCCAGAAGGCCGCGGGCCGCGCCTGATCCGAGGAGACCTCTATGGAGGAGGAGGCCTCTATGGAGGCGGACCCGAAGCCGCCGGAGAGGTCTCGGCAGGGGCCTCGGGACGGGGTGCGGCACGGTCGGAACGAGACCGAGGAGGAGCGGGCCGACCGGCGCTGGACGGATCTCATGCAGGAGATCCGGGTGGCGCAGACCGGCGTGCAGATCCTCCTCGGCTTCCTCCTCACGGTGGCGTTCACCCCGCACTTCCAGGGCCTCCAGCAGACCGACAAGACGACGTACATCGTCACGGTCGTCCTCGGCTCGCTGGCGACGGGCGCGCTCATCGGCCCCGTCGCCCTCCACCGGATCGTGGCGGGCCGCCGGATCAAACCCCGGGCGGTCACCTGGGCGTCACGCCTGACCTTCGTCGGCCTGATCCTGCTCCTGGCGACCCTGACGTCGGCCCTCTTCCTCGTCCTGCGGGTGGTCACGCACGACGCGTACGTGCCCTGGCTCGTCGCCGGCGTCCTCGCCTGGTACCTGCTGTGCTGGTTCGCGCTGCCCCTGTGGATCCGCTTCCGTCACACGAGCGGCGAGTGATCGGCGAAGAGTTCGTTCACCCAGTGGGCGCTCGCCTCGGCGCACCCGGTGTCCGGGGTCCCGGGGAAGAGGCGGAACCAGGAGACCGCCCGGCCGAGCGCGGCGAGCCGGGTGGCGAGCGCCGCTGCGCGGCGCAGCTCCGGGAGGGACGGTCCCAGGTCGGTCCAGGGTTCGAGGTAGGCGTCGCGCAGCCGGTGCACGTACTCGGGGCCGTGGCGCTCCCGGACGGCACCGGCGGGGACCAGCAGGCTGGTGAAGGGGTGGGCGATGTTGGCGTCGCCCCAGTCGAAGAAGGTGAAGCGGCCGGCGGCGGGGGCGAGGAGCTGGGCGTCGTGCAGGTCGCAGTGGTCGAGCGAGTCCGGGATGCCGTACGCGTCGAGCTCGTCGCACCAGTCGAGGAGCCGGGGCCGCTGCTTCCGGAGGGCCCGGCGGGCGTCCGGGTCCAGGGTGGCGTTGCCCTCGACGAGGCCGTCGAAGACGACCGGCAGCCGGCCGGTGCGGCCGCAGGGCACGCCGAGGTCGGTCATCCGGTCCGTGTACGGGGTCAGGGCCCGCTGCATCCGCGCGTACTGGCCGAGCGCCTCCTCCCAGGACTCCGGCCCGGCGCCGCCGGCGTCGAGGACGTGCCGGAAGAGGGGTCCGCCGTCGGGGAGGAGCGACCAGCCCCGCTCGGCGTCGACCGCGAGCGGGGTCACGACGTGCTCGGGCACCCACTCGGCGAGCGCGCCCCCGAGGGCGGCCTCGAAGGCGGCGTCCGGGGCGCTCGCCTTGAACCACACCGCCTCGCGCTCCCCGGTTCCGGTCCGGAAGCGCACGAGGATCGACCAGGGCCGGACCCTGACCTCGCGGGGTCCGGTCTCCGCCAGGCCGTGCCGGGCGAGCTCGCGCTCGGACCATCCGAGGGCTGCCGCCCGCCAGTCCGCCTGCTCCCAGGGGGTGACCGCGTCCTCGAACCGCCCGCGGTCGACCGTCATGGTTGTCGCTTGTCCCATCGGGCGATTGCACCATCCGGCCGTGTCCGGCGCACCCGAATATCGGCGGGACCCGAGGAGGGCGAGAACGGATCCAGAAGAATTCGTATACCAAAATGACGGCCCCCCGAAACCCTTCACTGGGGAAAGGACGTGATCAAATCACCTCTGCCGATCTTCACCCTTGCCCATCACTCTCAATTTGGTATACAAAACGGGGAACCGTCGGCCCCCTCCCCCCAGGAGCTCCCATGTGCCTCGAAGCCACCCCGCCGCCCTCCCCCTCGGTGACCCGCCGCGGCGTCCTCGCCGGTGCGGCCGCGCTCGCCGGCACCGTGGCCGCGGGCGGCACGGCGGCGGCCGCGGCCGGTACGACGGCGGGCTCGTCGTCCCCGGCGGACGCTCCCCGCGGCGGGAACCCGGCCGGAGGCGACCTCGTGATCCGGGGCGGCACCCTCCTCGACCCCGCCACCGGCGAGGTCACCGAGAACGCCGTCGTCGTGATCGAGGGCGGAACCGTGCGCGCGGCGGGCCGCGAGGGCGCCGTCGCCGTCCCGCAGGGCGCCAGGACCCTCGACGCGGACGGCCAGTGGGTCCTGCCGGGCCTGGTGGACGCGCACATCCACCTCAGCACCGCCGCCGAGGCCCGCGACGCCGTCCGCAAGGGCGCGACCAGCGCGCGCAGCGGATCGACCACCTTCTACCAGGACATCGCCGTCCGCGAACTCGCCCGGCACAGCCCGGACCTCGCGCCCCGCCTGACGGCCGCCGGCGTCTTCGTCACCCCGGACCTCGGCGACACCCTCCTCGCCGACCCCGACCTCACCCCGCTCGTGCGCCTCAAGGACGGCGTGCGCTCGGCCGAGGCGCTGCGCCGCGTCGTCGAGGTCAACCTCGCCCGCGGCGCGGACGTCATCAAGACCCGCGTCAACGAGCGCGCCGGGCTCCCGGAGCAGGACCCGCTGGCCCAGGTCTACTCGTACGAGCAGCTCGCCGAGATCGTCGCCGCCGCCCGGCGGCGCGGCAAGGGCGTCCTCTGCCACAGCTACAGCGAGAAGGGCTGCCACGACGCCGTCACGGCGGGCATCCGGTCCCTGGAGCACGGTGCGTTCGTCGGCGAGCGCACGCTGGTCGAAATGCGCCGCAGGGGTACGTACTTCACCCCCACCCTCTCCGCCATCGCCGGGATGATCGACTCCCCGAACCCGATCCTCGCCGAGCGCGGCCGCACCTACCTCCCCCTGCTGAAGCGGGCCGTCCTCGCCGCGCACGAACTCGGCGTCCCGCTCGCCGCCGGCACCGACTCGTCCGGCGGCACGGTGCGGCCGATCGGCCGCGAGGTGGAACTGATGCGCTCGGCCGGCCTGTCGGCGCTCGACGCGATCCGCACCGCGACGACCGGCGCCGCGCGGCTCCTGGGCGTGGAGCGCACGGTGGGGCGCCTCGCGCGGGGCTTCGCGGGCGATGCGGTCCTGGTGTCCGGAGACCCTCTGACCGACGTGACGCTCCTCAAGCAGCCGACCACCGTGATCCGAGCGGGCCTCCCCACCTGACCACCCGCGCGCGGGGCCCGCACCCGGGCCGGGCGGTGCCCACACCGGGACCTGCGCCCCGCGCGTGTGGGCCCGCGCCCGGCTGGCGGCGCCCCGTCCGCCCCGCGCCCGTGCCTCCGCGGACTACAGGTACGGACGCGTGATCAGTTCGATCGCATGCCCGGAGGGGTCCTTGAAGTAGACCCCGCGACCGCCGTGTTCGGTGTTGGTCTCGCCCGGGCGCCGCATCTGCGGGTCCGCCCAGTGCTCGATGCCTCGCTCGCACAGGCGCTGGTACGCCCGGTCGAACAGTTCGTCGTCGACCATGAACGCGTAGTGCTGCATCTGGATGTCCACCGGGGGTTCGGCGAACTGGAGCAGGACGCCGTCGGTGAGCTGGATGTTGAGGAAGGGACCCCAGGACGGTGCCTCGGGGAGTTCCAGCAACTCGCGGAAGAACCGCGCCGATTCGTCGCGGTTCTTGGACGCGATGATGGTGTGGTTGAACGTGACTGCCATGTGGATGACCTCGCTGTTGATTCGACACGTGGAAGGGACTCGCAGTGCTGGTGCACTGGGGGGTCCTCGTGCCGAACCGTCGGGGTGCCTGTCGCGCACCCGTCGGGCGGTCAGTCGTCCACCGGATCGCCCGTCTGTGCGTGGCGTGTCGCCGGTCCGGTGTTCATGACGGACGACGCTACTCGATCAGCCCGTGACGTGACAAGGCGGGCCGCCCGGTTCCGCCCCGGTCGGAGACCGCACCGCCTCAGCTCACGAACTCCCGGTCGCCGTACCGCACCCGCGCCCGGTCCCAGTCGGCGCCGAGGGCGGTCGTGAACCTGCGGGCCAGCGGCAGGTCGTCGACCGGGGCGACGAGGACAAGCCGGCCGTCAAGGGTGACGGAGCCGCCGCCGAGCTTGTCGCGGGCCTCCGGGTCCGCGACGAGCGCCTCGCGCAGGCTGCTCACGCGGACGCCGGGGACCTCGATCTCGACCGCGTCGGTCTCCGGCGAGGTGCGCGGCAGGCAGCGGAAGGTGAGCACGGCCTCCTGCTCGTACCGCTTGGCGATGACGCCCGCGATGTGGTGGAGCCCGTCGCGGCCGACCCTCTCGACGTCGAACTCCCGGGAACGCTCGTAAGTCGCCTGCTTCAGCTCCTCGGACCAGAAGACGCCGTCGAGCAGCTCCGAGGCGCCCGGCCGTGCGCCGTTCGCGCGGATGACCTGCCGTACCTCGTGGCGGAAGCGGGTGAGGCGGGTGTCGAGCCGGGGGTCGTCCGGGTCCGTGATGATTGCGGTGTTGTCGGTCGCGAAGATCTCGGCGGCCGGGCACTCCTGCGTGTCGGTACCGGCGTACGTGCTGGGCGCGCCCACGACGCCCAGGAGCAGGGCGGCGACGGTGGCGGCGAGGAGGCGGGCGCGTCGCCCGGCGCCGACGTCCTTCATGGCGTGGTTCTTCATGGCGTGGTTCTTCACGGCGTGATCAACGAGTCCGGGTGACGACCGGCACGGAGCTCGGCCTTCGCGTACGGGACGCATAGGGTCGGACGCATGACGAGCACATTCAGCGAGAACTTCCTCCTCGAAGCCGAACGGCATGCCGCCTGGGGTGCGGCCCAACTCGACGTCCTCGGCGCGTTCCTGCCCGACGGGCCGTGGACCGCGGACCTTCCGTCCTGCGTCTACCGGCAGGGGGACCTCGAGCTGCGCGTGGCCGTGCTCGGCACGTACGACACGGAGGAGCGGTCCTGGATGTGGGGCTGGGCCAATCCGGGGCTGCGGGGCACCGAGGTGGTGGAGCTGCCCGCCGCGATCGCCCGGTACGGGCGGGCGCACGCCATCCCCGAACTGACCGCGGAGGTCCTGGACCTCTCCGGGTTCGACGACCCCCGGCGCGCCGCCGAGATGCTGGCGTTCACCGGGATGGGGGTGGCGGAGGCCCCCGGGTACATCGGCGTTCCCGCCGGGCCCGGGACCCGGGTGTACTTCCTGCCGGACGACGCCCGGGTGCCGCGCGCCGAGCTCGACCCGGTCTCGCTTCCCCGGCTGCTGCTCACGGGTGCCGGACTGATCGGGCACTCCGCGCGGCAGGTCGTCCACGGGTACTTCGACCACCACGGGGTGCCCCAGCGGGCCGAGGGCGACCGGATCGTCGCCGAACTCCCGGCCGGGAACGCCGCCGTGGTCGGTTTCGACGAGCTCGGGCGCATCTCGGGCATCGACGTCGAGGTGCTGCCCGGCGGGGCGCACGCCGGAGCGTTCGGCTGACTCCCCTGATGCTCCCGATTCCCCTGGCTCTCCGCGGGTGGTTCAGCCGTTCGGGAGGATGACCGTCCGGTCATTGAGCCGCCCCTCGTGCAGCCGCTCGTACGCCTCCGCCGAAGTTGACGACTTCTCGCCAACAGGCGACTCCCCCGCGCCGCGCGGCGCAGAGTGGGACGGATCGCCCGTGGGCCGGCGAGGCCCGCGCGAAAGGAGTGGTGCCGTGCTGTCCGACTTCTTCGACCGGCTCCGGCGTGGCGGCAACGGTTCCGGCGGGGGCGGTCCGGCGTCGACCCCCGCGAACCTCGTCCTCGACGCGGACTTCTCCTCCGCCGAGCAGTGGGTCGCGGGCCGTTCGTGGGCCTATCCCGACGGCGGGCCGACGAACCCGGGCGACAACAAGCTCGACCACTTGACGGAGGACCCCTCGTACAGCCGGACGGGGACCTTCCGGGCCACCCGCAGGACCGACGGCCTGTGGGACGCCGGGCTGCTCACGACGGAGGGCAGCGCGGAGGGGTTCCTGGTGCAGGCGGGCGACGTCCTGGAGGCCCGGGTGCGCCTGCCCGTGGAGACGGGTGCCTGGCCGGCGATCTGGACCTGGCTGGACGGCGGCCAGGAGGTCGACGTCTTCGAGTACCACCCCGACAACCCGGACCTCCTGGAGCTGTCGAACCGGGTGCGGGGCCGGTACCTCTACTTCCGGGACCCGGCGGTCCGGCCGGGGGCGTGGGTGGACCTCCGGGTCGAGTTCGGGGCGCGCTCCGTGGTGTGGTGGGTCAACGGGGCGCGCGTCTTCGCCGACCGCCGGGGGGTGGGGCGTTCCTGGCGGGCCCACCTCATCGTGAACCTCTCCGTCTGCGCGGGCCGGTACCACCCGGCGCCCGACCCGGACGCGTCGGAGATGTCGTACGAGGTGGCGGAGCTGCGCGTGTACAGGGACTGAACCGCCGTCCCCTCCTCGTCGTCGACGCGCGCAACGGGCGGGGAAGGGCGCCTCGGGGCGACGGGTGTTGCGTAGGCTCGAACGGAGCGTTCCGCGTACCCCGCACCGCGCCGTCCCTACGACGAGGAGGACCCTGTGAGCACCGCCGGAGAAGGACCGCAGCAGCTGGACGAGGCCAGTGTCCTCAACGCGAAGAGGACACTCCTCCAGCTGCTCGCCCGCGCGGGGGTCTGGTCCGGCGACGCCGAGGAGCTGATCGGGTTCGTCGAGGCGGGCGCGCTGGCCCTCGCGTACGAGGAGATCGGCTCGGCCGGCCGGAGCGCGCCCGACGGGAAGGGCGAGCCGTACGCCTCCGGCTGGCTGGACGGGGCGCGGGCCGTCACCGACGAACTGGGCGCCCTCTCCGAGCGGGCGCTGCGGCGCGCCGTCGCCGCGGATCCGTCGGCCGCCTCTCCGGACGACCGTCCTCCCGTCAACCGGACGGAGCTGGAGCGGACCAACGTGGCGGTCACGCCGCTCTACCTCTCCTTCACCGAGGTCTCCGATCTCGACCCGGAGGTCACCGAGCAGGTGCTCCGGGCCCTCCTCCGCACGATGAGCTCGCGTCAGCGGGCGGGCTACGCGGGGCGGCTGACGGAGTTCACCTCGACCCACCGGGCGCGTCTGGAGCGGCTGTACGCCGAGTACGGGCCCGGCAGCGCGATCGCGATCCACGGCCGGTACTCCCTCATCCACTCCCCCACCAGCGTCGCCGTCCTGGAACGGCTCGCCACGGCGCCGGCGGACCTGCACGAGGAGTGGGACGCCGCCGAGCTGCCGCCGGCGTGGCTGGACGGCCTGACGACGGCGTGGGAGGCGTCTGCCTGACGACGGCGTGGGAGGCGTCGGCCTGACGGCGCTTCACGGGGCGGGCGTACGGGCCCTGGCGATCCGGACCAGAAAAGAATAGGTTAGGCTCACCTAACAAGCGCC
The DNA here is from genome assembly GCF_000830005.1 of Streptomyces vietnamensis. NCBI lineage: Bacteria > Bacillati > Actinomycetota > Actinomycetes > Kitasatosporales > Streptomycetaceae > Streptomyces > Streptomyces vietnamensis. The sequence continues at coordinate 7,920,018 of NZ_CP010407.1, read as the reverse complement.
TCGCGATAGTCGCCGCCTCGGCATTCCCGTGCCTGGAGGAGCGTCGGGCGGGGCGTCAGCACACCTCTGCCCGGAGACAAGGATCCGCCATGCCTGCTGTGTTCACCCCCCTTCGCCGTCGCGTCCTCGTGGCGGGTGCCGCCGCGGTCTCGCTCGGCCTCATGGTGACCGGGTGCGGCTCGGACGACAAAAAGGACGGGACGAAGGACACGGCGGCCAAGGCTTCGGCAGGGGCGTTCCCCGTCACCATCAAGAGCGCCCTCGGCGAGGCCGTCATCAAGGAGAAGCCGAAGCGCGTCGTCACCCTCGGCCAGGGCTCCGCCGAGACGGCCATCGCCCTCGGCAACGTCCCCGTCGGCATCGAGAGCTACCCGTGGGGCAGCGACAAGACCGGCTACCTGCCCTGGATCCACGACGCCGTGAAGAAGGCCGGCGCCACGCTCCCCAAGCAGTTCGACGGCGGCGAGGAGCTCGACATCGAGGCCATCACCGAGCTGGAGCCCGACGTCATCCTCGCCCCCTGGTCGGGCATCACGCAGAAGCAGTACGACCTCCTCAAGGACATCGCGCCGACCGTCGCCTACCCCGACAAGGCGTGGAGCACCGACTGGGACCAGCAGATCGACATCGTCGCCAAGGCGCTCGGCCGGCCGGAGAAGGCCAAGGAGCTCACCGCCAAGATCGACAAGCAGCTCGCGGACGCCGCCGCCACGCGCCCGAACTACAAGAACGTCACGTTCTCGTACATCTACAACACCGGCCCCGGCACCCTCGGCGTCTTCAAGCCCGAGGAGCAGCGCGTCGCGATGGTCTCCAAGCTGGGCCTCAAGGTCGACCCGGTCGTGAACACCTTCAAGGAGACCGAGGGCACCGACTCCGCCCTCATCGGCCTGGAGAACGCCAACAAGCTCGCCAAGAGCGACATCGCCTTCACGTTCTACACGGACGACAAGTCCCGCAAGGAGATCGAGGCGCAGCCGCTGTACGCGGCCATCCCCGCGGTCAAGAAGGGCGCGCTCGTGTACAGCAACGACCAGCCCTTCGTCACCGCCTCGTCGATGATCAACCCGCTGACGGTGCCGTACAGCATCGAGCGGTACCTCCCGATGATCGACAAGGCCGTCGCCAAGGCCGGGAAGTAGCAGCGGGTCCCGAGCGTGACCACTCTCTCCCGGATCGGGCAGGGCCCCGCCGTCGTACGGCGGGGCCCTGCCCGGCACTTCGCAGCCGCCGCCCTGTGCCTGCTCCTGCTCGCCCTGGCGCTCCTCGCCAGCGTGATGTTCGGCAGCAAGCCGACGTCCGCGTCCGATGTCCTGCGGGTCGTCACCGGTGACGGCGACGGCTATCTCCGTACGGTCGTCGAGAGCCGCTATCCGCGCACCGCGCTCGGCCTGCTCGCGGGCCTCTGCCTGGGCGTCGCGGGCACGCTGATGCAGGGCATCACCCGTAATCCGCTCGCCGAGCCGGGACTTCTCGGCATCAACGCGGGCGCGTCCGCCGCGATCGTCGCCGCGACCGCGTTCCTCGGCGCCTCCGGGCAGCGCGAGAACATCTGGTGGGCCCTCGCGGGCGCCCTGGCGACCGGTGTGGTCGTCCACCTGATCGGCACGGCCGGCGGCGGCAGCGGGCCGGTCCGCCTGGTGCTCGCCGGTGCGGTGCTGTCCGCCGTCCTCGCCGCGTTCATCCAGGCCGTCGCGCTGTCCCGGCCGCAGGTCTTCGACACGTACCGCTACTGGGTGGTGGGTTCGCTCGGCGGGCGCGGCTTCGACGCCTTCTGGGCGGTCCTGCCGTTCGCCGCCGTCGGCTTCGTCCTCGCCGTACTGCTCGCGCCGGCGCTCAACGCCATGGCGATGGGCGACGACAAGGCCGCATCGCTCGGCATCAGCCCCGCGCGCGTCAAGGGCGCGGGACTCCTCGCGGCGACCCTGCTCAGTGCCGCCGCGACGGCCGCCGTCGGCCCGATCGCCTTCGTCGGGCTCGCCGTTCCGCACCTCGTCCGGGTCCTCGTGGGCGCCGACTTCCGGCTGCAGATCCTCTTCACCTCGCTCGTGGGGCCGACGCTGCTGCTGTTCGCCGACGTCATCGGGCGCGTACTGCTCCGCCCGCAGGAGCTCATGGTCGGTGTCGTCACCGCGTTCGTGGGCGCGCCCGCGCTGCTCTTCGCCGTCCGTCGTATGAGGGGAGCGGCATGAAGACCGCCGAGCGGATCGACACCCCGGCCGTGACGACGTCACGGCCCGGACGGCCCGCGGGCCGGAGCCTGCTGCGGATCGGCCCGTGGATCGCGATCCCCGTACGCCGCACCACCGTGATCGCCGCCGTGGTGACGCTGCTGCTGCTCCTCGGGGCGGCCGTGGCGACCCTGTCCCTGGGCAGGTTGGGCATCGACCCGGCCGACCTTCCGTCGGCGCTCATGGGCGAGGCCACCGGCAAGAACGCCTTCGTGCTGAACCGGCTGCGCGGCCCGCGGCTCGTCGTCGCCATCGCCACCGGCGCGGCCTTCGGCCTGTCCGGGGCCCTCTTCCAGTCGGTCACCCGCAACCCGCTGGGCAGCCCGGACGTCATCGGGCTCGGCGCGGGTTCCGGGGCGGGCGCGGCGGCCGCCGCGCTGTTCTTCCCCGACCTCGTGCCGGTGCCCGTCGGCGCGCTGCTCGGTGCGGTGATCGCCATGGCGGTCGTGTACTTCTCCACGGGGACGGGATTCCGCAACCCCGGCCGCCTGGTCGTGTCCGGCATCGGTGTGGCCGCGATGTCCACGGCCCTCACCCAGTACGTGGTCTACGCCGTCGAGCGGGACAAGGCCAGCGCGCTGACCGCGTACATCAACGGAAGCCTCGCCGCCCGCTCCTGGGACGACGCCACGACGATCTGGGTGGTGCTGCTCGTCTGCCTGCCGCTCGCGGCGCTCCTCGCGCGGCCCCTGAGCATCGGCGAGATGGGCGACGAGCTCTCCACCGGTCTGGGTGCCCGCCCGGCCCGTACGGCGACGGCGGCGGTCACGCTGTCGATCGTGCTGTCCGCCGGCGCCGTCAGCGTCGCGGGACCCATCGCCTTCGTCTCCCTGACGGCGCCGCAGATCGCCAAACGGGTCACCCGCAGCGGCGGCCCGCACCTGGTCATGTCGACCCTGCTCGGCGCACTGCTCCTGGTCCTCGCCGACCTCACCGCGCAGCAGCTGCCGCTCTTCGACAACCTCCCGGTCGGCCTGTACACGATGGCCGTCGGAGGGGCGTACCTCGGGTACCTCCTGCTACGGGAGTGGAAGCGACCGGCCGCCTGATCCGTACGCGTCGACGGCCGAGGGGGACCGCTGTTCTCGCGGTCCCCCTCACCGCTGTCCCAGCGACTCCCCCGCGCGCACGTTCCAGCGGCCCGCGCGACCGCTGAGGTGGACGGCGGTCAGCGGACGCACGTCCAGGCGCCAGGCCATGGCGTCCGGTGCCGCGAGGGCGTGGACCATCGCGGCGCGGACCACGTCCGGTTCGACGACGGCGGTGACGCGTCCGCTGCCGTCCGCGAGGCCGTCGAGCCAGGCGCCGACCCGGACGCGCAGCTCGTGCAGGGACTCCCCGCCGTGCGGGGCCGCCGTCGGGTCGGACAGCCAGGCGGAGACCCCTGCCTCCTCGGCGGCGGCGACGGCCGCCAGGGTCTGTCCGCGCCACCGTCCCATCGCGCAGCCGGCGAGCGCGTCCAGCGGCTCCGCGCCCAGGCCCAGAGCCTCCGCCGTGCTGCGGCAGCGCCGGGACGGCGAGGTGTACGCGCGCGGGGACGCCTCGACGGCGGACGCGACGGCCTCGGCGCGGGCGATGCCCGCCGGGTCGAGAGGACCGTCGTCGTCGAACCGGACCTCGCGCAGCGCCTCGCTCGTCGCGGGCGAGATCAGGGTCAACCGCAGTGTCATCGGGATCCTTTGGGACGGGGGAGGGCGGGAGGTCGGGCGGGCGCGCACGAAGAGTGATCCAGGCCTCACACTCTTGGCGGGGGTCGCGGAGCGCGGTACCGTCAGACGACATCTGAACAGCGTGACGACGGCGAGACGGAAGTCCGGTGAGAGTCCGGCACGGTCGCGCCACTGTAAGCCGTGAGGCCCCCAGGGGCACATCACGGCGAGTCAGACCCGTGGACCGTCGTCCTGCACCACCGTCTGGGACGCGAGTTCCCACAGGAGGTTCCATCATGGCCGAGGCCGTCGTCTCCGCTGCTGTTTCCACCCCGTCCGTCGCCGTACCCGCTCCGCTGCCCGTGCGCGCCGTACTGCCCTGGGCCTTCTTCGTCGGGCTCCTCGCGCTGATCGCGCTGTACTTCGTGGGTGCCGAGCAGGGCGCCACCTCCCTCTTCGCCGGCTCCGACGTGCACGAGTGGGTGCACGACGGACGCCACCTGCTCGGTTTCCCCTGCCACTGAGGGGCGACACGCACATGCACGCCTCGACTGTGAGGACCCTGCTGGTCCGCGGCATGCTCGCGGGCCTGATCGCCGGGCTCTTCGCCTTCGCCGTGTCCTACGTGGTGGGTGAACCGCCCGTGAACAGCGCGATCGCCGTGGAGGAGGCCAAGGCCGCCCAGGAGGCCCCGGCCGCCCACGGGGCGCACGCGGGCCACGGGGCACACGCCGGCCACGGTGGCGGTACGGCCGCCGCCGAGGCCGCCGAGGAGGAGGAGGAAGGGGTCAGCCGCACCGTCCAGTCGACCTTCGGCCTCGCCACCGGCGTCCTCGTCTACGGGGTGGCGCTGGGCGGCATCGCCTCCCTGGCGTTCTCCTTCGCGCTGGGCCGCATCGGCCGGTTCAGCCCCCGGGCGACGGCGGCGCTCACCGCGGCCGGCGCGTTCACCACCGTCTATCTGGTGCCGTTCCTCAAGTACCCGGCGACCCCACCGGCCGTCGGGAACCCGGACACCATCGGGAAGCGCACCACCCTGTTCTTCCTGATGATCCTGCTCAGCGTGCTCCTGGGGATCGGCGCCGTGATCGCCGGACGCCGGCTCGCGCCGCGCCTGGGGAACTGGAACGCGACCCTGGCCGCCGGTGCCGGGTTCGTCGTCGTGACGGCCGTCGCCTTCGTCGTCCTGCCGGACAACGAGGACGCCGTCGCGACGGGCTTCCCCGCCGGGGTCCTCTGGGACTTCAGGCTCGCCTCGCTGGCCATTCAGGTGGTCCTGTGGGCGGTGTTCGGGATCGCCTTCGGCATCCTCGCCCAGAAGGCGCTGGCGCCCCGAACGGCCGCCACCGACACGGAGGTACAGCTCGGGGCCCCCGCCGCCGGCTGACCGACGGACGTTCCGACGACGCTGCCCCGCCCACCCCTCGGTGGGCGGGGCAGCGTCGTCAGGGCCCAGGGCCTGTCCGGCGGATCAGGGCCGGACAGGCCCTAGTCGGAGACCCGTTCCCAGGCTTCCTCGAACAGCTCGTGGAGGGGTGCCGTCGGCAGGATCCGTACGAACGGGGAGCGGATCCACTTGTCCCACATCGGCCGCACCAGGTGGGTCGTCAGCTTCACGGTCTCCAGCGGCAGGTGCGGGGCCTTGAGTTCGGTCCAGTCGCCGGGCAGGAACAGGGTCCGGCCGGCCCGTGCCCGCTTGGCCTCCAGGACCGCGCCGGTGGCCAGGAGTTCCGCCCGGACCTCCGTGTGCCGCTTGGTCGACCAGCCGTTCCACCGCCGTACGTTCCGGTCGGTGGGCGCCGCGAGGGTCGCCAGCTGGAGGTACAGGGCCGCCGCGTCCCCGCCCACCCCGAGCTTCACCGCCACCCGGGCGACGAGCTCCGGACAGGAACGGCGCGGATCCGCCTCGTACGCCCCGGCCGGTACGGCTCCGGACAGGGCGCGCCGCACCATCCGCTCGAGACCGCCGCCCGCGAGCAGCGGTGCCACCCGGTCCAGGTCCTCGGCGAGGTCGGTGACCTCACGGACCGCCTGCCATGTCCCGGGGTCGGTGACGGCCGCGGGACGCAGGAAGGCGGTGCCGTAGGGGGCGCACACCACCAGCGGTCCGGAGTCGTACGCGGTCTGCGGATCCGAGCCGTTCTCCGGGTGCCGGGCCACCGGCAGACGCCGGGGCCCGAACCGCTCGGCGATCCGCTCCGGCGTGTCCTTCACGCAGTACTCGGGGAGTTCGAGCAGCAGCTCGGGGCGGTCCAGCTCGGCGCGCAGCCGCTCGTACAGGGCCTGGGCGCCCGCCAGCGCCGGATCGCCGACGGGCCGGTCCGTCCACGCCCACACGAGGGCGCTCGCGATCTCCGTCAGGGCGAGCCCCACCGGGGTGCGGTACGGCAGTTCGGGCCCGGCCTGCGGTACGGCCCGGACCTCCACTCCCCTGCCCTGCCGGGTCGCCGCCAGCTCCCAGCCGGCCGCGGGCACGGTCGCGTCCTCGGCGGCGTCGTAGCCTCCGGCGAGACGCCGGGCCCACACCTCGCCGAGGCCCAGGTCGGCCTCCAGGGCGTCGGCCGTGTCGTCGTCGACGGCGGGCTGCGCCCCGAGGAGCTCCCGCCACACCCCGGCCATCCGCTCCACCGCCGCCTCGATCCCGCCCGGCCGCCACAGCTCGGCCGGGTCGTCGGGCAGGGCGGCGGCCAGGACGGCCCTGCGGCCCGCGCCGCCGAGCCTGGTACGGAGCTCTTCGTACGACTCCGCCGTGAGCGGGGTCGCCTTGTACGGGGCCTTGCGCACGAGGGCCCGGTTCTCCTCCCGGTCGGCCCGGCCGACGAGACCGGCGACGACGAGCCGGGCCACGGACCGTCGTACACCCGTCAGTTCGGCGAAGCGCGCGGCCGCCGACTCCGGGAGCGGGACCGGCCCGTGGGTGTCGACGGCGGCCACGAGGGCCCGCAGCCGCTCGGCGTCGTCCCGCTCCACGCGCACGTGCCGTGCCTCGGTGGCCACACCGGGGACCGGGTCCGCGTGCGGGTTCTCGGCGACGGGCGCCACGAACCACTGCTTCGCGCCGCCGTCCCGTACGCCTGCGGACGCGATGGCCGTGCCGTCCGCGCGCATGAGGTCCACGAACCCGGGGCCGGACGTCCTCCCCGCCCACCAGCGGCTGCCCGCGCGGGCGAACGGCTGGTCGGCCCAGGTGTCCAGGAGCGCGAGGAGAGCGGCCCGGTCGGCGTCCGGGGTCGGTGCGACCGCCGCCCGCCAGGCGACGGCGTCGATCGCGCCGAGGAGCTGCGACCAGTCGTGCGGCGGGGCGGGCGGCGAGAGCCGGCGCACCTCCTCGACGATCGTCCCGGCCAGGCAGGAGCCGTCGGCGGCGAGCGCGGTCAGCGTCGCCGGCAGGGCCACGTCGGGGGTCCGCCGCCACTGGTCGGGCTCGCCGGTGTCGACGAGGCCGTGCAGCGCGGGGACGAGTGCGGTGTCCGGCACGGACCGGCGGAGCCGCACGGGCGGCGCCTCGGCGAGCAGGGTGACGCGCCGGTGCAGGGCACGCCGCCGCTCCTCCACCCGGGCGGCCCGCTCGGCCACCGCGACGACGGCCTCGACCAGGACGGGATCGGTGACGTCCGGCAGCTCGCGCGCGACGACCGAACGGAGCGCGGACGTGCCGTGGGAGGCGGTCGGGCGGTCGGAGGTGGCCGGACGGTCGGAGGCGGCCGGACGGTCGGAGGCGGCCGGGCGGTCAGAGGCGGTCGCGCCGACGGAGGCGGCCACATCGCCGAAGGCGGCAGCATCGCCGAAGGCCGCCTCATCGCCGGAGGCCGCCGTGCTCTCGGCGGCTGCCGTGAGCAGCGCTTCCGCCGTCTCGCGGCTCACGTTGCGCAGCGCCCTGGACCCGGCCGCGTCCCGGGTGCGGAGCAGGTACCAGAAGGCCGGGGGCAGGGCCACGCCCCCGGACACGGTGACGCGCCGGACCGGCCCCACCCGGGGGTGCCGGGGCGAGTGGTGGCCGTCCAGCTCCCACAGCAGGACGCCGTCGGCGGTGTACGCGCGCACGCCCGTCCGCGTCTCGGCCTCGGCGAGGACCACGTCCTCCACGGCGCCCTCCGGCGGCGCCCACAGGGCCCAGGGCTTCTGCCCCTGCCGGTCGACGGCGAAGCGGGCCGTGCGCCCGTCGATGCTCTGCAGCAGGTAGTGGTCGGGCGCGGGGTCTCGGTGCGGGGTGCGGAACAGGATCCGGGTCCCGACGAGGCCGTCCCTGCTGCCGAGCGGGGAGTCGGCCAGACCGGCGGGCAGCGGTGCGAGGTGGAGGGCCTCGACGGCCAGGGCCATGCCCGCCTCGGACGGTTCCGTCGCCGGGTCGGCACTCGCGGGGCGACCGGGGAAGTCGGGCACCTCGGCGCCGCCCGTCGGCTCACCGGTGACCGGGTCCACGGCCTCCCACGGGCGCCGCCTGTACACGCCGTTGGTCCAGATCCGGGTTCCGTCGCCGAGCTGCAGTTCGTTGCTGTCGATGCCTTCGGTGCCGCCCGGCCGAAGCGCGCGGAGGCCGCCGTGGCGCCCTCCCCCGTCGGCGGTCTCGAACTGGAAGCCGTAGGCCCCGTCCAGCTTCCCGCCGTAGGGCACGAGGCCGCCCTGCTCGTCCGGCGTGAACGGCTCCTCGGGCCGGTCCGCCCAGCAGGCGGTGTCGCAGAAGTACGGATCCGGCTTGACCGACCAGCTCACCAGGAAGGATCCGCCGACGTAGTGGACGGCGTACATCGTCGCGTCGTCCGGCACCGTGAACCGGCAGGAGGCCCGCACCCCGTCCGGGTCGACGGCGACGGCCCGGTCGGCCCCGAACACGGTGAGCACGGGCCAGGTGCAGGTCACTCCGGCGACACCGGGCACGGGCCCGATGGCATCGGCATCGGCATCGGCGGACTCCGCTTCGGCGGCGAACTCCGCGTACACCGACTCGAGCGCCGGCCAGGCCAGTTCCTCCGGAAGCCCGGCCGCGAGCGAGCGGCGCAGCGCGCCCGCCGCGCTCGTCGCCCCGAGGGCGTCGGCGATCCCGCCGAGCGCCGTCACGGTCGGCCGGTCGAGGAGGGTCTCCAGCTCGGCCACGGACTCCTCGGCGCCTGCCATGCCGCCGCCCCCGACCGTGTCGACGAGCCTGCCGACGCGTCCGGCCACCTCGTGGGCGATGCCTTCGTTGCCCGGAAGCAGCGTCACGGCCGATCCGGGCTGCCGTCCGCGCGCCATGTGCCAGTTCGGCAGCAGGTTGGCGTGCACGGTCCCCTCCAGGCGGGGGCCGAACACGGGGTCGGCGGCGAGCGCGGCGAGGTCGCGCCGGGACTTCTCGCCCCAGAACCGCATCCGGACGTCGGGGCCCGGGTCGACGACCGTGACCCCGGCCGCGAGGCAGGCGTCGAGGACGTCCGCGTCGAAGCCCTGGTAGTGGTGGCGGGTGGTGTGCAGGGTGACGGGTGCGCCCTCGGCCCGCAGTCGGGGCCCCAACCGGCCGATGAGATCGAGCAGTTCCCCCGGAAGCGGCTGTCGTGCGACGCCACCGCCCGACTGGAGGGCGTACTGGTACATGCGGACGAAGGTGCCGAGCCACTGGTGCAGCCCGCCCTCCGGGACGACCCGGCCGGCCTCCATCGCCCCGGTCGTGCCGCAGCCGATCAGCAGCCGCAGCCACGCGCCGCCGTCGGTGGCCCCCTCGGGGAAGACCTCCACGAGCCCGGCCGCGATCGTGTCCGTCGGCGGATGGGCCATCAGAATCGGTGCGGCCGCCGTCAGCAGGGCGTCCGGCACGGTCTTCTTCCGGGTGGCCGAGAGGATCGTGCCCACGAGCCGGGCGACCTCCGCGTCACCGAGCCCGGCCGTCTTGGCGGAGGCCCGTACCCGGCGCACCAGGTCCGCCGGCAGGTCGGCGGGCGAGCCCGCCCAGGCGGTGAGGAAGGCCTCCAGGGCGGTGTGCGCCGCCGCCGGCTCCAGCGTCTCAGCGAGGAACCGCTGATGGGCACCGAACTCCTTGGCGGGCATGGCCCCGCCCCGGGCGAACAGCAGCCCGTTGGCCCGGCGATAGGCGGCGTCGACGGGCAGCCCGTGCTGGGCCTCGGCCGCCCGCGCCGCCGCGTACGCCCGCCCGCCCGGCCTGCTCCCGTAACCGATCAGCCGGTGCCCCACGGTGTCCCAGAACCACGGCAGATGCGCCGGCGGCAGCTGCCGCGCCCGCCGCGCCATCGCGTCGACGAACGCGCCGGGCTTGGTCCAGGACCGGTTGAGCTCGGCCCCCATGTCCTGGACCAGCGCACGCGCGCTCTCGACCGCGCCCGGGTCGTGGGCGGCGACCCAGTCGGCGTAGGTGGTCGACAGGTGCGTACCGGTGGTGGGCAGCAGGGCATCCAGCGAGACGATCATGCCTGGGATCGTCGCACGCCCCACTGACACCGCCCCGGGCAGCGGGTGTTCACCCGCCACTCGGATCTTGGGAGCGCTCTCAACAAGTGCGGGCTGCAGATATCCTGGTCCGCGCAGGACCGCACACCACCCGTCGGACACGCACACCGCACACCCCGTCCAGCCGCCGCAGTCGAGGAGCGCACGCCTTGCCCGAGCAGACCACGGGGCCCCGCCCCACGCTGGAAGCCGTCGCCTCGCGCGCCGGGGTCTCGCGCGCCACGGCCTCCCGGGTCGTCAACGGGGGCGCGGGCGTGCGCGCTCCCCTGGTGGAGAAGGTGCGCAGGGCCGTCGAGGAGCTCGGTTACGTCCCGAACCACGCGGCCCGCACCCTGGTCACCCGGCGCAACGGCGCCGTGGCCGTGATCATCGCGGAGCCCGAGTTCCGGGTCTTCTCGGACCCGTTCTTCGAGCAGCAGGTGCGGGGGATCAGCCGGGAACTGACCGCGTACGACGCCCAGTTGGTGCTGTTGTGGGTGGAGGGTCCCGGGGACCACGAGCGGATCTCGCGCTATCTCGGGGGCGGGCACGTCGACGGCGCGCTGGCGTTCTCGCTGCACAGCGACGACGCGCTGCCGTCCGTGATCGAGCGGGCCCGGATCCCGGTGGTCTTCGGCGGGCGGCCCGCCCCGGGGACGGATCCGGCCGTGCCGTTCGTCGACTGCGACAACCGGGGCGGCGCCCGGGAGGCGGTGCGGCACCTGGTGGGGCTCGGGCGGCGGAACATCGCGCACATCTCGGGTCCCGCCGACCAGACGTCCGCGATCGACCGGATCCACGGCTACCGGGACGTCCTCCTGGACGCCGATCCCGGGCTGCTGCGCCGGGGCGACTTCACGGAGGAGAGCGGCGCCCGTGCGATGGCGGAGCTCCTCGACCGGCGGCCGGACGTCGACGGCGTGTTCGTCGCCAACGACCTGATGGCGTCGGGGGCGTTGCGGATCCTGCGGGAGCGCGGGCTGCGGGTGCCGGAGGACGTGGCGGTCGTCGGCTTCGACGACATGGTCTCGGTCGTCGAGCGGACCACTCCCGCGCTCACCACCGTCCGCCAGGACATCGAGGGCATGGGCCGGCTGATGGTGAAGCTGCTCATGCGGCTGCTCGACGGGACCGGTCCCGAGGTCCCGGCCTCCGTGATCACCCCGACCTCGCTGGTCCGCCGCGCCTCCGCCTGACGCCGTAAGGGAAAGCGGCGGGCCCGGGTGGCGTCGCGTACGGAAAAACGGCGGGCCCGGGTGGCTTTCCCGGGCCCGCCGCCTTCCCACCCGGGGGTCAGTCGTACGGGATGACGAGGACGGACCGGTCCGTGCCCGTCTGGAGCCGTGAGTCGCCGTTCCCTATCGCGCTCCAGACCTCCAGGCGGACCGTTCCGCCGCGCAGGTCGCCGAGCGTGCCGGTGGCGGACTTCAGGCCGCGTGTCTGGTTGTACTCCTCCCAGCCGGTGACCGGGTCCGTCGCGAAGTACTGGTAGGTCTCCGTCCGGTCGAAGGTGCCGTCGCCGGTGAGGTCGTAGCTGATACGGGCCTGCTGGCCGAGGCCGACCACCGTTCCGGCGTCCACCTGGAGGCGGAAGGCGGTCGAACCGCCGGGCCTGAGCGTGCCGTTGACGTTCCTCGCCTCGTAGACGAGCGGCCGGTTCGGGGTGCCGTCGTGGTTGGCGCCCTGCGCCGAGGCGATGGTGTCGCTGCCCGCCGTGGCTCCGGTGGCCGTGGTGAGGGTGCCGCCGGTGCGGAGCTGGAAGGTGTTTCCCGTGGAAGGGCCGGGGCCGGGGCCGGGGTCGGTGCTGCCCGTTCCGGTGCCGGTCGCGGTGGAGCGGGCGGGGACCGTGAGGGACTTTCCGTCGGAGAAGGTGACCGTGCGGGCGGTCGTGCCGTGGTTGTGGGCCACGTAGGTGCGGGTGGTGCCCTTCAGGAAGACGGCGGAGGTGGGGATGGAGCCGGTGACCGTGGCGTCGGGGGCGCCGAGGGTGTCCAGTGCCGTGAGCCAGTGGTAGGTGTGGGCCTTCGACTCCCCCGCCTCCGGGGTGTAACCGGCGTTGCCCGCGTCCCATTTGGCCTTGGCGGCGCCGGGGTCGGCGAGGGACTGGAACTCCCAGAGGATGTCGCGCCATTCGACGGCGGGGCCGCCGTTCTCGCGTTCCATCTCGGCGATGTTGCGCCGGACGGCGTCCTTGCGTCCGGCGAGCTGGAGCGAACCTCCGGTCACCGGGAGGACGTTGATGCCGTGGATCTCCTCCGGGTTCGCGGTCCACCAGGTGGAGTAGGCGGCGCCGCTGCCCCACACCATGCCGACGGTGTCGTGCTGGAAGGAGCCGGGGAAGACCTGCTGGTCGGCGTCGAACCAGTACTGGGCGACGGCCTCGCCCTCGGTGGTGAGGAGGTACGTGCCGAGGTCGCGCAGTGACGTGTCACCGGTGGCCGAGCCCCAGAGGACGAGGGCGGCGCTGAGGTTGGTCGACTCCGAGGAGGACTCCTGGTTGTTGCCGGCGGCGAAGCCCTGGTGGCCGCTGGCCCAGCTGTGTCCGGCGTAGACGTCGAAGCCGCGCAGGAAGGGGAAGGCGCTGTCGGTGCGGCTGGGGTTGGCGGTGTCGCGGACCAGGGTCTTGACCATGGCGCCCCACGCGGAGTCGGCGGCCCAGGCAGGGTCGTACTGGGCGACGATCGCGGCCGCGTACACGTAGTAGCCGTAGTGGAAGTGGTGGTCGTTGAGTTCGGTGTCGCTGCCGTAGGAGGCCGGGTAGCCGATGAGGGTCTTCCAGGACTGGTCGTACGAGAACTCGTTGGCGCCGCCGGCCGTGAACCAGTCCTGGAGGCGGCCCTTGATCAGCCCGAGGAGCTTGTCGCGGATCGCGCCCTCGCCGATCTGGTCGGCGAGGGGGACGAGTTGGGCGAGCTTGCCGAGGGCCTTGCCGGTCCAGTACGTGTCGACGGCTCCGGAGAAGGGGTCGGCGGAGTTCGCCACCTCGTTCAGGTAGCCGCGCAGCCTGGCGGGGTCCACGCCGGCGCCCGGGAGTCCGGGCAGGGTGGCGGCGGCCTGCTGGGAGGTCGTGAAGGAGGCGGACTCGCGGACCTTCATGGTGCCGCGCGGCGAGACGTACGTGTACGGGGTGAGCGGATCGGTGGTGTGCAGCCACTGGTGGCGGTAGAGCGCCTGGAGGGTGCCGCGTTCGGTGCCCTCCTTCGCCTCGGTGGTGAGGCTGTAGGTGGCGCGGACGGTCCCCGCGTCGTAACTCCAGTTCACCGTCGACCCGGTGACGAAGCTGTACGCGTACTTCCGGTAGGTCGCGAGGGCGTCGGTGGAGGGCAGGACGGCGACGGAGAAGTAGTCCTTGCCGCCGAGACCGGCGGTGACGGTCGAGCCGGAGACGTTCCAGTCGGTGCCGGTGGGCGCGAAGAGGGCGTAGTGGTGGCCCGCGACGGTGATGCCGAGGACGTTGCCCTGGTCGGCGAAGACGGTGGGCGCCTCGGCGGTGGTGATGCGGGCGTCGCCGCCGGTGCCCCTGGCGTACACGAAGGGCAGGCCGTGGCCGATGGTGGTGCGCAGGGTGCGGGTTCCGTCGGACCAGTAGGGGGTGACGGTCCAGTCGGACCAGGCGTCGGCCCTGGTGTCGGGCGAGTTGAGGCCGGTGAGGCCGAGGGTGAGGTCGCGCTTGTGGGCGAACTCGTACTGGCGTCCGTCACCGACGATCGCGGGGCTGGTCGGGTAGCCGATCTCCAGGCCGCCGGCGACGGCCTGGTAGGTGAGCGGGTGGCCGTACATGGGGGTGGAGTACGGGTTGTCCCCGTACCGCTGGAAGGCGAGCGAGGACCACCAGTCGTTGGTGGGGACCGGCTTCCCCTGGGCGGCGGGGGTGACCTTGGGCGTGACCGGGGTGCCGGTGTTGGTGGTGGGTCCCGAGGTGCCGGCGGGGCGGGTGTCGGAGTAACTTCCGGCGCCCGTCGGGACGGTGGCCGCCGCCGCGGGACCGGCGGCGGGGCCGATTCCCAGGGCGGCGAGGGCGGAGACCAGGACCAGCACGGCGGCCGGCCTGCTGCGGGGGGCTGGCATGAAGGAGCACCTCATGTCGTCGAGGGGTGGGGGGTGTGCGGCGAAGAGGGTGAGAGCGCTCTCAGATCGCCGGAAACGTAAAACCCGCGAAACGACTGTGTCAATGGGTTGAACATAGAAGGGAGTTGAGCGCTCCTCCCGTCCGATGCTCCTTCGAGTCTTGACGGATACGCCTCTTCACGGGCACGCTCCCCCCGCAGACTTGAGAGCGCTCTCAGAGACTCTCGCTCGCTCCGGAGCCAAGGAGGCTTCCCATGACCGTCACCCGCGCCGCCAAGAGAACCGCCGCCCGCCTGGGGGCGGTCGTGCTCACCGGGGCACTGCTCGCCGCCTGCGGAAGTTCGACGGACGGCGCGTCGGGGGACGGCGCCGGTGGCGAGGTCACGATCACCGTGGACCTGTTCGGCTCCTTCGGATACAAGGAGGCCGGGCTGTACGCGGAGTACGAGAAGCTCCACCCCGGTGTCACGATCAAGCAGACGGACACCGAGGACGAGGCCGACTACTGGAAGTCTCTCCAGACCCGGCTCGCCGGCGGCGGTGGCCTCGCCGACGTGCAGGGCATCGAGGTCGGCCGGATCGCCTCCGTCGCCAAGGAGCAGGCCGAGCGGTTCGAGGACCTCAGGAAGTACGGGGCGGACGCGCTCGAGGAGCAGTTCGCCCCGGCCAAGTGGGCCGCCGCCACCGGCGGGGGCGGCGAGGTCCTCGGCCTCGGCACGGACGTCGGCCCGGAGGCCCTCTGCTACCGCGCGGACCTGTTCAAGCAGGCCGGACTGCCCACCGACCGCGAGGAACTGGCGAAGAAGTGGGCCACCTGGGACGGCTACCTGGAGCTCGGGAAGCAGTACAAGGCCAAGGCCCCGGGCAAGCACGCGTGGATCGACAGCGTCGGCAGCCTGTACTCCATCATGATCGGGCAGGAGAAGGAGCGGTACTACGACGCCTCCGGCAAGCTCATCTGGCAGGACAACCCCGCCCTGCGCACCGCCTGGGACCACTCCGTCGAGGCCGCGCGGAGCGGGCTGAGCGCCAAGCTCGACCAGTGGTCCCCGCAGTGGAACCAGGCCTTCGCCGCCGGTTCGTTCGCCACGATCCCCTGCCCCGCCTGGATGCTCGGCTACATCAAGGGCCAGGCCGGTGACGCCGGCAAGGGCAAGTGGGACGTCGCCGCGCTCCCCGGCGGCGCCGGCAACTGGGGCGGCTCCTACCTGGCCGTGCCGAAGGCCGCGCGGCACAAGAAGGAGGCGTACGAGCTGATCAAGTGGCTCACCGCGCCCGAGCAGCAGACCCGGCTCTTCGAGAAGCAGGGCAACTTCCCCTCGGCCACCGGCGCGATCGAGAAGGTCGCCGGCGCGAAGGACGCGTACTTCTCCGGCGCCCCGATCGGGAAGATCTTCGGCGACGCGGCGAAGGCGGCCCCGGTCCAGGTGCTCGGCGTGCACGACCAGAACATCGCCCAGCAGATCACCAACGCGCTGAGCGAGGTCGAGCGCAAGGGCACGTCGCCCGAGGAGGCCTGGTCGAACGCGAAGAAGGGCGTCGAGAACACCCTCGGCTGACGCGAGCCGCCCGGCGCCCGCCCCGCGCCACCCTGAACGCCCGCGCCACCCCGAATGCCCGCGTCTTCCCGAAGGCCCGCACCGCCCCGAACGCCCGCGCCACCCCGAACGCCGGCGTCTTCCCGAAGGCCCGCGCCTCCCCGAACGCCCGCGCCGCCCCGACTCCCCCGCCCCGCTCTCCCACCGAAGGGCCGCACCGTGACCCTCGCCGCATCCCAGGCACCACCGGCCCCACCGCGCGCCGCCGCCCCGCCGCCCCGGCCTGGGCCCGCCCGGCGGGCCTGGCGGACGGTCTCGCCGTACGCCTATCTCGCCCCGTTCTTCACCCTGTTCGCCGCCTTCGGCCTCTTCCCGCTGCTCTACACGGCCTTCGTCTCCCTCTACCGGGTCGAGCTCCAGACCCCCGGCGACATGGAGTGGCGCGGCCTCGGCAACTACACCGCGCTCCTCGGCGACGCGTACTTCTGGGTCGCGCTGCGCAACACCTTCACCATCGGCGTCCTGTCGACCGTGCCGCAGCTGGTGATGGCCCTCGGCCTCGCGCACCTGCTGAACTACCGCATGCGCGGCCGCACTTTCCTGCGGACGGCGGTCCTGCTGCCGTACGCGACCTCGGTCGCCGCCGCCACCCTCGTCTTCGCCCAGCTCTTCGGCCGGGACTTCGGGCTGGTCAACTACGGGCTCGGCCTCATCGGCATCGATCCCGTCGACTGGCAGAACGGCACGGTCGCCTCGCAGATCGCCGTGTCCACGGTCGTCATCTGGCGCTGGACCGGCTACAACGCGCTGATCTACCTGGCCGGCATGCAGTCCATCCCCGACGAGCTGTACGAGGCCGCCGCGATGGACGGGGCCTCGCGGTGGCGCCAGTTCTTCCACGTCACGCTGCCGGGCCTTCGGCCCACCATCCTCTTCACCGTCGTCGTCTCCACGATCGGCGCGACCCAGCTGTTCGGCGAGCCGCTGCTCCTCGAAGGCTCTATCTCGGGCGGCATCTCGCACCAGTACCAGACCCTCGGCCTCTACCTGTACGAGCAGGGCTGGGGCTTCTTCCACCTGGGGCGGGCCGCCGCCATCGCCTGGGTGATGTTCCTGCTCATCGTGGTGCTCGTCGGGCTCAACGCCCTGATCGCGCGCCGCCGTTCCCGCAAGGAGGCCGGCCGATGACCGCGCTGGTCCGCCCGGCACGGACCGGCCCCTCCCGGGCCGGCCGCACCCTGCACGCCGGGCCGCTCGCCCACACGATCCTGATCGTCGCCGTACTGTTCTCCGCCTTCCCCTTCTACTGGACGGTCGTCGCCGCGAGCCGTTCCAATGCCGACCTGGCGAAGGTCCCTCCGGCCCTGCTGCCGGGCCCGCACCTGATGCGCAACTTCGAGGCGGTCCTCGAAGAGGCCGACATCGGCAAGGCGCTCCTGAACTCGCTCCTCGTCTCCGGGTCGATCACCCTCGGCACCGTCCTGTGCTGCACGCTCGCCGGCTTCGCCTTCGCCAAGCTCCGCTTCCGGGGCCGGGGCGCGCTGCTCGCGGTCACCGTGGGCACCATGATGATCCCGCCGCAGCTGGGGGTGATCCCGCTGTTCATGCTGATCGCCGAGCTCGGCTGGGTGAACCAGCTCCAGTCGGTGATCCTGCCGGGCCTGGTGTCGGCGTTCGGGGTGTTCTTCATGCGGCAGTACCTGGTGCAGTCGCTGCCGGACGAGCTGATCGAGGCGGCCCGGGTCGACGGCGCGTCCACGGCGAGGATCTTCTGGTCGATCGTGGTGCCGATCGCCCGGCCCGGCATGGCCGTGCTCGGCCTGCTGACCTTCATGGCCGCGTGGAACGACTTCTTCTGGCCCGTCGTCGCGCTCTCCTCCTCCGAGCCCACCGTCCAGGTCGCGCTGCGCCAGCTCGGCGGCGGCTACGTCCACGACCAGTCCGTGATCATGGCGGGAACCCTGCTCGGGACCCTGCCGGTGCTGCTCGTCTTCGGCCTCCTCGGCCGGCAGATCGTCGGCGGGATCATGCAGGGCGCCGTCAAGGGCTGACGCCCGCGCCTCCTCCCCCTCCACCACCCTCTCACTCCAGGGAGTCACCGTCCCATGACCGCGCTCGACGCCCGCTCCGGCCCCACGACCGCTCTCCGCTTCCCCGAGGGTTTCCGCTGGGGCACGGCCACGGCCGCGTACCAGATCGAGGGGGCCGCCGCCGAGGACGGCCGCACCCCCTCGATCTGGGACACCTTCAGCCGTACGCCCGGAAAGGTGCGCAACGGCGACACCGGCGACATCGCCGCCGACCACTACCACCGGGTCGACGAGGACGTCGCCCTGATGCGGCGGCTCGGGGTGACCGACTACCGCTTCTCGGTCGCCTGGCCCCGGGTCCAGCCCACCGGGCGCGGCCCGGCCGTCCGCAAGGGCCTGGACTTCTACCGGCGGCTCGCCGACACGCTCCTGGAGGCCGGTATCCGGCCGGTGGTGACGCTCTACCACTGGGACCTGCCGCAGGAGTTGGAGGACGCGGGCGGCTGGCCGCACCGGGAGACGGCGTACCGCTTCGCCGAGTACGCGGGGATCATGGCGGACGCCCTCGGTGACCGGGTCGCCACCTGGACCACGCTCAACGAGCCCTGGTGCGCGGCCTTCCTCGGCTACGGCCAAGGCGTGCACGCGCCGGGCCGGACCAGCGACCTCGCCGCGCTGCGCGCCGCGCACCACCTCAACCTGGCGCACGGCCTCGCGGCCCGGACGCTGCGCGGTGCGCTGCCCGGTGCGGCGGAGGTGTCCCTGACCCTCAACCTCCATGCCGTACGGGCGCGTTCGCAGACTCCTGAGGACCTGGACGCGGCCCGCCGGATCGACGCGGTCGGGAACCGGATCTTCCTGGACCCGGTCTTCCACGGCCGGCTCCCCGAGGACCTGGTCCGCGACACGGCGGCCGTCACGGACTGGTCGTTCGTCCGGGACGGCGATCTGGCGACGGCGGCCGCGCCGATCGACTCGCTGGGCATCAACTACTACTCCCCGGCGGTCGTCGCGGCGGGCAGCTCGGAGTCGCCGTCGCCGTGGGCGGGCGCCGAGCGGCACGTACGGTTCGAGCCGGCGCCCGGGCCGCGGACGGCCATGGACTGGCCGGTGGACGCGGACGGGCTGCACGGGCTCCTGGTCCGGCTGCGGGACGAACTGCCGGGCGTACCGCTGGTCATCACCGAGAACGGCGCGGCGTACGACGACTACGCCGACCCGTCGGGGAACGTGAAGGACCCGGAGCGGGTGGCGTATCTGCACGCGCACCTGGCGGCGGTGCACCGGGCGCTCGCGGACGGGGCTGATGTGCGGGGCTACTTCCTGTGGTCGCTGCTCGACAACTTCGAGTGGGCGTACGGCTACAGCAAGCGGTTCGGCATCGTGCACGTGGACTTCGCGACGCAGCGCCGGACCCTGAAGGACAGTGCCCGCTGGTACGCGGAGGTGATCGCCCGGGGCGGCCTCGGGGAGGCCTGAGACCGCCCGGCCGGGCCCCTACTTCTTCAGCGCGCCGGCGACGAAGTCCTGGGTGAGCCTGGCGGCCGAGTCGACCGGGACGTACTGGTCGTCGAACGGGAAGAAGTCGAGGACTCCGGCCGCCCCGTAGTTCGCCCAGAGACAGGTCGTCATCGGGAAGGTGTCGGTGACGTTCTGCCGGCACTTCACGACGAGGGAGCTGCTGGTGACGGTCTTCGGGGCGCCGGTGAGGTTGCGGCCGTAGTCCTTCGCCAGGTCCATGGACGCGTCGAAGATGCGGTTCAGGGAGGCGGTGGGGTCGGGCACGTCCTCGTACAGGTGGGTCCTGGCGGTGAACGTGGGCGCCGAGGCCGACATGGTGCCCTTGCGGAGGACGTTGCGGGGGCTGCCGAAGCAGGACACCTCGTCGGCGACGTCCTGGCCGTCGCCCTCGATCTCCTTCAGGCCGTCGTCGCCGGTGACGCTCATGTCGAGGTCGCTGCCGAAGTGGAAGCCGCCGTCGCCCTCGTCGCAGACGAGGCCTTCCATCGTCGGCACGGCGACGGTGGTGTAGCGGGTGCCGGGGTCGGCGGCGAGCTTCTCCGCCTCTGCCTGCCCGCTGGAAGGATTCTTCGCCTCTGCCTGCCCGTTGGAGGGCTTCGCCGCGGTCGGCTTGTCGGCCGGCCGTGTGGCGTCCGCCGGTCCCCCGGAACCGCAGCCCGCCACCGCGGACGCCAGTACGACCGCGGCGACGACCGCCCTCACCCTGTTCACGTGCTGATACCCCCGGGAATGCGCGATGTTGATCATGATCGGGGTGATCATACGGGCAGGTGGGGTCAGGAGGCGTTCGGGCCCACGTCCGTGGGGGTGAGGGGGCGGCGGACCGGGGCCAGGGTCGAGTACTCGTCGGCGCCGATGTCGCGGGCGGTGCCCCGGGCGTGGCCGTCGATGTCCTCGGGGACCGAGAGGGTGGTGAGCGTCGCCGCGCCGATCGCGGGGCTGCCGGCCGCGAGCCGGTGGACACCGTCGGAGGACGGCACCAGACGGGGATCGACGCGGGTGTAGCCCGCGTTGGGGAGGGTGCCGTCGGAGGCCGCGCCCCAGAGGATGTTGCCCTGCCAGATGAAGCCGGTGTTCGCGCCCAGCGCGACCAGGCTGCCGCTGTCCCCGACGATGAGGTTGTCGGCGACGACCACGTCGCGGGGCTCGTACGTGCGGGTCTCGCCCGAGAGGGAACTCTTGTTGGCGCGCAGGGTGTTGTGCACGATCACCGCGCGGTCGCAGGCGTCGTTGCCGCGCCGCTCCTCGGTGGTCTCGCCCTCGTGGTGGTCGCGCGTGGTGCCGCTGCCGATCACGAGGGCCCGGCCGGTGAGGCCGGCGAGGTGGTTGTTGACGACCAGGTGGTCGTTGCCGTACAGGCGGATGCCCTCCTTGCCGCCGAGCAGCCAGTTGCCCTCGACGGTGGAGTGGTTGCCGTGGCGCAGCACGATGCCGCCCTGGCTGTCGCGGAGCGTGTTGTACCGGATGGTGTTGCCGGAGGACTTCACCGAGATGGCCTCGGGGTCTCCGTCGCACCGCTCGAACAGGTTGTACTCCACGATCGCGTCGGCCGTGGACAGCGCCCGGCTGCTGACGCCGAGCCGGATCGACTCGCCGCCGTTGGTGCCCGCGTACGCGTGGCCGGAGAAGTGGTTCTTGAAGACGTGGAGGCGCTGGGCGACGGCGGTCGTGCCGGGTCCGTCGACGACGAGGAAGATGCCCTGCGTGGTCCGGTCGTGGAAGTGGTTCCGGTCGACCTTGGCGTCGTCGCCCTCCACGAGGACCCAGTCGAGGCCGTCGACGTCCGCGAAGCGGATGTCGTTACGGGTCAGGCGGATGCCCGTGGTGCCGGCGGGGATCTCCAGGGTGCCGCTCTGGCGGAGCGCGAAGCCGCTGATGGTGATGGCGCTCGCGCCGTCGAGGACGAAGCTGCGCGGGCCCTGGAGGACGGCGCCGCCGCGGGTCTGCGAGACGATCGTGATGCCGCTGCGCCCCGAGACGTCGATCGCGCCGCCCGAGGGGACGGTGTAGGTGCCGTCGGCGACGACGATCCGGTCGCCGGGCACCGCGCGGTCGATCGCGCTCTGCAGCGCGCTCAGCGAGGTGACCGGTGCCGGCTCGGCCGCCGAGGCGCCGGTGGCGAGCAGGGTGTCGAGCGGGACGGCGGCGGCCGCCGCGCCGAGCAGCGAGCCCTTGAGGAAGGTACGTCGTCGCATGATGCCTCCTGGTGGTGAGGGGAGTTGGTCGTCCTGTGTCCTGTGACCAGGGGGCGTGGAGCGCCGGGACGCCGGGATTCCGCGGCGGCCCCGGCCCGTCGGGGCCCGGGGTGGGCCCCCACGGCCCGCCCCGGGTCCCGACCGGTCAGGGCCGGCGCGGACGCTGCCTTCCCGGCGGCGTCGACGCGTCCTGACGGATGCCGCCCCCACGACGGCGCCCGTCAGGACGACGGCCGCCCCCGGCGCCCGCCTCGGTCCTGCTCGTTCCGGTCTGCTGTCCGGAACGCGTCGACGGGCGTGCCGGGCGGGCGGTCACCCCTCCCTGGCCTGCCGACCCGCACCACCCTGCCCTGCGCCACTCACGTCTCGCTCACGTTCCACTAACGCCCGAGGCGGGACGGACCTGCGCGAACCGCCCACGGGCCACCCGCCAATCGGGTACATCTGAAAGCCACAACCGGCCGACGGGGCGTTCGCGCGCGGCGGCCGGTTCACGATGAGGCCGGCGGAGCGCCCCGGTCTTCGTCCTCGTGGGTTCACCTGAAGGGGGAGACATGGCCGGCCGACGCAGGGCGATCGCCCGATTCCTGACGATGTTGCTGACGGCGGGCGTACTGGGCGGGACGGCCGGCGGGACCGCCGTCCCCGCCCCTGTTCCGGCCCCCACCCCTCCCTCCGCGGCCGTCGCCCCGGCCCTCCCCTTCGCCTCCGCCGCCGACCAGACGACGATCTCCCAGGACAACCTGCGCACCGGCTGGGACCGGGACGAGCCGGGTCTCGCCCCCGACCAGGTGTCCAGTTCGGACTTCGGGCAGCAGTTCTCCACCACCGTCGACGGCCAGGTCTACGCCCAGCCGCTGGTCGTGGGCAGCACCCTGGTCGCGGCCACCGAGAACAACAAGGCGTACGGGATCGACGCGGCCACCGGCGCCGTCAACTGGACGAAGAGCTTCGGCGCCCCCTGGCCCGCCTCCGCCATCACCTGCGGCGACCTGGTGCCGAACATCGGGGTCACCTCGACGCCGGTGTACGACCCGGCGAGCAACGCCGTGTACCTGACCGCGAAGGTGAACGACGGCCCGGACGTCCAGCACCCCAACTGGTACGTGCACGCCCTCGATCCGGCGACGGGCGCCGAGCGCACGGGCTGGCCGGTGAAGGTGGCGGGCGCGCCGGTGAACGATCCGGGCCGGGCGTTCAACCCGTACACCGCCGGTCAGCGGCCCGGGCTGCTGCTGATGGGCGGTTCGGTGTACGCGGCGTTCGCCTCGCACTGCGACCGGGGGCCGTACGTCGGCTACGTCATGGGCGTGAGCACCTCGACGCGGAAGACGACGCTGTGGGCCACCGAGGACTCCTCCGCGAACGGCATGGCGGGGATCTGGATGAGCGGGGGCGGTCTGGTCTCGGACGGTCCTGGCCGGATCCTGTTCTCGACGGGCAACGGGGTCTCCCCCGCGCCGGGTCCCGGGAACCGGCCGCCGGGCCAGCTCGCGGAGTCGGTGGTGCGGCTCGGGGTGAACAGCGACGGCACGATGTCGGCGCAGGACTTCTTCAGCCCCTCCGACGCGTCGGTGCTCGACCTGAACGACACGGACCTGGGCTCGGGCGGCCCGGTCGCCCTCCCGGAGCCGACCTTCGGGACCAGCCGGTATCCGCGGCTCCTCGTCCAGATCGGCAAGGACGGGCGGCTGTTCCTGCTCAACCGCGACGATCTCGGCGGCCGGAGCCAGGGCCCCGGCGGCACCGACAAGGTGCTCGGCACCTTCGGTCCGTACGAGGGCGTCTGGGGGCATCCCGCGGTGTACGGCGGGCAGGGCGGTTACGTGTACACCATCGGCTCCCGCGGGCCGCTGCGGGCGTTCGCGTACGGGCTCAGCGGCTCGGGCGTGCCGGTCCTCGCCAACACGGGCAGCAGCACCCAGTCGTTCGGCTACACCTCGGGGTCGCCGGTGGTGACGTCGACGGGGACGAACGCGGGTTCGGGTCTGGTGTGGGCGGTCGCGTCGGACGGGGCGAACGGCGCCAACGGGCAGCTGCGCGCGTACGACGCGGTGCCCGTGAACGGGGCGCTGCGGCTGCGCTGGTCGGCGCCGATCGGCACGGCCTCGAAGTTCTCGGTCCCTGCCACGAACGGCGGGCGGGTCTACGTGGGGACGCGGGACGGGCACGTGATGGCCTTCGGCCGTCCCGCCAACGCGGCGCTCACGGGTGGGCCGGTGGACGCCGGCCAGGTCGCGGTGGGCTCGACGGGGACCGTGACGGCCACCGTCACGGCGACCCGGGACGTGACGATCACAGGGGTGAGCACACCGGCGGGCAGTGCGTTCTCGGCGTCCTCCACGGGGCTGCCCCGGACGCTGCGGGCCGGTGAGACCCACACCGCGCAGGTGTCGTTCTCGCCGACCGCGCCCGGTCCCGACACCTCGTCCCTGACCTTCGCCACCGACCTGGGCGACAGCTCCCTCGGCCTCACCGGGTACGGGACCCGGCCCGGCCTCGTCGCGTCCCCGGCCGCGCTCGACTTCGGGACGGTCCCCACGACGTCGCGGAAGACGCTCGGCGTGACGTTCACCAACACGGGGACGGCCGACGAGACGATCTCCTCGGTCTCCCTGCCCGGCAGCCCGTTCACCGCCTCCGACCCGCCGGCCGCCGGCACGGTCGTCCCGCCGAGGCAGTCCGTCACCGTGCAGGTGGCGTACGCGCCGACGGCCGCGGGACAGAACACGGGGACGCTCGCCGTCACCGGGACGAATGGCACGGTGTCCGTCGCCCTGAGCGGCACCGCCGTGACCGGCCGGGCGCAGCTCACCCTCACGCCCACCTCGACGGACTTCGGACAGGTGAGGGTCGGCGAGTCCGTGACGAAGACCTTCGACATCAGCAACACCGGCAACATCCCCCTCACCATCACCAAGGCGAAGGCTCCGGCAGCCCCCTTCCAGGTCACCAATCCGATCAGTGAGGGCCAGGTCCTCGGCCCGGAGGACGTCGTCCACCAGGCCATCACCTTCTCCCCCACGTCCATCGGTGCGGTGACGGCCGCGTACGAGCTGACCGCCGACGACGGGACCGGCTCCCACAGCGAGGCGCTGACCGGGTCCGGCACCGCCGGGACCACGGTCACCGTCCCCACGCCCGGCGCGGGCGGCTGGAAGCTGAACGGTGCCACGCGGATCTCCGGCAACGACCTCCAGCTGACGCAGGCGAGCACCTCCCAGCGGGGCTCCGCGGTCTGGCCGGTGCCGGTGCTGACGGACGGTCTGAAGGCCTCGTTCACCACGGTGATCGGCGGCGGCACCGGCGGCGACGGCCTCACGTTCTCGCTCCTCGACCCGGCGAGGACCACGCCTTCCGCGCTCGGCGGCGTCGGCGGCGGCCTCGGGTACGCCGGCCTCCCGGGCGTGGCGGTCGCCTTCGACACGTACAAGAACCCGAGCGACCCGTCCGCCAACTACGTCGGCATCGCCACCGGGGGCACCACATCGGGCCTCACCTACGCGTCGACGACGACGAACGTGCCGAACCTGCGGTCGGGGACCCACGCGGTGTCCGTCACGGTCACCGGCAAGACCGTCACGGTCTCCGTGGACGGCACGCAGCGGCTGCGGACCACCGTCGCCTCGCTCCCCCCGACCGCCCTGCTCGCCTTCACCGGCGGAACGGGCGGCGTGACCGACATCCACGCCGTACGGGGCGCGTCGATCACCGCCTCCTCGTACGCCGTGCCGCCGCCGGGCCCCAACGGCTGGAAGTACAACGGCAGCGCCGCCCTGTCGGGCACCAGCCTCGTCCTGACCCCGGCCGAGGCGTACCTGAAGGGCTCGGCGCTCCAGGCCATCGCCGTCCCCTCCGCCCGCCTGCGGGCCCGCTTCACGGCCACCCTCTCGGGCGGCACCGGCGGTGACGGAATGGCGCTGCTGCTCCTCGACTCGACCCGTGCGACGACCGCCTCCCTCGGCGACGGGGGCGGCGGGCTCGGCTTCGGCGGTCTGCCCGGGGTGGCGGTCACCCTGGACACCCACCGCAACGCCGGTGACCCGTCGTCGAACTTCGTGGGCGTCGCCACCGGCGGCTCGGCCTCCACCCTCCGGTACGCGGCCACCTCGACGGCCGTCCCCGCGCTGCGTACCGGCAGCCATGTGATCGACGTCAACAGGACCGCCGCAGGACGCCTCATCGTCCTGGTCGACGGCGTCCAGGTCATCGACGTGGCGGTGGCGCTGCCCGGCAACGTCCTGGTCGGATTCTCCGGCGCCACCGGCGGATTGACGGATCGTCACGCGGTCACGGGAGTGCGGATCGGTTACTGAGGTACCCTGCTCGCCGCTCGGAGCACGTACCCGATCTCCTCGGAAGAAGCGAGTGGTGGCGATGACCGAACTGAGCCGGACATACGTGGACGCGTGCCTGCGCGGGGACGGCGGGCTCGCGACGGCCGTCGCGCGGGCCGAGCTGCCTCCGGCCTTCGAGGAGGCCTGGCGCCCGCACCTGCTGCCCCGGCCCTGGTTCGTACGGGCCTCGGAGACGGCCGCGTTCGCCCGCGACCTGGAGGGCCTTTTCGACCTCCTCCTGTCGCTGCCGGAGCGGCTCTTCGACGGGGACGTAGAGCGGTACGCGGCGGAGATCGGGCTCGAACCGGCGCTCACGGCGCTGCTCCGCCGGGCCGGGTCGGGCGTCCCCGCCAAACTGGGCCGCGCCGACGCGTACCACGACGGCACCGGGTTCAAGCTCCTGGAGTTCAACCTCGGCAGCGAGGTCGGCGGCCTCGACATGGACGTCTTCGACCAGGCGCTGCTGCGGGTCCCCGAGTTCGCCGGCTTCGCGCGCGAGCACGGCCTCGGCCATGTGGACATCGCCGCGCGGATGGCCGCCGTCCTGCGCGACCGGGCCCGCCCCGCCCTGTCCGGCTCCACGGAACCGGTGATCGGTCTGATCGAGGGGCGCGGCGGTGTCGGCCCGTACGGACGGCTGATGCGCGCCACCCAGGAGGCGATGGCCGAGCAGGGCCTCGATCTGAGGATCGGCGAGATCGGCGACGTACGCGCGCGTGCCGACGGAAAACTCACCCTGGACGGCACCCCGCTCGACCTCGTGCTCCGGAACTTCGCGGCGAGCCAGCTGCTCGACGACCCGGAGGGCCCGGGGGTGGCGGAGCCGTTCTTCCGCGCCCACGAGGCGGGCAGGACCGTGCTGTTCACGTCGCTCGAGAGCGGCCTCTACTCCCACAAGAGCGCCCTCGCCCTCCTCTCCGACCCGCGCCGGGCCGACGCCTTCGACGCCGCCGAGCGGGCCCTGGTCGAGCGGGTCCTGCCGTGGAGCCGGGCACTGCGCGCCTCCGGGCCCACCGGGCTCATCGGGCTCTGCCGGGAGCGGCGGGAGCGGCTCATCCTCAAGCCCGGGGCCGGATACGGCGGCCTGGACACCTTCGTCGGCTGGGAGTGCACCGACGCCGAGTGGGCCAAGGCCCTGGACCTCGCGGTCGAGCGCGGCGGCTACGTGGCGCAGGAACGGGTCGTGCCGCGCCCCGAGCCCGTGTACGACCCGGTGACCGGGACCGTGGACGACTGGATCGCGGCCCTGGGCTTCTTCCTCACCGACGAGGGCTACGCGGGCGCGCACGCGCGCGTGAACCGAGCCGACGGAGGCGCGATCGTCGGGATGAGCAGCAACCCGGACACCCGCATGGTCGGGGTGTTCACCCACCCGTGAGGGCCGGCGCGGCGGGAGGGACTCCCGGCTCCTGAGGGGTCAGTTCCGGGGGGCGTCGTGTTCGACGTACTGGCGGATCCTGCGCAGCGTCTCGGGGTGCGGTTCCTTCACGCCGTAGGTGCGGTCGGCGGTCACCGGTGCCACGGCGATCCGGCCGTCGCGGAACAGGGCGGTGGAGTCGGCGTCCTCCACGGTCTCGGTGCACGGATCGCCCGGCGTCTCCTCGCAGAGGCCGAGGCCGATCGCGAAGGAGTCCTCGCC
Source organism: Streptomyces vietnamensis (assembly GCF_000830005.1). Taxonomy (NCBI): domain Bacteria; kingdom Bacillati; phylum Actinomycetota; class Actinomycetes; order Kitasatosporales; family Streptomycetaceae; genus Streptomyces; species Streptomyces vietnamensis. Next base: position 7,892,396 of record NZ_CP010407.1, on the reverse strand, counting down.
GGTCTGCTCGTAGGCGTGCCAGACGACCTGCCCGTGGCCGACGCGCGTCCAGACCGGGGCCCCGGCCCGCCGGCCGGCGCTGACGTCGGGGTAGTCGACCTTGAGGGCGAACTCGGGGGTGAGCAGGCCGCGTTGCCTGAGCCCCGCGACGAAGCGGGCGCCGAACTCGGCGTTGGCGCGGTAGTTGACCCGGGGGAAGGTCGTGTTCGTCTCGTCGCCGGAGGAGGAGAAGGCGATCGCGGGGACGTTCTGGTCGATGGCGGCCACGGCGGCGCCCACCGTCCCGGAGTCGTTGACCTGGGCGGAGACGTTGGGTCCCGAGTTGATGCCGGTGAGGACCAGGTCGGGGGCCTCGGACCAGCCCGCCTTGGCCTTCAGGCCCGCGCGGAGGGCGAGTTTGACGGTGTCGGCGGGGGTGGCGGACGGGGAGTCCTTGGTGCAGGGGCCGTCGGCGAGGCAGACGCCGTAGACCGGGCCTCCGGAGGGGGCCTGGGCGCAGTCGTCCTCGTAGCCGGCGGGCAGGGCGGTGCGGCGCTGGGCGGTGAGGACGCCGCCGTTGGTGACGGCGGTGCCCTTGCCGGACTGGACCTGCCAGGGCGCCATGACGACGACGTCGGCGCCGGCGGCGCACATCGCGCGGCGGAGCTCGTACAGGCCGAGACCGTCGGAGTTGCTCGCCTTCGCCGCCTGCATCGAGTCGTCGTTGGAGATCAGGATCCGCATCCCGGCGAGCGGACGGTGGCCGGTGGTGCTGCCGGGCGTGGTGGCGTACGCGGTGACTCCCGCGGCGGCGAGCAGTACGGCCCCTGCGGACGCGAGTGCGAGTCTTCGCGTGGTCGGCTTCATCTGCGACATGGGCGTGATCCCTTCGGTGGGGAGGGTGCCGGGCGGCGCTCCGTCAGGTCGCGCCGCCCGGCGTCGCGGCTCCGGGAGGGCCGCGAGTCGGGGGGAGGTGGATCCGGTGGGTCCTCGCGGGCTCAGCGGACCGACTTGATCGGGATGACCGCCGCGGCCCCGGCCAGGGTGATGAGGGCGGCCGTGAGGTAGAGACCGTCGTAGCCGATCGCGCCGACGAGCATCGAGGCCAGGAACGGGGCGAGGATCTGCGGGCCGGCGTTGGCGATGTTGAGGACGCCCATGTCGCGGGCCGCGTCGTCGGCGCTGGGCAGGACCAGGGTGACGAGTGCGGTGTCCACGGCCATGTAGCAGCCGAAGGCGAGGCCCATGACGACCGTGAAGACCAGCATGCCGGTCCAGTCGGGCTTGACGACCGGGACGAGCATCGCGATGCCGCACAGGGCGCAGGAGAGGGCGACCAGGGGCTTGCGGCGGCCCATGCGGTCGGAGAGCAGGCCGCCGAGGACGGTGGCGAGCAGGGTGACGCCGGCGTCGATCGGGGCGATGAAGGCGACGGCCTCCTCGGGGTCGAGTCCCTCGGGGAGGGCGATGTGGTCCTGGAGGATGTACATCTGGAAGAGGGAGACGGAGAAGAAGCCGAGCATCATCAGGAAGCGGCCGATGAAGACCCAGCGGAAGTCGGCCGACTTCATGGTGTCCGCGAAGGCGGCCAACTGCTTGCGCAGCGACACCGGTTCGCCTGCCGGTCGCTTGCGTTCGCGGACGACGGCGGTGAAGAGGACGGCCGCGCCGGCGATCACCGCGCCGAACACGAGGTAACCGAGGGCGATGTCGGAGGGGACGAACAGGGCGGCGGTGGAGATGCCGACGGCGGAGCCGATGGGGGTGCCGATGCCGACCATCGCGGAGGCCAGGCCCCGGCGTTCGACGGGGACGCGGTCGGGGACGACGGCGGTGAGGGCGGCCTGGTAGATGTTCATCGTCGCCTGGACGAGGCACCAGCCGATGGTGACGAGGAGGACCGTCCGGGCGGCGCCCAGGAGCGCGAGGGCGCCGAGGGCCGCCAGACCGCCGCACAGGATCCAGGGGTTGCGCCGTCCGGAGCGGTCGGAGAGCAGACCCGCCAGCGGGTTGAACAGGGTCGCGAAGATCGCGGCGACGCCGGAGACGAGACCGAAGTTGGCGACCTTGTTCGCCGGGTCGAGCAGTTCGACCTGGACCGGCAGGAGGACCGCGCCGATGCCCATGTAGAGCATGTACATGGTGGCGTTGGCCACCGTGAGCATGGGCATCAGGCGCCACAGGGCGCCTCGGTCGGCGGCCGGGGCGGGGGTCGGGCCGGCGGCCGGGGCGGTGGCCTGCGGCTCCGACTCCGCCGGGGGCGCCGGCCGGACTCCGGATGCGTTCATGTCGTTCTCCTCGGCCGCGGCCCCCGGGAGGTGGGGCGTGCGACGGGTCATGCGTGAGCGGGCGGGTGGTGCGAAGTGGTGCGGTGCGGGTCAGCTGTCGAAGCCGAGGCCGAAGCGGTCGAGGGTCCGCAGCCAGAGGTTGCGGCGTCCCTCGTTCAGGTCGGCGCGCGCCATGGACCACTTGGTGATGTTGATGCCGATGGAGCGGACGGGCTCGGGCGGGAAGGGCAGCGGCTTGCGGCGTACGAGTTCCAGGCGGGTGCGCTCGGTCGACTCGCCCGCGAGCAGGTCGAGCATCACGTCGGCGCCGAAGCGCGTGGCGCCGACGCCGAGACCGGTGTAGCCGGCGGCGTAGGCGACCTTGCCGTGGTGACTCGTGTCAATGAATACGCAGAAGCGGGTACTGGTGTCAATGGCCCCGCCCCAGGCGTGACTGAACCGAACTCCTTCCAACTGCGGGAACGTCGTGAAGAAATGCCCGGCGAGCTTCGCGTACGTCTCGGGCCGGCGGTCGTGCTCGGCGCGGACCGGACCGCCGTGGTGGACGGCGTCGTAACCGCCCCAGAGGATGCGGTCGTCGGCGGAGAGCCGCACGTAGTGGAACTGGTTGGCGCAGTCCGCGAAGCCCTGGCGGTGCTTCCAGCCGACGGAGGCGAGCTGCTCCTCGGTGAGCGGCTCGGTCATCAGCGCGTAGTCGTACACGGGAACGGTGTACGGGCGGTGGCGCCGGAGCAGGGACGGGTAGGCGTTGGTGGCGAGCGCGACGCGGCGGGCGGTGATCCGGCCGTAGGGGGTGCCGACGGAGACGACGGCGCCGTGTTCGGCGAGCGAGGTCGCGGGGGTGTGTTCGTGGATGCGGACGCCGAGGTCGAGGCAGGCCTGCTTGAGCCCCCAGGCGAGGCGGGCCGGGTTGACCATGGCGACGTCGTCCCGGTTCCAGAGGCCGCCGAGGAAGGTGGGCGAGTCGATCTCGGCGCGGACGGCTTCGGCGTCGAGGAGGAGGGGCTTGCCTCCGTAGCGGGCGGCCGCCTCGGCCTCCTCGGCGAGGCCGTCGAGCTGGTAGCGCTCGGTGGCGACGACGAGGGAACCGGTGCGCTCCCAGTCGCAGTCGATGCCGTGGCGCTCGATCGCGTCCTCGATGGCCTGGAGGTTCTCGCGGCCGAGGCGTTCGAGGAGGCCGATCTCCTCGGGCCAGCGCCGGAGGCCGTTCGCCAGGCCGTGGGTGAGGCTGGACTCGCAGAATCCGCCGTTGCGGCCGGAGGCGGCGCCGCCGACCTCGTCGGCCTCGACGAGCACCACGTCGGTGGAGGGGTCGCGTTCCTTGGCGATCAGGGCGGTCCACAGGCCGGTGTAGCCGCCGCCGACCACGAGGAGGTCGCAGGTGGTGCCGCCGACGAGGGCGGGGGCGGGCTGCGGCCGGCGGGGGTCGTCGAGCCAGAAGGGGGTGGGCGCGGCGTCCCGGAGCGAGCTGAGGTGGTCCATGGGGATTCCTTCGCGGTCGCGGAGACGCCCGGGCGCGGGGAGTCTCCGAAGTGCCGCCATGAGACTCCGCCGCGTACGACAAGGTCAATGGTGTTGACGTAAGGGCCGAGGGACGCCCGCTTCCACGGCGCGGATCCGGCTACGCCTCCGGTTCCCAGCGGTCGAGGATCTCCTCCGCGATCCGCCGGGCCCCCGGCTCGAAGCCGGCGGAGAGCTCGCGGAAGAGCGTCTCGGCGGCCTCGGCGGGCCAGTCGGCAGGGAGGTGCTCGGCGGGCAGGTGCGGGTCGCGGCGGACCAGGTCGAGCCAGTCGGTGTGGAGCAGGAGCAGCCGGCCCAGGTCGTCGCGCGCCTCGGCGGGGGCGGCGCCGGCGCCCCAGCGGGCCAGGAAGGCGCGGTAGCCGTCGGCGATCGCGTCGACGTCGAAGGCGGTACGGAGCAGGGGGCCGGCCTCGGTGGGTGCGGCGGCCTCGCCGTGGAAGGCCCTGATACGGTCCGCGAGCCCGAGCTCGGCCGCGATGGGGGCGACGTCGACCCGGCCGGGGGCCACCCAGAGGCCGTTCTGGAGCGGGCCGAAGCCCGCCCAGACGAGGCGTGAGCGCAGGTCGTGGCGTTCCCGGCGCCAGGATTCGGGCAGCGAGAAGCCGACCAGGGTCCATGTGCCGTCCCAGGCGCGGTTGACGGCGCCGGTGCGGTGGATCCGCTCCTCGCCGTCGGCGAGGACCTCCGCGGCGCGGGGCGTGAGCGAGAAGTACATCCGGCGGCCGCGCCGGTGCCGTTCGAGCAGTCCGCGGGCGACCATGCGGGTCAGCGTGGAGCGGACGGCGTCCTCGCCGACGTCCACGCGCGCGAAGGCGTCGATCACGCTCGCCGAGGACAGGGCGGTGCCGGTGCCGAGGACGTGGATGCCGAAGAAGGTCAGCATCAGGGACTGGGGGCGGGGCGGAGAGCCGGGCTCGGTGGGGGGTCCGGTCTCGGCGGTCGGGGCGGGCTGCGTCACGGGGACAGCGTAGGGCGGGTTCGGGGAACCCACCCCCAACATTCGGCAATTCATTGACGGCCGACACGAGAATGCCTAACTTGTTCGCTCGACGGTGTGTGATCGGTCGCGATTCCCCGCGCCCCGCACCGCGTTCACGGGAAAGGACCCCCGTTCATGACTCATGTGGATCTCTCCGGAAAGGTCGCCGTCGTCACCGGCAGCGGCCGCGGACTCGGCCTCGCCTACGCCCGCTCGCTCGCCGCCGCCGGCGCCTCGGTGGTGATCAACGACGTGGATGCCGAGGCCGCCGCCGAGGCCGTGCGCCTGATCACCGCCGACGGCGGGCAGGCCGTCGCCGAGGTGGTGCCCGTCGGCTCCACCGAGGCCGCCGAGGCCCTCGTCGCCCGCGCCGTCGACGCGTACGGCCGGCTCGACGTCATGGTCACCAACGCCGGCGTCCTGCGGGACCGGGTGCTGTGGAAGATGACGGACGAGGACTTCGACACCGTCGTCGAGGTGCACCTGCGCGGCACCTTCACCTGCGTCCGCGCCGCCGTCGAGCGGATGCGCGCCCAGGGCGAGGGCGGCAGGATCGTCGTCGCCGGCTCCCCCGCCGGGCAGCGCGGCAACTTCGGGCAGACCAACTACGCCGCCGCCAAGGCCGGGATCGCCGCCATGGTCCGCACCTGGGGCATGGAGCTGGCGAAGGCCGGCATCACCGCGAACGCCGTCATCCCGGTCGCCGCGACCGCGATGACGAAGACGATCCCCGTCTTCGCCCCGCACGTCGAGGCCCTGGAGCGGGACGGCGTCGCGTTCCCCGACAGCCTGCGCAAGGGCGAGGGCTTCGGCACGCCCGAGGACGTCGCGGGCCTGGTGACCTTCCTCGCCTCCGACGCCTCCGCCGGGGTGACCGGCCAGTGCGTCGGCATCGGCGGCGACAAGCTCTCCCTGTGGTCGCACCCGCAGGAGGTGTCGGTGGCGTACGCCGACGGGGGCTGGAGCGCCGAGGCGATCGCGGCCGCCTGGCCGGTGACCGTCGGGCGCACCCCCGAGACCTTCGGCATCCCGGCGCCGCAGCTGTGAGCGGCGACGGCCCGGTGTCCCCGATGGACGTGGACGCGCTCGTCGCGATCGACATGCACACCCACGCCGAGGTGTCGGAGAAGGGCGGGGCCTCGCTCTCCGCCGAGCTCGACGCCGCCGCGGGCGCGTACTTCAAGGCGGAGCACCGCCACCCGACGCTGCCGGAGATCGCCACGTACTACCGCGAGCGGCGGATGGCCTGCGTGGTGTTCACGGTGGACGCGGAGTCGGCGACCGGCACCCCGCCCGTGCCGAACGAGGAGATCGCCGAGGCGGCGCTGAAGAACCCGGACGTGATCATCCCGTTCGCCGGCGTCGATCCGTACAAGGGGAAGGCGGCGGCCCGTCAGGTCCGGCGGCTCGTCGAGGAGTTCGGGGTCAAGGGCTTCAAGTTCCACCCGAACATCCAGGCCTTCCACCCCAACGACCGGATGGCCTACCCGCTGTACGAGGCGATCGAGGAGGCCGGTGCGATCGCGGTCTTCCACACCGGCCAGACGGGCATCGGCGCGGGCGCGCCCGGCGGCGGGGGCATCCGGCTGAAGTACTCGAACCCGATGGACGTGGACGACGTCGCCGCGGACTTCCCGGGGATGAGGATCGTCCTCGCGCACCCGTCCTTCCCCTGGCAGAACGAGGCGCTCGCGGTGGCCACCCACAAGCCGCAGGTGTACATCGACCTGTCGGGCTGGTCGCCGAAGTACTTTCCGCCGCAGCTGGTCCGGTACGCCAACAGCCTCCTGAAGGACAAGGTGCTGTTCGGCTCCGACTTCCCGCTGCTCGCCCCGGACCGCTGGCTGGCCGACTTCGCGGAGCTCCCGATCAAGGACGAGGTCCGTCCGAAGATCCTCAAGGAGAACGCGGCCGCGCTGCTCGGTCTCACCGGACGCTGAGGGGTACCCCATGCGCAACCAGGGCATCGGCTCCTGGCCCGCCCGCCGCAACCGCAAGTCGCCCCGGCGCACCGCCCTCCTGCACGAGGGCCGGGCGATCGACTACGCCGAACTCCACGACCGCTGCACCCGGTTGGCCCACGCCCTGCGGGGCGCCGGGGTCGAGCGCGGCGACCGGGTGGCGTATCTCGGCCCCAACCACCCGGCGTACCTGGAGACGCTCTTCGCGACCGGGCTGCTCGGGGCGGTGTTCGTCCCGCTCAACACCCGGCTCGCCGTGCCGGAGTTGCTGCATCAGCTGACCGACTCGGGCAGCGGCGTCCTGGTGCACGCCGGGCAACCGGCCGAGCGGATGGAGGAGCTGGCGGCGGGATCCGCCGTCGTCACCCTCCTCGCCGTGGACGGCGGTCCCGGGGCCTCGTACGAGGAGCTGCTCGCGGCCGCGCCGGCGGAACCGGTCGACGAGGAGGTGGGGCACGAGGACGTCTGCCTCATCATGTACACCTCGGGCACCACGGGCCGCTCCAAGGGCGCCGTCCTCACCCACGGCAACATCGTCTGGAACAGTCTCAACGTCCTCGTCGACACCGACCTCGCCGGCGACGAGGTGGCCCTGGTCTCCGCGCCGCTCTTCCACACCGCCGCACTCAACATGAGCTGTCTGCCGACCCTGCTGAAGGGCGGCACGGTCCTCCTGGAGTCCTCCTTCGACCCGGACCGCACCCTGCGGCTGGTCGAACGGCACCGGGTGACCTGCATGTTCGGCGTGCCGACGATGTACGACGCGATGGCGGCGGCCCCCGGCTGGGCGGACGCGGACCTGACCAGTCTGCGCACCCTGCTCTGCGGCGGCGCCCCGGTGCCGAGCCGCACGGCCTCCGCCTATCTCGACCGGGACCTCGCCTTCGTCCAGGGGTACGGCATGACGGAGACCGCGCCGGGCGCCCTCATCCTGGACCGGGCGGACTCGCTCAGCCGGGCCGGTTCGGCGGGCGTCCCGCACTTCTTCACCGACGTACGGGTGCTGCTGCCGTCCGGCGAGGAGGCGGCGCCCGGCGAGAAGGGCGAGGTCGTCGTCGCGGGGCCGAACGTGACCCCGGGCTACTGGAACCTGCCGGAAGCGACCGCCGCGGCCTTCCGTGACGGGGGGCGCTTCCGGTCGGGCGACGTGGCCACCGTCGACGAGGACGGCTACGTACGGCTCGTCGACCGCCTCAAGGACATGATCATCTCGGGCGGCGAGAACATCTACCCCGCCGAGGTCGAGGACGCCCTGCTCGGACACCCGGACGTCGCCGAGGCGGCCGTCATCGGCGTGCCCGACGCCCGCTGGGGCGAGGTGGGGCGGGCGGTCGTCGTCACCCGCGCCGGGGCGACCGTCACCGAGGGGGAGCTGATCGCCCACCTGGAGGGCCGGCTCGCCCGCTACAAGATCCCGCGGAGCGTCGTCCTCGCTCCCGAACTCCCCCGCAACGCCGCCGGAAAGCTGCTCAAGGCCCCCATCCGGGCCCGCTACGGCACCGATGTCTGACCCCTTTCCGATTCAGAGGAGTACCACCATGGCTCTCACCGTCCACGGCATCGACGAGATCAAGGCCCGGGCCGGGGCCGACCTCGGCCACAGCTCCTGGGTGGAGATCGCCCAGGACCGCGTCGACACCTTCGCCGACGCCACCGACGACCACCAGTGGATCCACGTCGACGCCGAGCGCGCCGCCGCGGGCCCCTTCGGCGGCACCATCGCCCACGGCTACCTCACGCTCTCGCTGCTCATCCCGATGTGGAGCGAGCTGCTCCAGGTCGAGGGCGTGTCGATGGCCGTCAACTACGGCCTGAACAAGGTCCGTTTCCCCTCCCCCGTGCGCGTCGGCTCGAAGATCCGCACGCACGGCCGCGTGGTGTCCGTGGAGGACGTCAAGGGCGGGGTCGAGGTCGTCGTGGACCTGACCGTGGAGATCGACGGCGTCGCCAAGCCGGCGTGCGTCGCGCAGGCGGTGTACCGCTTCTTCGCCTGACCTGCCCGTACGCGGAAGGGGGCGGCTGCTTCGAGCAGCCGCCCCCTTCTTCGTACCTCGGACGCTTCGTCAGTTCGTCCTGAATCCCACGTAGTTCTCGGCGAGCGAGGCCGAGGCGGCCTCCGATCCGGCGAGGTAGCGCAGGTGCGAGAGGCGCAGTTCGCGGTCGAAGCCGGACTCGGCGGGGTCGGCGTGGAGCAGGGTGGTCATCGTGTACGAGAAGTGCTCGGCCCGCCAGATCCGGCGCAGCGCGGTCTCCGAGTAGGCGTCGATCGCCGCCTCGTCGCCCTGCGTGTGGTGGCGGGTGAGGGCCTGGGCGAGCAGGGTGACGTCGGCGATGGCGAGGTTGAGGCCCTTGGCGCCGGTGGGCGGCACGATGTGCGCGGCGTCGCCGGCGAGGAACAGGCGGCCGTGGCGCAGGGGTTCGGCGACGAAGCTGCGCATCGGGGTGATGCTCTTCTCGGTGATCGGGCCGCGCCGGAGGGTCCAGTCGCCGTCGACGGCGAAGCGGGTGTCCAGCTCGTCCCAGATCCGCTCGTCGGACCAGTTGTCGACGCTGTCGTCCGGGTCCACCTGGAGGTAGAGGCGGCTGACCTGCGGCGAGCGCATGCTGTGCAGGGCGAAGCCGCGCTCGTGGTGGGCGTAGATCAGCTCGTCGCAGGAGGGCGGGACGTCGGCGAGGATGCCGAGCCAGGAGAAGGGGTACGTCCGCTCGACGACGGTGAGGAGGTCCTCGGGGAGGGAGCGGCGGCCGATGCCGTGGAAGCCGTCGCAGGCGACGACGTACGCGCACTCCAGGGTCTCCTCGGCTCCCTCGTGGCGGTAGCGGATGGTGGGCCGGTCGGTGTCGGCGCCGTCCACGGAGAGGGCCTCGGCCTCGAAGAGGACGGTTCCGCCGTCCTTGAGGCGCAGTTCGACGAGGTCCTTCACGACCTCGGTCTGGGCGTACACCATGACGGAGCGGCCGCCGGTCAGCGACGGGAAGTCGATGCGGTGGGAGCGGCGGTCGAAGCGGAGCTCGATGCCGTGGTGCTCCAGGCCCTGGCGGTCCATCCGGGCGCCGGCGCCGGAGGCGCGCAGCACGTCGACGGTGTCCTGTTCGAGGATGCCGGCGCGCTGGCGGCGCTCGACGTACGCGCGGTCGCGCAGTTCGAGGACGACGCTGTCGATGCCCTGCCGGTGGAGCAGGTGGGAGAGGAGGAGGCCGGCGGGACCGGCGCCGATGATGCCGACGGTGGTGGTGCGGGCTGTGGACATGGAGGGCTCCGTGAAGGGTCAGGAAGCGGTCGCGTCTTCGGCGAGGACGCGCTGCGCGGTGGCGAAGACGAGGTTGCCGTGGCGGTCGCCGCGGGCCGCGCGGACGAGCGCGAAGTCGGTGGTGATGCCGTGTTCGAGGACGTGCGGGCGTCCGTCGTACTCGCGGGTCTCCTTGGGCGGGGAGGCGACGGCGACGGTGCCTCCCCCGGACTCCGTCCGGGAGGTGCCCCCGTCCGCGTACCGCCAGGGCAGTCCTCCGTCGGCGGCCTGGGTGCCGACGCCCGCGGGGGTGAAGAAGGCGGGGATGCCGCAGCCGCCAGCGCGGAGCCGTTCGGCCAGGGTGCCCTGGGGGGTGAGTTCGAGTTCGAGTTCGCCGCCGAGGTAGCGGCGGGCGAACTCCTTGTTGTCGCCGATGTAGGAGCCGGTGACGCGGCTGATCCGGCCGGCGGCGAGCAGGATGCCGAGGCCTCCGCCGTCGACGCCGCAGTTGTTGGAGACGACGGAGAGGTCTCCGGGGCCGTGGGCGTGCAGGGCGCGGATGAGCACGTCCGGTACGCCGCTCAGACCGAAGCCTCCGACGGCGAGTGAGGCGCCGTCCTCGATGTCCGCCACCGCTGCGGCGGCACTGGCGACCACTTTGTCCATGTAACGACCCGTTTCGCTGGGGATTCACTCTGGATTGACGCTGCGGGTGTTCGCCTGATGAACTTGCGTTCAGAATTTTGGCGGGGGTGAGTGTCCATCCACGCCACGGGCCGTGTCAACGGCGCGGGTACGGTTTCCCCGCGCTTCCGCCGCGCCCCCTCCACCCACCACCGCCCCGAGGAGTCCGGACGATGCCGCAGCCCACCGAGGCCCAGGGCGCACCCGACCCGGCCGACACGCCGGACACACCCGACGAGCTGGTCGGGCCGCTCGAACGCGGACTCGCCGTGCTCCGCGTCATGGCCGCGGGCCCCGAGGTCCGGCACCGGCCCGGCGACCTCGCCCGGACCACCGGGCTCGCCCGCTCCACGATCGACCGGGTCGCGACGACGCTCGTCCGCCTCGGCGTGCTGCGCACCGAGGGCCGCGACCTGCTGCTCGCACCCGGGGCCGCCGAACTCGGCAACGCCTACCTGGCCTCCTGCGGGCTGCCGGAACTCCTCGGCCCGCACGCCGTCGCCCTCGCCGACGCGCTGGACGAATCGGTGTCCTTGGCCGTCCCGGACGGCGACGGCGTCCGCTTCCTCGCCCAGGCCACCCGGCGCCGGGCGATGGCGATCTCCTTCCGGACCGGGGACCTGCTGCCGGCCGAACGGTGCGCTCCCGGCGCGCTGTTCGCCGCGCGGTGGGACGCGGCGGACCTCGAAGGGTGGCGGGCCCGGCGCGCGAAGGACCCCCTGGACACCGGCTTCCCGTCCGTACCGCCCCGCCCCGCGTCCCCTGCCGATGAGGTCGAGACGGAGTTCCTCGACCGGGTACGACAGGCCCGCGAGACCGGCCTCGCGGTGGACGACCAGCTGATCGAGCCGGGGCTGCTCGCCGTCACCCTGCCGGTCCGCGGCCCGGACGGCGCGGTGGTCTGCGCGGTCAGCGTCGTCAGCCACACGAGCCGGCACAGCGCCGCGACCCTCACGGAGACCGCCGTACCGCCGCTGCGCCGGGCGGTGGCGGCGATGGAGGAGGCGCTGGCGGCGGCGAGGGAGCAGGAGGAAGCGCCCGGCGGCGCACCGGCATCCGCGCCGACCGCTTCCGCGCCCGCGCTCAAAGAGGAGCTCGGCTCGGGGTTCCTCCAGTCGCTCGCGCGCGGTCTCGACGTCCTGCGCGCCTTCGGCTCGGTCCGGGGTCCCGTCCGGCTCTCCGAACTCGCCCGGCTGACCGGGCTCCCCCGCGCGACCGCCCGCCGGTCGCTGATCACCCTGCGCCATCTGGGATACGTACGGGAGGAGGCCGACGGGTTCCTCGTACTCCCCCGGGTCCTGGAACTCGGCTACGCCCGCCTCTCCGGTCTGAGCCTGCCCGAGATCGCCACCCCGCACCTCGTCGCGCTCGTGCTGCGCGTCCACGAGTCCGCGTCCGTCGCCGTCCTCGACGGGGACGACATCCGGTACGTCGCCCGGGTCGCCAGCACCCGCATCATGCACATCGACATCACCGTCGGCACCCGACTGCCCGCGTACGCGACCTCCATGGGCCGCGTCCTGCTCGCGGCCCTGCCCGAGGCGGAGCGGGCCGCACGGCTCGGGCGGATCACGCCGGAGGCACTCACCCCGCACACGGTGACGACCCGCGAGGGACTCGACGAGACGGTGACGGCGACCGCCGCGCGCGGATACGGGTGGGTGGAACAGGAACTGGAGGAGGGTCTGCGCTCACTGGCGGTGGCGGTCACGGACGGCGCGGGGCGGGTGGTCGCGGCGGTCAACGTGGCCCTGCACGCGGGCCGGGCGACACCGGAGGAGAGCCTCGCGGCGCTGCTGCCGCCGCTGCGCGAGACGGCGGCACTGATCAGCGCGGACCTGGCGGCCGTGGGCCGCTTCTCCCCCGTCACGACGGGCTGAGCCGCCCCGTTGTGGGCCGGCGCCCCGCCGTTGTGGGCAATCGTTCCGCTGGGGCAAGGGGGTCCCCCCTTGCCCTGCGGGACGATTGCCCACACGGCGGGTGGGCACCGCCCAGCCGGGGCTCGGGACCGTGCGGAGCGGATCGGCGCCCAGCCGTTACCCGGCGACAGCGGAAGCGAGTTCGCGCCACTCCCGCTCCGGCAGTGCGGTCGGATCGGCGCTCAGCACCTGCAGGCAGACGTGGTCGGCTCCTGCATCGAGGTGCTCCCGCACGCGGCGGCGGATCGCCTCCGTGTCGCCGTACGCGACGATCGCGTCCACCAGCCGGCGACTCGGGCCGCCCGTGACGTCCCCGTCGCCGAAGCCGAGCCTGCGGACGTTCGCCCGCTGGTGCGGCGCCATCGCGACGTATCCGGCGACGTGTGCCGCGGCCACCTCCCGGGCACGACCGAGGTCGGTGTCCAGGACGACGGCCTGCTCGACCCCCAGAAAGGCATCCGGACCCATGATCGTCCGGGCTCGCGCGGTGTGCTCGACGGGCACGAAGTAGGGGTGCGCGCCCCAGGTGCGCTCGGCGGCCAGTTCGAGCATCTTCGGCCCGAGGGCGGCCAGGACGCGGCGCGGGGCCGGGTCCGGTACGGGGCCGTGGGCGGGGGTGACGTCCATGGCTTCGAGGTAGGCGCGCATCGTGGCGACCGCCCTGCCCCGGGCCGGGACGGGATAGCCGTCCACCTCGTGCACGGTGTCGTCGACCCGGTGCCCGCCCAGGCCGAGCAGGTAGCGTCCGGGGAAGGCCTCACCGAGTGTGCGTGTCGCGTTGGCCATGGCGATCGGGTCCCGGAACGCGATGTTGGCGATGCCGGAGGCGACGGTGATCCGGCGGGTCGCCGACAGCAGTAACCATGCCTGGCCCACCGTGTCGCGGCCGAACGCCTCACCGTGCCAGATCGCTCCGTAACCCAACTCCTCCAGCTCCGCGGCCGATTCACGTACGCGTCCGGCGGGTTGTCCCTCGTAGGCGAAGGTCCAGATCCCGACCCGGCCGAGCCCGGTCCGCGCGTCGTCAGTCATCCGTACTCCTCGGGCAGCTTTCCGGAGAGGTTCTCCGTTTCTTGTCGGGCTAGAATACGGAGAACCTCTCCGGTTCGCCATCCCTGGAGTCGATCGAAGGGCAGGACGATGACGAACAGTCAGGGCCGCACCCCGGCCGAGCCTTCGCGACGCACGGACGCCCGCCTCAATCGGGAACGTCTGGTGGCGGCGGCGCGAGAAGTGTTCGCCGAAGCCGGACCCGGCGCCTCCCTCAACGAGATCGCCCGCCGGGCGGGGGTGGGCCCCGGCACCCTGTACCGTCACTTCCCCCACCGCTCGGCCCTGCTGACCGCGGTGCTCGGAGACCGGATCGAGACACTGGGCGCCCACGCGGAACGGCTGCTCGCCGCGGAGAACGCCGACGAGGCCCTGGAGCAATGGCTGCGAGCCTTCCTCGCCCACGCCCGCGTGCACCAGGGCATGGGCAGCGCCCTCCTGGTGGAGTCGGCCGGCGAGTTGGGCTTCGACTGCCACCGGCGCATCCTGGACATGGCGACCGGCCTGCTCTCCCGAGCCCAGCGGCACGGAACGGCTCGCGCCGACCTGAGCGCCGACGACCTCCTCCGACTCGTCGTCGGGATCGCGCTGTCCACGGCCCACGGCGAGCGGGCCGGGCAGCCCGAGGCGCTGCTGGATCTGGTCCTGGACGCCGTGCACGGGGCACCGCGCCGGAGGAAGTGACTCCCGCCCGGACCGGCGTTCGTTCCCCCTCCGGCAAGGCGGGGCGTCAGGCCTCCGGTCGCGGTGGACGCAGGGACGCGATCGCGCTCAGCATCAGTTCCAGCGCGAACGGATAGCCGCTGTCGCGCATGTCGGCGGCCAACAGCGGGAACGTCGCGGCGATGTTCGGGTGGGTGTCCGGCGACAGTCGGCCGTAGACCGCGTGCCAGACCTCCGCCTCCTTCTCCTGGGCGGCGGGCGGCAGGGCCTGTGCGGCCGCGTCCTGGGCCGCGAAGGCGAGGGCCTGGTCGACGAAGGCGTGGTAGATCCGGACGGCGAGGGCGTCCGGGAAGCCGGCCGAGCGCAGGACGCCGAGGATCCGCTCGACGGCCCGGGTCTCGTACGGCCGCCCGGTGGTGCGGTGGGCCGCGAGGGCCGCCGCCTGCGGGTAGGCCTGGTAGCAGCCGTGGATGCGGAGGCCGAGGTCACGGAGGTCCACCCGCCAGTCGCCGGTGGCCGTCCAGCCCTCCTGCGCGCGGCCGATCATCTCGTCGGCGATGGCGAGGAGCAGGGCGTCCGTGTTCCTGAAGTAGCGGTAGAGGGCGGTGGGGTCGGCGCCGAGCGCGGCGCCCAGCCTCCGTACCGAGAGGGCTTCCGCGCCGTGCTGCGCGATCAGGCGGAGCGCGGTCTCGACGATGAGCCGCTCCGAGAGGACGGCGCCCTGCTTGGTGGGGCGGCGGCGCTGCCGCCTGCCCTCGGGGACCACGCGTTCGGACATGGCCGGAACCTTACGTCAACACCATTGACGTGTAAACGGTCCGGCCGCTTGCATGGCGCCCACCAACCGACACCACCTGTTCTGGAGCGCCCATGACCACGGCCGATCTGGTCTTCACCCGCGGTCCCGTCTTCACGGCGGACCCGGCCCGCACCCGGGCGACCTCGCTCGCCGTCGTCGGCGAGCGGATCGCGGCCGTCGGCCACGACGAGGTACGGGACCTCATCGGGCCGTCCACCGAAGTGGTCGACCTGGCAGGGAAGTTGCTGCTCCCCGGGTTCCAGGACGCCCACATCCACGCCGTCTCCGGCGGCAAGGAGCTGGCCGAGTGCGATCTGACTGGCACGGTCGGCGTCGCCGACTACCTGGAGCGGATCAGGCAGTACGCGGACGCCCATCCGGAGCACGCCTGGATCACCGGCGGCGGCTGGTCGATGGAGAGCTTCGAGGGCGGCCTGCCCACCCGGCAGCTGCTCGACTCCGTCGTCCCGGACCGGCCGGTCCTGCTGTCGAACCGGGACCACCACGGCGCCTGGGCCAACTCCCGCGCCCTTGAGCTCGCCGGGCTCACCGCCGCCACCCCCGACCCGGCCGACGGGCGGATCGAGCGGGAGGCGGACGGTTCCCCGAGCGGCATGCTCCAGGAGGGCGCGATCGGTCTCGTCGCCCGGCTCGTGCCGGCGGCGACCGCCGAGGACCGGCTCGCCGGTCTGCTGCGGGCCCAGAAGCTGCTGCACTCGCTCGGCATCACGGCCTGGCAGGACGCGCTGCTCGGCACCTTCGGCGGCATGGCCGATCCCTCGGAGGCGTACCTGACGGCCGCCGGGGACGGTTCGCTGACGGCCAGGGTGACCGGCGCGCTCTGGTGGGACCGGGAGCGGGGCGCCGAGCAGATCCCCGAACTCGTCGCCCGCCGCGAGAAGTCGAGCCTCGGCCGGTTCCGCGCCGGTTCGGTGAAGATCATGCAGGACGGCATCGCGGAGAACTTCACCGCCGCCATGACCACCCCGTATCTGGACGGCTGCGGCTGCGCCACCGCCAACAGCGGGCTGAGCTTCGTCGACCCCGAGGCGCTGCGCGGGTACGTGACCGAGCTCGACGCCCTCGACTTCCAGGTCCACTTCCACGCCCTGGGCGACCGGGCCGTCCGTGAGGCCCTGGACGCCCTCGAGGCGGCGATCGCCGCCAACGGGCACCGCGGCAACCGCCACCACCTGGCCCACCTCCAGGTCGTCCACCCCGACGACCTGTCCCGCTTCGCGGCGCTCGGCGCCATCGCCAACATCCAGCCGCTGTGGGCCGCGCACGAGCCGCAGATGGACGAGCTGACCATCCCGTTCCTGGGTCCCGAACGCGCCGCCTGGCAGTACCCGTTCGGCGATCTGGTACGGGCCGGGGCCACCCTCGCCGCCGGCAGCGACTGGCCGGTCAGCAGCCCGAACCCGATCGAGGGCATCCACGTCGCGGTCAACCGCCGCGACCCCGAGGCCACCGACGACCGGGTCTTCTACGCCGAGCAGCGCCTCGACCTCACCACGGCCCTCGCCGCGTACACCGCGGGCACCGCGCACGTGAACGGTCTCGACGACACCGGCAGCCTGCGCCCCGGCCACCTGGCCGACCTGGTCGTCCTGAACCGCGACATCCTCACCGGCCCGCCGGAGGAGATCGCCGAGGCCCGGGTGGAGCGGACCTACGTCGGTGGCCGGCTCGTGCACTCCCTCTGACCGGACCTCACCTGCGGAGCGAGGACGCCCGTACGTCCAGACGCGTCGGTACGAGCGTCCCGGCCGGCTCCCGGCGGCCGTGCTCCAGGACCGCGACCAGGTGCTCCACACCGGCCTCCGCGACCGCCTCGGGCCGCAGGCTCAGCGTGGTCACCGGCGGTTCGGTGTGCAGGGCCGTGGCATCCTCGCTGACCAGGACGACCAGCAGGTCGTCCGGGACCTCGTACCCGTGGCGGCGCACCGCCTCCAGAACGAGGGGCGGGCTCGCCTCGGCCACGACCAGGAGGGCGTCGGGCCGCTCCGGCCCGTCAGGAGTCAGGGCGGTCTCGACGGCGCGCACCACCGGCCCGTTGCCGGCCTCCGCGACGCGTACCGCCCGTTCGGGCAGGCCGTGGGCGGCGCACCACTCCCGGTGGGCCGCGTACACCTCGGCGTGGAAGCGGGTGGTGCTGTCCGGCACGACGAGGACGGGCCTGCGGGCCCCCTGCTCCCGGAGGTGGTCGAGGGTCTCGCGGACGGCGCGGCCCCCGTCGACGTCCACCCAGTACGCCCCCGGCAGCCCCTCGACGGATCGGTCCGTGAAGACGGGGATGCCGGCGGCGAGGAGGTCCTCCACGACCGGGTCGTCGGCGACGGGGTCGGCGACGACCACCGCGTCGAGGGACAGGTCGGCCCACTCGCTCTGCAGGGAGCCGGCGGGCAGCAGCACCACGGCGTAGCCGCGGCGCAGCGCCGTGGCCGCCGTGGCGCCGGTCAGCCGGGCGAAGTAAGGCGACTCGAGAAAGGTCCAGGGAGTGGCGGCGAACTCGCCGACCACGTATCCGATCAGCCTGGCCCGTCCCGCGCGCAGCTGGCGCGCGGTGGCGTTGGGCCGGTAGCCCATTCTGCGCGCGGTCTCGCGGGCCTTCTCCCGTACTTCGGGGGAGAGTCTGCCGGTGCCGTTGAGTGCCGCCGAGACGGTCGTCTTGGACAGGCCCGCCTCGCGGGCCACGTCGACCAGGCGGACGCGCGGGAGGGGCGGCGAGGGCTGCCCGCCGTGCCGTGAAGCTTCGGTCATGGGGTTGATGCTGCCACCCCCGTGACCTCTGCAAAACCGTTCCCGCAAAGTCGGGCGCAGCTCTTGTGCGGGAACGTTCCCGCACCAATACTCGCTCCATCCCCCCGAGCCCGTCACTACACCTGTAAAGGGGTGGGTCCCTCCCCATGCGCATGCCCAGAGCCCTCGCGCTTCTCGCCTGTACCGCCGCCCTCGCGGCCACCACGTCCGCCTGCTCCGGCGCCACGAAGCCCGCCGCCGGCGGCGGCACGGACTTCAAGGTCAGCCCGACCTCCCCGGCCGCGCAGGGCCCGCTGGACTCCTTCACCTGGTCCCTGTACGCCGAGCCGTACACGCTCGACTACGCCCTCGCGTACGACTACCCGCCGAACACCGTCCTCGCCAACGTGTGCGAGCAGCTGCTGCGGGTCACGCCCGACCTGAAGATCGTGCCCGGCCTCGCCGTGAAGTGGTCGCAGCCCGACCCGCGCACCCTCGTCTACACCCTGCGGCCCGGGGTGAAGTTCCACGACGGCACCACCATGACCGCCGACGACGTGGTCGCCTCCCTCAAGCGCCAGATGGACCCGAAGACCGGCTCCCCGTGGGGCTCCTCCTTCAAGAGCGTCGACTCCATCGAGAAGACCGGCCCCCTGGAGGTGACGATCCGCCTCGGCAAGGAGGACGTCCTCTTCTCCGAGCTGATGGCCGCCTCCCCCGGCACCGTCGTCAGCGCCGCCTCGCTGAAGAAGGAGGGCAAGGACTACGGCACCCCCAAGGGCAAGCTGAACTGCACCGGTCCGTACGCCCTCGACTCCTGGGCCCAGGGCGACAGCATCACCCTCAAGAAGAACGCCGCCTACTGGGACAAGACGCTCACGCCCAAGTCCGAGAAGGTGAAGTTCACCTTCATCGAGGACGCCGCGGCCCGCTCCAACGCCTTCCTCTCCGGCACGGCCGACGGCGGCTACCTGGTCCCGTCCTCCTCCTTCGCCCAGCTGAAGGCCGGCAACAAGGGTTCGCTCCTCTTCGGCCCCAACACCGCCGCCGCCGACCTCGCGGTCCTCGACTTCCACGGCGTGCTCGCCAACCTCAAGGTGCGCAAGGCCCTGTCGATGGCCCTCGACCGGAAGAACATCATCAAGGCCGCGGCCGGCGGCGTCGGCGTCCCCGCCAAGGCCCCCGCGGCGCGCGGCGCCTGGGCGCTGGCCCCGGAGAAGACGGCGGAGCTCTACGACACGCTGCCCGAGCCCGTGTACGACGTCGAGGCAGCGAAGAAGCTCGTCCAGGAGGCCCACGCGACCGGCCGGACGCTCACCATCGCCACCAGCACCCTCGCGCCGGAGATCAGCGTCGTCGCCAACGCCGTCCAGGACGCCGGCCGCCGGATCGGCCTCGACGTCAAGCTGAAGCCGGTCTCCCCCGACGCGTACAGCAGCATCTTCGTCGACCCGGACGCGCGCGAGGGCCTCGACCTGGTCATCACCAACGGCTACGACAACACGCCCGACCCGCTGGAGTTCTACCAGTACCTGCACACCGGCGACTTCGGGAACTACGGCCGCTGGTCGGACGCCGAGTACGACGTCGCCTTCGACAAGGCCAACTCCGAGCCCGACCCCGCCAAGCGCGCCGAACTCACCGCGAAGCTCCAGAAGATCGCGATGGCCGAGCTGCCCATCATCCCCGTGTACGAGGCGCCCTTCTCGGTCTACCTCGGCAAGCGGATCACCGGCGCCCCGACCGGCATCGCCCAGCTCTACTTCCCGTGGGCCGCGACGATCGGGGCCTCCCAGCGATGACGCGCTACCTCGTCGGACGGCTCCTCGGCCTGGCGGCGGTGCTGTTCGTGACCTCGCTCGTGGTCTTCGGCTCCGTCCACCTGGCCCCCGGCGACCCGGTGTCGTTCCTCCTGCACGGCCGCCCCGCGACCCCCGCGACCGTGGCCGCCCTGCGGGCCGAGCACCACCTCGACGACCCGCTGGTCACGCAGTACGCGAAGTGGCTCGGCTCCGTCCTGAGCGGCGACTTCGGCCGCTCCGCCCAGTACCACCAGGACGTGGCCTCGCTCATCGGCTCCCGGCTGCCCGGCACCGCCCTGCTCGTCGGCTACGCCGCCGTGCTCGTCGCGGTGCTCGGCATCGCGGCCGGCGTCCTCGGCGCGCTGCGCCCCGGCGTCCCGGACCGGGCGGTCCTCATCGGCACCGGCGTCGCCACCGCCACGCCCTCGTTCGTGACGGCCATCGCGCTCGTCTCGCTCTTCTCCGTGCAGCTCGGCTGGTTCCCGGGACCGGGCGGCGGCACCCCGGCGGGCCTCTCCGAGCGGCTGTACCAGCTGACCCTGCCGGCCTTCGCCCTGGCGCTTTCCTTCGCGGGACTCCTCGCCCGGGTGACCCGCTCGGCGATGCTCGACGAACTCGGGCGCGAGCACGTCGAGGTGGCGCGGGCCCGGGGCGTCGCGGCCCGGTCCGTGGTCCGCCGGCACGTGCTGCGCAACGCCCTCGGCCCCGTCGTCACCGTCGGCGGCACGATGCTCGCCGGTCTCCTCGTCTCCACCTCGATCGTCGAGACCGCCTTCGACGTCCCCGGCCTCGGCTCGCTGCTCGTGCAGTCGGTCACCTCCAAGGACTTCGCCGTCGTCCAGGCGATCACGCTGCTCAGCGTGGCGGCCTTCGTCCTCGTCAACCTCGTCGTCGACCTGCTCGCCCCGCTCATCGACCCCCGTCTCTCCCTCGGGGAAGGCTCCTCATGACCTCCACCACCTCCGCGGTGCCGTACCGCAGGCCGGGCTTCCGCGCCCTGCGCCTGTTCGGCCAGGGCCCGCTCTTCGCGGTCTCGGTCGCGGTGCTCGCCCTGCTCGTCCTGGTCGCCCTGCTCGCACCCGTCCTCGCCCCGTACGACCCCGACGCGCTCGACCTGTCGGCGAGTCTCGTCGGCACCACGGGCGACCACCTGCTCGGCACCGACCAGTCGGGCCGGGACGTCCTGTCCCGGCTGCTGGTCGGCGCCCGCACCGGGCTGCTCGGGCCGCTGCTCGTCGTCGCCGTCTCCACGCTGCTCGGCACGCTCCTCGGCGTGGTGGCGGCCTGGCGCGGCGGCTGGGTGGACACGGTGCTCTCCCGGTCCATGGACCTGGTCTTCGCGATCCCCGGTCTGCTGCTCGCGATCCTGCTCGTGTCGATCGTCGGCTCGGGACTCACCGCGCCCGTGATCGCCATGTCCGTCGCCTACACCCCGTACGTGGGAAGGCTGGTCCGCGGCATCGCACGGCAGGAGAAGGCCCGGCCGTACATCGAGGCGTACCGGGTGCAGGGCTGGTCCGGCTGGACCGTCTGCGTACGCCATCTGCTGCCCAACATCGCGCCGACGGTCTTCGCCCAGTCCGCGATGAACTTCGGGTACGCGCTGATGGACCTGGCGGCGCTGTCCTTCCTCGGCTTCGGGGTGCAGCCGCCGGACGCCGACTGGGGCGCCATGATCAACGAGGGGCAGGCGGCCGTCCTGCAGGGGGCGATGCTGCCGGCCCTCGCGCCCTCCGCGTGCATCGTGCTCGCCGTGGTGGCGTTCGGCATCGTCGGCGAGGGGCTCGCCGACCGGATCGCGAAGCGGGAACGGTGAACGCGATGAGTACGGTGCCGAAAGCACCCCTTCCGAAGACCGCGCCGGTCCTGGAGATCGAGGGCCTCGGCGTCCGCCTCGCCGGCGACCGGGCCGCCCGGCCGATCCTGGACGGGGTGAGCCTGACGGTACGGCCCGGGGAGACCGTCGGCCTGGTCGGCGAGTCCGGCTCCGGCAAGTCCGTGGCCTGCCGCAGCGTCCTCGGGCTGCTGCCCGGGGGCGCCCGCACCGAGGGGGAGGTCAGGGTCGCCGGGCGGAACGTCCTCGCGATGAACCGCGCCGAGCTCACCGCCCTGCGCGCCCGGCAGGTCTCGATGGTCTTCCAGGACCCGCGCGCCTCCGTCAACCCGCTGCGGCGGGTGGGCGACTTCCTCACCGAGGGGCTGCGCGCGGCCGGGACCCCGGCCGCCCAGGCCACCGCACGCGCCGAGGAACTCCTCGACGCGGTCGGCATCCGCGACCCGCGCGGCGCCCTGCGCCGCCATCCGCACCAGTTCTCCGGCGGCATGCTCCAGCGGGTCGTCATCGCGGCGGCCCTCGCGAGCGAGCCGGCCCTCCTCGTCGCCGACGAGCCGACCACCGCGCTCGACGTCACCACCCAGGCCGAGGTCATCTCGATCCTGGCGCGGCTGCGGGCCGAGCGGGGCACGGGCATGCTGTTCGTCACCCACGACCTCGAACTGGCCGCGTCCGTCTGCGACCGCGTGTACGTCATGTACGCGGGCCGGATCGTGGAGACCCGCTCCACGGACGAGCTGTTCGACCGGCCCCGGCACCCGTACACGGCGGGCCTGCTCGCCTGCACCCCGCGTCTCGAACCGGACGCGCCGGCCCCCCGGCCCATCCCGGGCCGCCCCGTCTCCCTCGCGGAGGCCCCGCCCGGCTGCTCCTTCGCCGCGCGCTGCGCCCATGCGGTGCCGCGCTGCACGGAGGAGAAGCCCGTGCTCGTACGCCACGGCGACGGGCTCGCCGCCTGCCACCGTGCCGAAGAAGGGATCACGCTGTGACCGTCGCGCTCAAGGAGGGCCTCGTCGTCGAGGGCCTGCGCAAGCGGTACGGGGACCACACGGCCGTCGACGGCGTGTCCTTCGCCCTCGCTCCCGGGTCCTGCCTCGCGCTCGTCGGGGAGTCCGGCAGCGGCAAGACGACCACGGTCCGCATGCTGGTCGGCCTGGAGCGCCCCGACGGCGGCACGGTCCGCCTCGGCGGCCGGGACCGCTCCGCCCGGCCCCGGGGGCGGGCCGAACGGCTCGCCAGGGCCCGGGAGATCCAGATGGTCTTCCAGGACCCGTACCTGTCGCTCGACCCCCGGATCACCGTCTCGGGCTGCCTGGACGAGGTCCTGCGCCTGCACACCGACCTCGACCAGGCGGGCCGGAAGGCCCGGGTCGGCGAGCTCCTCGACCAGGTCGGTCTCGGCGCCCGCGAGGCCTCGGCCCTGCCCCGGGGCCTCTCCGGCGGGCAGCGGCAGCGCGTGGCGATCGCCCGCGCCCTCGCCGTGGAGCCCAGGGTCCTCGTCCTCGACGAGGCGGTCGCCGCGCTCGACGTGTCGATCCAGGCGCAGATCCTCGAACTCCTCGGCACGATCCGCCGCGAGTCGGGCATCGGCTATCTGTTCGTCACCCATGACCTCGCGGTGGTCCGGCACGTCGCGGACGAGGTCCTGGTGCTGAAGTCCGGCCGGGTAGTGGAGACGGGCCCGACCGCGCAGGTCCTGGACCGGCCGGAACACCCGTACACCCGGCTCCTCCTGGACTCCGTACCCCGACGCGGCAGGCGGCCGGCGGGAGGGTGACGGGCGGGCCGGGGCCGGAGCGTCCCTCCGTCCCCGGCCCGCCCGCGTCAGCCCTTCAGCAGCTCTTCAACTTTTCCGCCCGTCAGCCCGTCAGCCGTGCCAGGACCGCCCCCGTCAGCCCGTCAGCCGTGCCAGGACCGCGCTCATGGACCGCTCCAGGACCGCCCGGGACTCGTCGGTCCGGTCGACCAGTTCGAAGGCGTGGTGGGCGTGCGGCGCGTCGATGATCTCCACGTCCGCCCCGCGCTCCTTCGCGGCGGTCAGGAACTCCTCGACGGTCGCCGCGATGGCCTCGTGTTCCAGACCGGCGCGGGTGAGGACGACCGGCGGCCCGTCCGCGGTGCCCACGGTGTCGACGGGGCGGAAGCGGGACTCCACCGTCTCCCAGCCGGGCAGCGGTGCCAGGGCCGGATAGTTGGCCGCCACGCACCGCAGCCACGGCGTGGGCGCGGCGAGCCAGTCCGCGGCGAGAAGCCCGCCGGTGGAGAAGAACCAGAGCGCGATCCGGTCCCCGTCGACGCGCGGATCGGCGCGGACCTGCTCGACGGCCTCGACGAGGTCCCCGGCGGCCTGGGGGTAGTCGGCGAGGCCGTGGAGCCGAAGGTCCACGGTGACTCCGACGACGCCCGCGCCCGCCGCGTAGCGGCCGTACCCCACGAAGCACGGCGTGTCCCGTGGCGTGGGCCGCCGGTCGGGTTCGATGGGGCCGCCGTGGACGAAGACGATCGCCGGCCGGGGCCCGTCGGCGTCCGGGAGGTGGAGGTCGACCCGTCCGAGGCGGTCGCGCGGCCGCTCCGGCAGGTCGAGGAGGAAGGGCAGCAGGTGGGAGGGCTGCTCGTGCCCGTCCTCGGGGGCGGTCACCCGGTGGCCCTCGCCGGCCGCCGCGCGGAGCAGCACCTCGGCCAGTTCCCCGGGTGCGGAGAGCATCGGCCAGTGGCCGGTGGGCAGGTCGAAGAAGCGGAACCGGTCCTCGGTGAACACCCGGAGCTGGGGCGGGCCCGAGGCCACCGCCATCTCGACCATGGCGATGCTCTGCCCGTTGGCGTTGCACAGGACGCCGGTGGTCGGCAGGGCGGCCGCGGCGCCGGTCAGGCGGAGCGGCTCGGTGAGCGTGCCGGCCGGCTGGGGCGCTGCCTCGCGCTCCAGGCGTACGAGGGCCTCGGCGGGGATCCCCTCGACGCTGCCCCAACGCGACCAGGTGCCGGGCGCCGGCGGCGGAACCGGCTCGTCGGGCCGCTCGGACAGCAGTGCGCGGACCTCCGGGTCGGGTACGGAGCGGACGGCGGCCTCGCCGGCCCCCGGGGGGCCCGTGTCCACGGAGACGATCCGGGCGACGCGTCCGGCCCGCCGGTCGGCGGCGCCGAACACCGGGTGCAGGCCGTACCCGTGGCCGACGAGGACCACCTCGGCCGCCGTGATCCCGTCGACGAGCCGGACGAGTTCCTCGATGTGCGTCTCCAGGCCGGTCCCGGGACCGGCCTCGTCACGCCGGTCCCCCATCCCGGTCAGGGTCACCGGGTACGCCTCCGCTCCCGCCGCGCGCAGCCGGGCGGCGGTCTCCTCCCACACCCAGCCGCCGGTGAAGGTGTCCGACACCAGCACGAACGCCGTCATGACCGTCTCCTCTGTCTCTTCCGGGGATGTCCCGCGGTCACGCTAGGAACTCCCCCTGCGGGAGATTCAAGGGACCTGTCCGGGGCGGTCCGGCCGGAGGTCAGAATGGACGGGTCCGAAGGTGATCGGAGCCCGCTGAAAGAGGTTCACCTCGTGTTGTCCGACGGTCTGTGGAGCATCGGGGAGCTGGCCGCGCGGGCGGGTGTCACGGTCAAGACCGTGCGGTTCTACTCCGATCGCGGTCTGCTGCCGGAGGCGGCCCGCAGTTCCGGGGGCCATCGGCGGTACGGGGCCGAGGCGCTCGACCGGCTGCGGTTCATCCGGTCCCTGCGCGCCCTCGATCTGCCGGTTCCGGAGGTGGAGCGGGTCCTTGAGCGGGACGGGGCCGACGAGGTCCTCGAGGAGGCCGTCGCGGGGCAACTGCGGGACGTGGGCTCCCAGTTGGTGGCGCTGCGCTGGAAGGAGGCGTCCCTGCGGCTGCTCCAGGAGTGCGCCGCGGGGGAGCGCGCGGAACGGCTGCGGCTGCTCGGCGCGCTGCCCGCCCCACCGGACACGGACGCCCTGGCCCGGTTCTGGCGGCGGGCCCTGCCGGCGCGGCTGCCGGGCCGCGTGGTGTCCATGGTCCTCGACGCGGTGGTGCCGCAGCCTCCGGAGGAACCGGGCACCGACCAGGTGCTCGCCTTCGCCCGGCTGCACGCGCTCGTCACCGACCCGCGGCTCGAACGGCCGGAGTTCCGGCCCTCGCCGCCGCTCCCGGACGGCGCGTACCGTCCGGTCGTGCTCTACGAGGGTCTCGCCGAGGCCTACACGCTGGCCTCGGCCGAGATGCGGGCCGGGCGGGCGCCGGGGGACGGCGGGGCCCTGGACTCGTTCGTCTCCGCCTACGCCCACGCGCGCGGGGAGCCGGACACGCCGGCCTTCCGGCGCCGGCTCCTGGGGCTGCTCGCCCTGGACGACAGCCCGGTGCTCCCCCGGTACTGGAAGCTCGCCGCCGGCCTGTTCGCCCCGGAGGAGCCGGTCCTCGGCCTGCTGCACCACCACCTCTCGACGGCCCTCCGCGCCGAGGTCCACGGCCCGGCCGCCTGAGGTCTCCCACATGGTGGGCGGCCTGCTGTCCACGTGCTGGGCGCCCGGGTGGCGGATCTTCCCGCCTCCTCGCCGTCGCCGCAGGTCAGAGGCGTACGGAGGGGGTGTCAGGTGGCGCAATACTGCGGCAACACCACCGGGGCCGGTACGCCGCTACGTTCCGTGCCATGCCCGCCGAACCCGCTCCCGCCGCCCGCCCCGTCGCCGCCGCCCGCCGCCGGCGGCTGCGCGCCGACCGGGCGCGGCAGCTCGCCGATCTGCTGCGCCACCAGATCCTGGCGGGCGGCTTCCCCGGCGGGGTCCTCCCCCTGGAGGACGTGATCGCGGCCGACTACCGGGCCAGTCGCAACACCGTCCGGCAGGCCCTTGACCTGCTGCGCGGCGAGCAGCTGGTCGACCGGCAGCCGGGGGTCGGGACGGTGGTGGTCTGCGAGAAGTACCCGCACGGCCTGGACCGGCTCCAGGGGCTCGCCGAGACCCTGCACGAGCACGGCCGGGTCACCAACGAGGTCCGGACCGTGGGCCCGGTCGGCGCCCCCGGCCCGGTGGCCCACCGGCTCGGCCTGCCCGAGCACGCGGACGTGCTCTGCATCGAGCGGCTGCGGCGGCTGAACGGGCTGCCGCTCTCGCTCGACCTGTCGTACCTGCCGATGGACGTCGGGGGTGAACTCCTCGGCTGCGACCTGGAGAACACGGATGTGTTCCGGCTCCTGGAGCAGCTGACGGGCGGCCCGCTCGGGCACGCCGAGATCACCCTGGAGGCCGTCAACGCCGACGCGCACTCCGCCGCCGTCCTCCAGGCGCCGCGCGGCGCCGCCGTCCTGATGCTGGAGCGGCTGACCCGTCTGCCCGACGGGCGGCCGGTGGACCTGGAGTTCATCCGCTTCCGCGGCGACCGCATCACCATGAGCGGCGTGCTCCGCCGCTCCCTCTGAGCCCGCACTCCCTTTTCGTACACCCCCCTTTCCTGGAGACAGCCATGCCCGTGGTCCCCCAGCGCGGCGACGTGCCCGTGACCGTCGACGAGTCGAAGTGCATCGACGGCTGCACGCTCTGCGTCGACATGTGCCCGCTCGACTCGCTCGCGATCCGCGAGGAGGACGGCAAGGCGTACATGCACGTGGACGAGTGCTGGTACTGCGGCCCGTGCGCCGCCCGCTGTCCCACCGGCGCGGTGACCGTCAACATGCCCTATCTGCTCCGTTGAAAGGCCGAACTCCCATGCGGACACGAAGACTTGCCCTGGCCGTCCCCCTCGCCCTGCTCCTGCCGCTCGCCACCGCCTGCGGGGGCGACGCGGCGGGCGGATCCTCCGACGGGAAGACGGTCACGGTGACCGTCGGCTACCAGTCGAAGACCATCAACACGGTCACCGCCGGGACCCTGCTGCGTTCCCTCGGCTACTTCGAGGAGGAGCTCGCGACGGCCGGCAGGAAGGACGGCGTCACCTACGAGGTCGTCTGGCAGGACTACGCGACCGGCGCTCCGATCACCGCCCAGATGACCGCGGGGAAGATCGACATCGGCTCGATGGGCGACTTCCCGCTGCTGATCAACGCGGCGCGCGGGAAGCAGCTCAAGGAGCCGACGCGGCTCGTCGCGGTGACCGGATACAACCTGCGCGGCGGGCTCAACACCGTGGTCACCGCCCCGGGTTCGCCGCTGCGGACGCTGAAGGACCTCAAGGGCCGCAAGGTGTCCACGAGTGTCGGTTCGGCCGCCGACGGCACGCTCGTCCGGGCCCTGCGGCGGGCCGGGATCGATCCGGCGAAGGACGTCCACAAGGTCAACCAACAGCCGAGCGTGGGTGCTTCGGCCCTGGCGGCGGGCAGCGCCGACGCGCTCTCCCAGTTCGTCGCCTGGCCCGGTCTGCTCGCCTTCCAGGGCCGGGCGACGGCGCTGTACGACGGGGCCGAGCTGAACCTGCCGACCTTCCACGGGGTCACCGTCCGCGAGCGGTTCGCGAAGGAACGCCCGCAGGTCCTCGACGCGTTCCTGCGGGCGCAGCGGCGGGCCACGGACGAGCTGCGCACCCGGCCGGTGGCCTCGGCCGAGTCGGTGGCGAAGGCGACGGGGCTGCCCGCCGAGGTGGTCTACCTCTACAACGGCGCGCACGGCATCGCCACCTTCGACCCGGCGCTCCGGCCCGAGCTGGTCGCCGCGCTCAAGGAGGACGTGCCGGTCCTGAAGGAGGCCGGTCTGGTGAAGGACGTCGACGTGGACGCCTTCGTCGACGCGGCTCCGCTGCGGCGGGCGGTCCCGGGCGCCTCGTACCCGAAGGCGGTACCGGCGAAGGCCGAGCTGTGGCTGGAGGGCCAGGAGTCGACCCGTACCTTCGACAGCCCGAAGGCGCTGCTCACCGCGCTCAAGGGAGCCCGGGTCCGGGCCGCGTACGTGCCGGACGCGGTGACCGGGACGCTCTGGTTCGCGGACCGGGCGGTGTGGGTCGAGGACGGCGGCGAGTGGCGCGCCTTCGTGACCCGGGAGGGCGCGGAGCGGTACGTCTCCGGGCACGCCGGCTCGCGGATCGTGGCGTACGCGGACGCCGTCGGGCTCGCGTCATGAGCACCGTGGGCCTCGGCCGCCGTCTGGTCCGGGTGGCCTCCCCGCTCGCGGCGCTCGGCGTCTGGCAACTGCTGACCTCCCTGGACGTCAATCTGTGGCTGCGGTTCGAGCAGTTCCCCACGGTCGTCGAGGTGGCCTCCGCCCTCGCCGACCGGATCGGCACCGAGGCGTACTGGCAGGACCTCGGCCACAGCCTGCGCCGGATCGCCCTCGGCTTCCTGCTCGCGGCCGTCCTCGGGGTGGCGGCCGGGACGGCCGTCGCCCGGTCCCGGTGGGCCGCCGACGTCCTGGGCCCGCTGGTGGAGGTGGTGCGGCCGATCCCCGCCATCGCCCTCGTGCCGGTCGCGATCCTGCTGCTGCCCACCAACGAGCAGGGCATCGTCTTCATCACCTGCGCCGCCGCCGTCTTCCCCGTCCTCGTGTCGACCCGGCACGCGGTGCGGGCCCTGGACCCGGCGTGGGAGGAGGCAGTGCTCACCCTGGGCGGCGGCAGGGCCCGGGTGCTGTTCTCGGTGGTCCTGCCGGGCGCGCTGCCGGGCATCTTCGGCGGTCTTTCGGTGGGCATCGGCGTCGCCTGGATCTGTGTGATCTCGGCGGAGATGATCTCCGGCGAGTACGGGGTGGGCTACCGCACCTGGCAGGACTACACGGTCGTCGACTACCCGGGGGTCTTCGTCGGCATGGCCACGATCGGCGTCCTGGGCCGGCTCACCTCCACGGCGGTGGAGGCCCTCGGCCGCCGGGTCACGGCCTGGCTGCCGAGCGCCGCGGAGGGCGGCGGCCCACCCGGCCCGCCCTCCGCGACGCGCACCGCCCCGACCTCCGCGCGCCGCGCGAGCACGACGGGAGCGGCGGAAGCGACAGACCTGGCGGAGCCGAAGGAGCCGGCCGATCCGGCGAACCCGACGGAGCTGGCGGAGCCGGCCGACCCGGCGAACCCGACGGCCCTCACAGGCCCGGCCGACGTGGTCGGTCCCGCCTCCGTCCGTGCCGCCGTCGTCCCGCCCGTACCCGACAAGGAGCCGGTCACATGACCACCGTGAGCCCGCCCGTCACCACCTCCGTGCCGACCGGGGCGGAACTCGTCCTGCACGGCGCCCGGCTCGGACACCCGGACGGCGCCGCCGTCTCCGGCCCCGTCGGGCTGCGGATCGCGCCCGGCGAGCTCCTGACCGTCGTCGGCCCGTCCGGCTGCGGGAAGACGACCCTGCTGCGGACGCTCGCCGGGCTGCTGCCCCCGCTGGAGGGGCGGGTCACCCAGGACGGGGTGCCGGTCCGCCGGCCCGGCGCCGACCGGGCGCTGGTCTTCCAGCACGACGCCCTGCTGCCCTGGCGTTCGGTCCGCGCCAATGTGGAGCTGCCGCTCGCCATCCGCCGCGTCCCTCGTGCCGAGCGGCGCCGCACGGCGGAGGAGTGGCTGGAGCGGGTCGGGCTCGCCGGGCACGCCCACAAGCTGCCGCACCGGCTGTCCGGCGGGCAGCGGCAGCGCGTCCAGCTGGCCCGGGCGCTCGCCGGACGGCCCCGGGCGGTCCTGATGGACGAGCCGTTCGGCGCGCTCGACGCGGCGACCCGCGCCGGGATGCAGGACCTGCTCGTGGAGATCCTGCGCGGCACCGGCGCGACGGTCGTCTTCGTCACGCACGACGTGGACGAGGCCCTCCACCTCGGCGACCGGGTCGCCCTGTTCGCGACCGGCGAGGTCCTGAACGTGCCGCACCCGCGGGTGCGGGACGCCCGGGACGCCCCGGCCACGGAGGCCCTGCGCCGCCGCGTCCTCGACTCCCTCTGAAAGGCATCCTGTGGAAACCCCCCTGACCGTCCCCGACCTCGCGGACGCGACCGAGCTCTCCTGCGACGTGCTCGTCATCGGCGGCGGCACCGCCGGCACGATGGCCGCGCTGACCGCCGCCGAGCGCGGGGCGGACGTCCTGCTCCTGGAGAAGGCGCACGTCCGCCACTCCGGCGCCCTGGCCATGGGCATGGACGGCGTCAACAACGCGGTCGTGCCCGGCCGGGCCGAGCCCGACGACTACGTCGCCGAGATCACCCGCGCGAACGACGGCCTGGTCGACCAGTCCACCGTGCGCCAGACGGCGACCCGCGGCTTCGCGATGGTCCGGCGCCTGGAGTCGTACGGGGTGAAGTTCGAGAAGGACGAGCACGGGGAGTACGCGGTCCGGCAGGTGCACCGCTCCGGCTCGTACGTGTTGCCGATGCCCGAGGGCAAGGACGTGAAGAAGGTCCTCTACCGGCAGCTGCGGCGGCGCGAGATGCGGGAGCGGATCCGGATCGAGAACCGGGTCATGCCGGTCCGGGTGCTCACCCACCCGGAGGACGGCCGGGCCGTCGGCGCGGCCGGGTTCCACACCCGCACCGGGGAGTTCGTCGTGGTCCGCGCGGGGGCGGTGATCCTGGCGACCGGCCCCTGCGGGCGGCTCGGGCTGCCCGCCTCCGGCTATCTGTACGGGACGTACGAGAACCCGACGAACGCGGGCGACGGCTACGCGATGGCGTACCACGCGGGCGCGGCCCTCACGGGGATCGAGTGCTTCCAGATCAACCCCCTGATCAAGGACTACAACGGCCCGGCCTGCGCCTACGTCGCCAACCCCTTCGGCGGGTACCAGGTGAACCGGCACGGCGAGCGGTTCGTGGAGTCGGACTACTGGTCGGGGCAGATGATGGCCGAGTTCGCGGCCGAACTCGCCTCGGACCGGGGGCCGGTGTACCTGAAGCTGAGCCATCTCCCCGAGGAGACGATCGGCGCCGTGGAGTCGATCCTGCACACCACGGAGCGGCCGACCCGGGGCACCTTCCACCAGAACCGGGGGCACGACTACCGGACCCACGACATCGAGATGCACATCTCGGAGATCGGCCTGTGCGGCGGCCATTCGGCCTCCGGGGTGCGGGTCGACGCCCACGCCCGCACGACCGTGCCGCGGCTGTACGCGGCCGGGGACCTGGCCTCCGTACCGCACAACTACATGATCGGCGCGTTCGTCTTCGGCGACCTGGCGGGCGAGGACGCCTCCCGGTACCGGGCCTACGAGGGCGAGTTGGACGCCGGGCAGCTCGCGGCCGCGCACGAGCTCGTCTACCGGCCGCTGCGGAACCCCGACGGTCCGCCGCAGCCGCAGGTCGAGTACAAGCTGCGGCGCTTCGTGAACGACTACGTGGCGCCGCCGAAGACCGGTGCGAAACTCTCCCTGGCCGTGGAGGCGTTCGACCGGATGTCGACGGAGATCGCCGGGATGGGGGCGCGCACGGCGCACGAGCTGATGCGGTGCGCGGAGGTGTCGTTCATCCGGGACTGCGCCGAGATGGCGGCGCGGGCCTCGCTCGCCCGGACGGAGTCGCGGTGGGGCCTCTACCACGAGCGGCTCGACCATCCCGAGCGGGACGACACGGGCTGGCTGCACCATCTGGATCTGCGCAAGTCCCCCACGGGGACGATGGAGTTCACGGCGCGGCCGGTCGAGCCGTACGTCGTCCCGGTGCCGGAGTTCTCGCCGCCGGGCGGTCCGGAGCGGCTCCTGGGCGAGGTGGCGCTCGTGCCGGTGGCCACGGCCGGAGCCAGGGACGCGGCCCCAGCGGCCTCGACGACCTCGGATCCCCGCCCGGCCGCCGCCGACGCGCCGGCCGAGGCTCCCGCGCCCGCGGGACCCCACCCCCGGCTGCTGCGACTCCTCGCGCTCGTCGAGGACTCCCCCGGCCTGGAGGCGCTCGGCCCGTATCTGGACGACGCCGATCCGGCGGTGCGGGCGGCCGCCGTGACCGCGCTCGGGGAGACCGCGCCGGCCGGGGCGGGACCGGCGCTCGCGGCCCGGCTGCGGGACGGCGCGGCGCCGGTCCGGGCCGCGGCCTCGGCGGCCCTGCGGGAGCTGGTCGAGGTGCTGCCCGCCGAGCCGGCGCTCGGGGACGGCCTCCGGGAGGCCCTCGGCGTGCCCGATCCGGCCGTGCGCGCCGCCGCGCTCGACGTCCTGCGGGCGCTGCGGCTCGGGGACGCCCCGCTGTACGCGGACGCGCTCGGCGACGCCTCCGTGGAGGTACGCGTCCAGGCCGTACGGGCGCTGGTCTCGGTGGACGCGGTCGCGGAGCTCGCGCGGGCCGCCGCCGACCCGGCGCGCGAGGTCCGGGTCGCGGTGGCCCGTGGTCTCGCGGCCGTACGGGCTCCCGCGCCGGAGCCGCTCGCGCCGCTGCTCGACGATCCCGACCCGCTGGTCAGGGGCGCCGCCCTGGCGGCGCTCGCGGGCACCGGCTGCCCTCCGGCGTACGCGGCGGGGGCGGGGGCGGCGCTCGGCGACGGCGCCTGGCAGGTGCGGTCCGGCGCGGCGACCGCGCTCCGGGCCGCGGCGCCGGGCCTCGCCGTCCCCGCGCTCGCGGGGGCGCTCGCCGATCCGAACGCGGACGTGCGCAAGGCGGCCGTCCTGTCGCTCCTGGCCCACCGGGCCGAACCGGCTGCGCGCGCGGCGCTCGCCGGAGCGGCCGACGACCCGGACGCCGATGTCCGCGCCTACGCCTCCCGCGCGGCCCGCTGAGCCGTTCGGCGTACCCGGGGTGTGGTGGTCGGCGGGGCGGGGAAGGGGCGCACGGACTCGGGACGACGAGGAGACGACGAGGAGGTGGTGCCGGTGTCGGGGCCGACGACCGGGGACGTGATGGGAGCACCGTGCTGGCTGAACCTGTCCGCGCACGATCTGGAGGCGGCGCAGCGCTTCTACGGGGCCGTGCTCGGGTGGACGTTCCGGCGGGGCGCCTTCGGCGAGTCGTACATGGTGGGTGAGCGGGACGGGGTGCCGGTGGCGGGGATCGCGGCGGTGTCCGCGCAGCCGGCGGGGCCGGTGGCCTGGACGGTGTTCTTCGCCGTCGACGACGCCGACGCGGCGGTGGCGCGGATCCGGGAGCGCGGTGGCACGGTCGGGGTGGGGCCGCTGGCGTATCCGCCGCGGGGCCGGGCGGCGCTCGCGACGGATCTGGAGGGTGCGGTGTTCGGCGTGTGGGAGGGGCGTCTGGTCTCGCGCTGGCACGTCGGGGAGCGGCAGGCGCCGGCATGGGTGGAGCTGCACACCCGCGACGCGTTCGACGCGGCCGTGTTCTACGGCGGGGTGCTCGGCTGGGCGGACGAGAGCCAGGGCGGCACCGAGGTGTCGTACGAGCACGAGGGGGTGGTGCTGCGGCGCAACGGCCAGGCCGTCGCCCGGCTCGACAGCGGCCCGGTCGAATCCGAGTCGCCCCGCCCGGAGTTGCGGCCGCGCTGGCTGGTCCGTTTCCGGGTGCGGGATCTGGAGGCGGCGCGGGAGGCGGTCCTGGCGCACGGCGGGTGGGTGGTGCCGGGCGGCGAGTGGGCCGGGGTGCGGCCGCCGGGCGGCGACGACGAGCGCCGTCTTGTGGTCCGCGATCCGGAGGGGGCGCTGTTCGCCGTGGAGGCGGAGGAGACGGAGGAGACGGGTTGATCCGGCTCGCGGGCGCGCGCCGCGCCATGTGATCCACAGCTCTCCGTTCGGAAGCTCCTTGTGTGACTGAAGATGATCCTGCAATTCTCATCTAGCACAGGATCAGGTTCGGCACAGGCGATGGCTTCACGAAGGGAAGGGCCCATGAGCGGCGAGCGCCCCGAGCTGTACGAGATGTTCGACGAGCGGTTCCTCACGGGACGGTGCATGTACGGGGACGACCACCTCGAAGTCCTCCACACGGGCTGCCGTTGGGCCGAGGGGCCGATATACCTGCCCGCCTGGAGGCAGTTGATCTGGAGCGACATCCCGAACGACCGGATGCTGCGCTGGGACGAGGAGACGGGCGCCGTCGCCGTCTTCCGCCGCTCGGCCGGGCACAGCAACGGCAACACCCTGGACCGCGAGGGCCGGTTGATCTCCTGCGAACAGGGCAACCGGCGCGTGACGCGCACCGAGCACGACGGCACGGTCACCGTGCTCGCAGACCGCTGGCAGGGCAGGCGCCTGAACAGTCCGAACGACGCGGCGGTGAAGTCCGACGGCTCGATCTGGTTCTCCGATCCGGACTTCGGCATCACCAGCGACTACGAGGGCCATCGCGCGGAGAGCGAGATCGGCTCCAACAACGTCTACCGGATCGACCCCGACAGCGGAGAAGTACGCCTGGTGGCCGACGAGTTCGCCGCGCCGAACGGTCTGGTCTTCTCCCACGACGAGAAGCAGCTCTTCGTCTCCGACACCCGGGCGGGCTTCATCCGGGTCTTCGACGTGCGCGAGGACGGCACGCTCTCCGACGGCAAGGTCTTCGCCGACGCCTCGGCCCGCGAGGAGGCCCGCTTCGACAACCTGCGCTTCGACGCCGACGGCCGTCTCTGGGCCGCCGCCATGAGCGACGGGGTGCACTGCTACGACCCCGACGGCACCCTGATCGGACGGCTGAACATCCCGGAGCCCGTCGCCAACATCTCCTGGGGCGGAGCCAAGCGCAACCGTCTCTTCATCGCCGCC
Organism: Streptomyces vietnamensis; assembly: GCF_000830005.1. NCBI lineage: Bacteria > Bacillati > Actinomycetota > Actinomycetes > Kitasatosporales > Streptomycetaceae > Streptomyces > Streptomyces vietnamensis. Next base: position 7,857,436 of record NZ_CP010407.1, on the reverse strand, counting down.
CAGACCAGCCTGTACTCGGTGGTCATGAGTGCCACGGGCACCCACCCGACCGGCCCCGGCCGCCGCCCCTGGTTGGGCGCGGCGGCCTGAAGTCCGTTCGGCCGGCGGTCAGTTCGCGGCGGCGCGGGCGGCGACTCGGGCGAGGAGCCGCTCGCGCTGGGCCGGGTCGGTCGCCAGGTCGATCGCGGTCCACGCCATGGCCAGGCCTCCGTCGAGGACGGCACGGTCGGCAGCGGCCGTGGTGCCGTACCGGGTGAAGTCCGGGTGGTGCATGATCGTGTCGCCGCAGTCGTACCCGATGGACGGGTGGATCGTCGGGACGACGTGCGAGACGTTCCCCATGTCGGTCGAACCACCGCGCACGTCGGGGTTGTCGGGGAGGACGGTGCGGCCGAGGGCCTCGGCGGCGGCCTGGTAGCTCCGGCCCATCGCGAGGTCCTGGCGGAGGTCGGCGTAGTCGTTGCCGACGGTCTCCAGGAGGAGCTCGGCGCCGGTGGCGAGGGCGCCGGCCTCGAAGCAGGCCCGTACCCGTGCCTGGAGTTCGGCGAGCTCCTCGCTGGTACGGGCGCGGACGTCGTACGTCGCGGTGGCGCGGGCCGGAATGACGTTCGCCGCGTCGCCGGCCGAGGTGACGACGCCGGAGACGACGGCGCCGGGGACCATCTGCTGGCGGTGGGCGGCGATCGCCACCTGGGCGATCATCATCGCGTCGGCGGCGTTCACGCCCCGGTGCGGCATCGCGGCGGCGTGCGCGGGGACTCCGGAGTACGCGACGGAGAGGCTGCTGATGGCGAGGGTGGTGAGACCCACGGTGTCCTGCGGTGCGGCGTGCACCATCATGGCGGCCGCCACGTCGTCGAAGGCCCCGGCGCGGATCATGTCGACCTTGCCGCCGCCCGACTCCTCGGCGGGGGTGCCGAGGAGCGCGACGGTGATGCCGAGGTCGTCGGCGAGCGGCGCGAGGGCGAGGGCGGCGGCCACGGACGCCGAGCCGTTGACGTTGTGGCCGCAGGCGTGGCCGATCCCGGGGAGCGCGTCGTACTCGGCGCAGATCGCGACGACCAGGTCGCCGGTGCCGGCGGTGGCGCGGAAGGCGGTGGGCAGCCCGTACGCCCCGCGGGTCACGTCGAAGCCGGCGCGCTTGACGAGGTCGGTGATGCGGCGGGCCGCGCGGTGCTCCTCGTAGGCGAGTTCGGGGTCGGCGTGCAGGGCGTGGCTGAGCCCGATGACCGCGTCCTGGTGGCGGGTCAGGGTGGCCCGGCTGTGCTCGCGGGCCGTGGTGGTGGTCGTCACTGGTGGTCCTTGGACGGGGTGCGGTAGAGGAGGGACGCGGCGCCGCCGACGAGGGAGATCACGACGCACACCACCCACGAGGTGGTGTAGGCGCCGAGGTCGGGCAGGGTGTGGCCGGCGGGGGTGTGCCCGGCGAAGACGGTGAGGACCGCGGCGGCGCCGAGCGAGCCGCCGACGTTGATGAGCAGCTCGTTGATGCCGGAGCCGACGGAGGTCCGGTCGTGGGGGACGGACTCCACGGCGAGCGTGCGCGTGGAGTGCTGGAGGAAGCCGCTGCCGAGTCCGGCGAGCGCGGTGCCGAACAGGAAGACCGGCGCGGAGGCGTGTGCGGCGAGGGCGATCACGTATCCGACGGCCATGAGGCCGGAGCCGGTGACGAGGGTGAGGCGGTCGCTGATCCTGGCTGCCACGGCGGGGGCGGCGAGGGCGCCGAGGGCCATGGCGAGGAGGTTGGGGAGCAGTCCGAGGCCGATCGCGATGGGGTCGTAGCCGAAGCCGTAGCCGGTCTCGGCGGGGCTCGTGCCGAGGAAGACGGAGTGGGCGACCTGGAGGCCGATCATGCAGAAACTGAAGGTGAGCGTCACGACGGACACGACGACCACATTGCGCCGACGGAACATCCGGACGTCGATCATGGGCGCGGCGGTACGGAGTTCCACGAGCACCCACAGGGCGGTGAGGAACACGCCGCCGATCAGGGTGGCGAGGGTCCGGGTGGAGGTCCACTCCCAGCCGGGTGTGCCGCCGAGACCGAGCGCGAGCATCAGGGCGACGAGGCCGAGGGAGAGCAGGACCGCCCCGGTCCAGTCGACGGAGCCGCCGGGGCGGTCGTCGGACTCGGGCAGCAGGGGCCAGGTCACGGCCAGCGCGAGGCTCGCGCCGATGGCGGGCACCCAGAGGGCGGCGGTGGGGCTGTCGACGGTGGAGGCGATGAAGCCGCTGGACAGCAGGCCCAGGCTGAGGCCGCCGATCAGCGCGGCGACCATGAGGCTGATGCCCCGGCGGCTCTCCCCGTCGCCGCCGTCGGGGCGGTTGCGGAGGATGCCGACGAGGAGCGGGAAGAAACCGGCGAAGGCGCCCTGGAGGATCTGGCCGGCGAGCAGCATCGGGAAGGAGCGGCTCAGCCCGACGAGGACGGAGCCGGCGAGGACGATCGCGAGGTTCCAGCGCAGCAGCCGGCGGTGGCCGTAGAGGTCGCCCATGCGGGCGAGGACCGGGGTGAACGCGACGCTGGCGAGCAGGTTCGCGATGCTGATCCAGTTCAGGTCCGCCGCGGTGACCTTGAGGGTGTCGGTGAGGCCCTTGAGCAGCGGGGAGAGGAAGCCCTGGGTGATGCCGCTGGAGAGCTCGACGAGCGCGACCGAGGCGATGACCGCGCCTGCGGGCACGGGACGTACGGCTCTTCTTCGTACGGGGGCGGTGCGGGTACCGGCGTCCGTCATACGTACTACCTCTTCGGGAGGGCCGCGTGGGCTCGATGGGGAGGGGGGCCGCCCGGCGGGTGGGGGTGCGGGGGCGGAAGATGCACCACAATGTGGCGAGCGAGCGGCACTTCGGGCAAGAGTTGACCGTGAAGACGGCCGAATGCGGCAGGGGGTGGGGGGCTCTCGGCGGATTCGGGCACGAGGAGGTCGAGCGGGACGCCTTCGGGCAGGCCCGCGACCGGGAGGAGCAGAGGGGAGGAGACGGGATGACGACGGAGCGGGCGGCGCGGCACGGAGGCGGTGGCGGTGGCGGTACCGGCGGCGGCCTGGACGCGCTCGACCACGGGATCCTCAAGGTCCTGCACCGTGACCCCCGCGCACCCTTCGCGGAGGTCGCCGCGGCCGTCGGGGCGCACGAGCGGACCGTCGCGCGCCGCCTGGAGCGGATGACCGCCGACGGGCGGGTCGCGTTCGCTGCGGCGCTGATCCCCGAGTACCGGTACGAGGGGGTGACGGCCGAGATCGCCGTACGGTGCGCGCCGGGCCGCGTCCACGAGGTGGCGCTGACGCTCGCCGCCCTGGACGAGACGCGGTCCGTGGAGGTCGCCACCGGGGCGCTCGACGTGTTCGTCGAGCTCCACGCGGCCGACCACGACGCGCTGCTCACCCTCGTGGACACGGTGATCGGCCGGCTCGACGGGGTCGTGGACATCCACTCGGCGATGGTCCTCCGGCTGCTGCTCACGGCCAGCGACTGGGCACCGTACGACGACGAGCCCACGGACGTGCGGCGGCACGCCATCGAGGGCACCGCGCTCCCGGAGCCGCCGGTCGTGGACGAGCTCGACCGGCGGCTCGTCGAGCTCCTGCGGCGCGACGCCCGCATGTCGACGACCCGCCTGGCGCGGGAGCTGAGCGTCGGCGAGACGACGGCCCGGCGGCGCCTGGCCCGGCTGACGGCCTCGCACGTGCTGCACCTGCGGCTGCACGCCGATCCGGCGGTCCTCGGCTACCCGGTGGAGGCGCGGTTCCGGCTCGGGGTGCCGCACCGGGAGCTCGATCCCGCGATCCGGCTGCTCGCGCGGGAACCGGCCCTGCGCCATCTGGTGGTGACGAGCGGCGGGACGAGCCTGCTCGGGTATTCCAGCCACCGCGACACCCGGGACTTCCAGGAGTTCACGGCCCGGGTCTTCGCCCGCCTGGAGGGCGTGACGTCGACGGAGACGGCGCTGCTGATGCGTACGTACAAGAGGGCGGGGTTCACGGCGGTCCAGGGCTGACCGCACGAAGGACCGGGCACCCGCGAGGGCCCGACCGGTCGCGTTCCGGCGGCCGCCGGACGGGCCCCAGGGCCCGGACACCCGGGAAGGCCCCGCTGGTCGCGTCTCCGCGGCCGGTCGGGGCCTTCCCGGGGTTCGGCGGGTGCCTCCGTGGTCCGCCCGCCGGACGGGGTGGCGCCGCCGCGGGGCCGTCCCCACGTACCCCGCGGCGCGCCGGTCGCCGTCAGGCGGTGGTGGCCTCCGAGGCCGCGTGCGGGCCGGTCTCGGGGGCGGCCCCCCGGGCGTCGGCGGGAGCAGGTGCCGCGGCCTTCGCGGGGATCAGCGCGGCGACGACCGCGGCCACGAGGCCGACGCCGCAGCCGATGAGCATCGCGACGCGGAAGCCGTCCTCGGAGGGCAGGGCGTGGCCGCCGAGGACGGTGGTCATCTGGGCGAGGACGACGCCGATGACGGCGGCCGAGGCGGAGGTGCCGATGGAGCGCATCAGGGTGTTGAAGCTGTTGGCCGAGGCGGTCTCCTCCTGCGGCACCGCGCCCATGATGAGCGCCGGCATGGCCCCGTACGCGAGTCCGACGCCCGTGTTGCAGATGAGGGTCACGGTGAGCAGGCCCCAGGTGGAGCCCATCAGGGCGAGGGAGGAGCCGTAGCCGGCGGAGATGACGAGCGCGCCGACGGAGAGCGTGACCTTGGGGCCGCGGGCGGCCGAGAGCTTGGCGCCGAGGGGCGCCAGGATCATCATCATGAGGCCGGCGGGTGCCATCCAGAGGCCCATGGCCATCATCGACTGCCCGAGGCCGTACCCGGTCGCCTCGGGCAGCTGGAACAGCTGGGGGACGACCAGGGACTGCGCGTACATCGCGAACCCGACCAGGACCGAGGCCGCGTTCGTCATCAGGACGACCGGGCGGGCGGTGACCCGCAGGTCGACGAGCGGGTCGCGGGTGCGCAGCTCCCAGGCGCCCCAGGCGAGCAGCACGACGGCCGCGACGGCGAACAGGCCGAGGGTGGTGGCGCTGCCCCAGCCCCAGGTCGCGCCCTTGGACACGGCGAGCAGCAGGGCGACGAGCCCGACGCCGAGGCCGAGGGCGCCCGGCAGGTCGAAGCGGCCGGGGGCGGCGGCGCGGCGGCCGGCGGGGGCGACGCGCCAGATCAGGAGGCCGACCAGGAGGCTGAGTCCGGCGGCGACCCAGAAGAGGACGCGCCAGCTGGCGTTCTCGGCGACGGCGGCGGAGAAGGGCAGGCCGAGGGCGCCGCCGACGCCCATGGAGGCGCTCATCAGGGCGATGGAGCCGCCGAGCCTCTCGGGCGGGAGGATGTCGCGGAGCAGGCTGATGCCGAGGGGTACGACGCCCATGCCGAGGCCCTGGAGTCCGCGTCCGACGATCATCGGGACGACGGAGGAGGCGAGCGCGCAGACGATCGAGCCGGCCACGAGCGGGATCACGGAGACGAGCAGGACGCGGCGCTTGCCGAGGGTGTCGCCGAGCCGGCCGGCGACGGGGGTGGCGACGGCTCCGGCGAGGAGGGTGGCGGTGATCACCCAGGAGGCGTCGGATGCGCTGGTGTCGAGCAGTCTCGGGAGGTCGCCGATGAGCGGCACCACCAGGGTCTGCATGAGTGCGGCCACGATGCCGGCCATGGCGAGGACGCCGACGACGCCGCCGGGGCGGGCGTCGGGCTTGGAGCCGTCCACGAGTTCTCCCTCGGTACTTCTTCGGTACTTCTTCGAAGTTCGATGCTTGTGCATCATGCACATCGATTGCAGCATGCACAAGATATGCATGATGCATATAGGCTCGGGACGGGAGAGAATGCCCTCATGGACAAGCCCACCCACCTGGTCGAGTTCGAGAGCATGCTGATCGGACGGCACGCCCTCCTGTACGGGCCCCGCTCCCGGGCGGCAGGCGGCCAGCTCGACCGCAGCGCGTACGTGCTCCTCACCCGCATCCGCATGCACGGGCCGATGTCCATCGGGCAGCTCAGCGAGGCCTTCGGCCTGGACGCCTCCACCCTCAACCGGCAGACCGCCGCGATGCTGCGCGCCGGAGTCGTGGAGCGCATCCCCGATCCGGACGGCGGCATCGCCCGCAAGTTCCGCATCACGGAGGAGGGCGAGCGCCGCCTGGAGGCCGACCGGGCCTCGAACGTCGAGGGTCTGGAGCGGGTGATGGAGGACTGGTCACCGGAGGACGTGACCCGCTTCGCCGCCTACCTCGAACGCTTCAACCGGGACATCGAGCGACTCGAAGGCCGCCCCTGGCCCAGGCCCTGACCAGGACCGTCAGGGGGGCGAGGGCCGGTCGGGCGGCAGGCGCGGCAGCGGTGCCGCTGAGACAATGACCTGCGTGGGCCTGACGTTCTTCGACGACGAGCGGCTGGCGCGGGACGTGTACGCGGCGGTGAGCCTGAGCGCCGGCGGCGAGGATGCCGCCGCGGGGATCTCCCGACTGCTCGCCCCCATCGTCGCGCACGACGCGCTCTGCCTGCGGGGCACCGATCCCGTCCTCGGCACCGAGCTCTGCTGGTTCAGCTTCTGGCACGGGTACGAGCCCGCACTGGCCCTCGCCCTCCTCACCCACCGCATCGCGGGGGCGGGCGAGCGCCGACCGGTCGGCACCGCCCGGACGGACAGCGCCGTCGCCGTCGTCGGCGGGCGGTCGCACGACCGGGAGGCAGACCGGATCCTCGCCGCTCACGGGGCGGGCTCGGAGCTGTGGCTGAGGCTCGCGGACCCGCGCGGGACCTGGGGAGAGCTGCGGTTGCTGCGCGCCTCGGGCGGGCGGCGGTTCGGCGAGGACGAGGCCCGGCGGGCCATGCGGCTCGCGCCGGCCCTGCTGGCCGTCCTCCGGCGCTACGGGACGTCCGGCCCGCTCTGTCCCGCCCCGGATGCTCCGGTCCTGCCCGCCGGAGTGGCCGTCGTGGGCGCCGACCACCGGGTCAAGGCGGTCAGCCCGCAGGCGAGGGCATGGATCGAACACGTGGTGGCGCGGAGCGAGCCCGCCGTCGCGGCGGGGGCGTCCGACGCCTGGTTCCGAGCGCTGTCGCTCGCCGCCCGGGCCCGGCACGATGCCCCGGGCCCGTTGATCTGCATGCCGCCGGCGCGCTGCGGCAGGTGGTTCACCGCCCAGGCCGAGCCCCTCGGCGAGGACGGTGCCGGCGATGTCGCGATCATCCTGCAAGGGGCGACCGGAGACACGGTCACGCCGTCCTTCTGTGCCTGGTACGGGCTCACGCCCCGGGAACGCGAGATCGTCGGCGAGCTCCGGGACGGGTCGCCCGTGAAGCGGATCGCCCGGCGCCTCGGGGTGTCCCCGTACACGGTCAACGACCACCTCAAGGCGGTGTTCCGCAAGACGGGCGCGGAAGGCCGCGACGAACTCGTCGCCGCGCTGTACCGCTGACGACGCCGGCTCTCCGGCCCCTGTCCATCCCCAATGTCAGGGATCCTCTGCGGCCCGGCCCCGGCGCACGCTGGAGGTCGGGTCCGAACGAGCCCCTTGTGGGCCTGTTCCCTCCGGAGAGGAGTGATCGTATGGGTACGTGGAACGCCGACTGGTTCACGGTGCCGGGTGCGGCCGTGTTCGACACAGGCAGGCAGATCACGTCGGTGTCTCGTTCCGAGGAGAACGTCGACCTGTTCGTGGTGGGCAACGACAACCGGGTGTGGTCGCAGTTCTGGAACGCACAGGCCGGATGGAACCCGGACTGGTTCGCCGTACCGGGGACGGCCGTGTTCGGGGAGCAGCCGGTGGCGGCCGCGGCGCGGGACGAGGAGCACCTCGACCTGTTCGTGGTCGGCAACGACAACCGCGTGTGGTCGCAGTTCTGGAGCACGCAGGCCGGATGGCACTCGGACTGGATGCCCGTCCCCGGCGCAGCCGTCTTCGACAAGCAACCGGTCGCGGCCGTGGCCAGGGACGCCGACCACCTCGACCTCTTCGTCGTCGGCAACGACAATCACGTCTGGTCGCAGTTCTGGAACGCACAGACCGGATGGAACCCGGACTGGATGCCCATCCCCGGCGCAGCCGCCTTCGACAAGCAGCCGGTCGCGGCCGTGGCCCGGGACAAGGATCACCTCGACCTCTTCGTGGTCGGCAACGACAACCGCGTGTGGTCGCAGTTCTGGAGCGCCCAGGCCGGATGGAACTCGGACTGGATGCCCATCCCCGGCGCAACCGTCTTCGACAAGCAGCCGGTGGCGACCGTGGCCCGGGACAAGGATCACCTCGACCTGTTCCTCATGGGCAACGACAGCCGCGTCTGGACGACTTACTGGGGCGCCGACGGCGGCTGGAGCGCGGACTGGTTCCCCGTACCGGGAAGCGCCGTCTTCGAAAAGGGCCGCCCCGTCACGGCGTCCTCCCGGGTCCCCGGGCACCTGGACCTGTACGTCGTGGGGAACGACAGCCATGTCCGGACGACCTACTGGAGCGCCGAGACGGGCTGGGCCGCCGACTGGTTCGCGGTGCCGGGGCAGGCGGTCTTCGACAAGCGGCAGCGCGTGACGGCCGTGTCCCGCCGGGGCAACCACATCGACCTCTTCGTCCTGGGGGCCGACCACCATGTGTGGTCGACGTACTGGCACCACCGCACTCTGCAGTTCCGGCTGCGGTACTTCATCGAGAAGGAATCGACGGACGACCTCCTGCAGGGCGGTGACGACGAGGTGTACGTCTCCGCGCTCGGCATGGACTCGGCATCGGTCGTGGCACGACCGGACGGCACGTACGGCGCCGACGTCCTGAGGGGCGGCGAGATCGGTGACGTGTCCAGCGACGACGTGCGGGACCCCTGGCGCGACCGTCCGCACGTGCTCATGGAGTTCGACATCGACAGGCCCGGCCCCTGGCCCCGGTCGTACACGACCACCCTGCTGGTGATCGAGCACGACGACGGCGACCTGAGGAAGGGGTTCGACACGCTCTACGGCGCCTTCGGCACACAGATCAGGGACGCCGTCGTGAAGGCCGCGAGCACGACCGGGGCGGTCATCGCCGGCCCCCTCGTCGCCGGGGCGATCGGCGCACTCGTCGGCGACGTCTTCGACGCGGTGAACGAGAAGATCAGGTCCGGACTGGCGGACGAGTCCTTCACGCCGATCCCGGTCACGCTCCATGTCGACGGCCCGGAGCGGTTCGCGCGACACGCTTCCGCGGAACGCCAACTCACCCAGAAGGTCGAGCAGTTCGGAGGGTCCTACGAGATCCTCTACGACTGGCACGTCGGCTGACGACGGGAGGAGGCCTGCCCGTCACACAGGCGCCCGGCCGGGCTTCCCGGCCGGGCGCCTGCTCCCGGTTCAGGGAGTCGATCAGGCGTCGCGATGCATCGCGGCCTGCCGGTCCGCCGTCGCCAGGGCGGTGTTGACGAGCGCCACGGCGGCGAAGACGACGGCCCACACCGGCCGGTCGACGCCGAGGAGCGCGAGCGCCGCCGCGCCGAACACCAGGGCCTTCACGGCCAGAACACCCGCGAGCGGCACCCGGAACCGCGCCTTGGGCGCGGCGAACAGGCCCCAGACGACGGCCGCGACGGCCGGCGCGGCGACCGCGAGCAGCAGCCGGAGCGCCACGTTCTCCGCGCTGTCCCACCCCCACCAGGCCAGTGCGGCCAGGGCGGCGAGTTCGAGCAGGAACGCCAGGCCTTCGTTCAGTACGTGCAGCGGCGCGGGCAGTTTCATCGGAAGCCTCTCGACGTCGATCACGCGTGCGGCCGCCCGCGACCGCCCGAGTATAGAAACCGCTTCCGCCGGAAGTCTTCACCTCCGGCCCCGGCGGCAGCGCACGGCAACGGCACCTGGGACAACAACGGCGGCTCCGACTGCGCGATCGGCACGGCGGGCCCGTACCTGAAGCAGGAGCAAGGCCCGACGAAGGGGCGAAGGAACGGAAATCGCCCTCTCGTCGGCATGTTCAAGTCAAGATTTTGTTACACGAACGGGCTTGTCGGACAGAAGACTTCCTTCCGCCCCGCCCGTCTGGGATCTTGCGTCCACCCCACACATCACAGGGCCCGGCCGGCGCCACCCGCGCCACCGGGTCATCGGAGGACGCATTGTTTTCCCACATATCCGGCCGCATGAGACTCGCGGCGACGGTTCTCGGTACGGCTCTCGCGCTCGCGGGACCCGTCTCCCTCGCCCAGGCCGCCCCGCTCGACAACGAGCCGCTCGCGACCTTCACCGCGAACGCCCGGACCAACACCGCGGCCCCGGCCGCCTGGGCCGCCGGCACCCGCGCCTACCTGGTCATCACGGCCCCGGGCGACACCACCGCCGTCCGCACCGCCGTCGCCGACAACGGCGGCTCGGTCTTCGCCTCGTACGACGCGATCGGCGTGATCGTCGCGCACTCGACCTCCGCCTCCTTCGCCGCCACGATGCGCGGCGTCGCCGGCGTCCAGAAGGTCGGCGCGACCCGTACCTCCGATGTCCCCGCCGACGCCTACAACCCGGCGCTCCCGGCCAACCCGGCGCAGGCCACCGCACCGACGACGGAGCCCGTCCGCTCGGACATGACCCAGATCAAGGCCGACCAGGCCTGGGCCGTCAACCCCGGCTCGTCCACGGTCAAGGTCGGCATCCTGGACACCGGCGTGGACGACCAGCACCAGGACCTGGCGCCGAACTTCAACGCCGCCGACTCGGTCTCCTGCGCGTACGGCAAGACCGACACCCGCGTCGGGGCCTGGCGCGACGTCGACCAGCACGGCACCCACGTCGCCGGCACGGTCGCGGCCGCCAAGAACGGCAAGGGCGCCATCGGCGTCGCGCCGGGCGTGAAGATCTCCTCGGTGCGCATCGCCGAACCCGGCAGCACCCTGTTCTACGCGGAGAACACCATCTGCGGCCTCGTGTGGGCCGGTGACCACGGCTTCAAGGTCACCAACAACAGCTACTACACGGACCCGTGGCAGTTCAACTGCCCGAACGACCTCGACCAGGCGGCCATCCTGGAGGGCGTGGGCCGCGCCCAGGCCTACGCCGAGAGCAAGGGCTCGCTCCAGGTCGCGGCGGCCGGCAACTCCAACGTCGACCTGGCCAACAAGACCACCGACACGTCGAGCCCGAACGACTCGACGCCGGTGACCCGGACCCTCACCAACGACTGCCTCGACATCCCGGCCGAGCTGCCGGGCGTCGTCACGGTCGCGGCGAACGGCACCAGCGGCACGTCCAAGGCCTCGTTCTCGAACTACGGCAGCAACGTCATCGAGGTCTCGGCCCCCGGCGAGTCCGTCTACAGCACCGCCCCCGGCGGCAAGTACGCCACGCTGAGCGGCACTTCGATGGCTTCCCCGCACGTGGCGGGCGTGGCCGCGCTGCTCGCCAGCGCCAACCCGGCGTACACCCCGGCGGACATCCGGGCGAAGCTCGGCGAGCAGGCCACCGACCTGGCCTGCCCGGCTGACGCCCGCTGCACCGGCACCACGGCGAAGAACAGCTTCTTCGGCGAGGGCCGCGTGGACGCCCTGAAGGCCGTCGGCGGCTCCACCCCGCCGGCCGGGGCGTACTTCGAGAACCTCACGGACTACGCGATCGCGGACAACTCCACGGTCGAGAGCCCGATCACGGTCAGCGGCGTCACGGGCAACGCGCCGGCCACCCTCAAGGTGGGCGTCGACATCAAGCACACCTACATCGGTGACCTGAAGGTCGACCTGGTGGCCCCGGACGGCACCGTGTACACGCTGCACAACCACACCGGCAGCGGCACGGACAACATCCTCCAGACGTACACGGTCAACGCCTCGGCGGAGGTCGCGAACGGCGTCTGGAAGCTCCGCGTGAACGACAACGCGAGCCAGGACACGGGCAAGATCGATGCCTGGAACCTGACCTTCTAGTACGCAGGACCAACCTGACCTTCCAGTACGCAGGACCAACCCGGCCTTCCAGTACGCCGGGACCCGGGGAACGGGGCCGGAGCCGCCATGGCTCCGGCCCCGTTCGCGTACCCGCGGTAAGTTCGCGGGCAAAAAGTCCGTACCGAGGGGTAGGCCTCCCGGGGGCCCTTGCTATACGTTCCGTCTAACAAGCTTGCTAGACGTGATGTCTAACAAGCGCCCGAGCCGCACACGCGACCCCGAGGAGCCGCACCATGGCAAGCAGCACCGTTCGCCCGGACCACGAAGACGACGACGTCGCCGCGCGGCTGCTCCTGTCGGCCGCGAAGCTCTCCTACGACCCCGCCGTCGAGGTCGACTGGGACACCCCCCTCGACAAGGACTTCCACGGCCAGAGCCCGGAGTGGAACAGCCTCTACGGCACCGCCTACTGGAACGAGATGACCGAGGAGCAGCGCAAGGAGCTGACCCGTCAGGAGTCGGCCTCGGTGGCCAGCACCGGCATCTGGTTCGAGATGATCCTGCAGCAGCTGATGCTCCGCGACATCTACCGCATGGACCACACCGACCCCCGGTTCCAGTGGGCCCTCACCGAGATCGCCGACGAGTGCCGGCACTCCATCATGTTCGCCCGGGGCTCCCAGAAGCTCGGCGCGCCCGGCTACAAGCCCAGGCGGGCGGTGCTCGAGCTCGGGCGCCTCATGAAGACCGTCGGCTTCGGCGAGGCCGCGTACGCCGGGATCCTGGTCGCCGAGGAGGTCCTCGACGTCATGCAGCGCGACTGGATGCGCGACGAGCGGGTCGTCCCCTTCGTCCGCACCATCAACAACATCCACGTCGTCGAGGAGTCCCGGCACATGAAGTTCGCCCGGGACGAGACGCGCCGCCACCTCGCCCGCGCGAGCAGGCCGCGCCGCCACTTCCAGGCGCTCGTCGTCGCCATCGCCGCGTACTACATCATCACCAGCCTGGTGAGCCCGGAGGTGTACGTGCGGGCCGGACTCGACCCCGAGCGCGCCCGCCGCGAGGCCGCCGCCAACGAACACTACAAGGCGCTGCTCCGCGCCAGCTGCGCCGGACTGATGGAGTTCCTCGCCGACGTCGGGATGCTGACCCGCCCCGCGCTCTTCTTCTACCAGCGCGCGCACCTCCTCTGACCCGCCGCCCCCGTCCCCCGGATCCGAGCCGAGCTGAGCTGAGCCGACGCCATGACCTACGCCATCACCCAGACCTGCTGCAACGACGCCACCTGCGTCGCCGTCTGCCCGGTCAACTGCATCCACCCGACGCCCGACGAGCCGGACTTCGGCACGACGGAGATGCTGTACATCGACCCCAAGTCCTGCATCGACTGCGGCGCCTGCGCCGACGCCTGCCCGGTCGACGCGATCTTCCCGGCCGACCGGCTCACCGCACGGCTGCGGGAGTACGAGGGGATCAACGCCGCCTACTACGCGGACCGCGAGCCCGCTCCGGTCCTCGCCTCGCCGACCTTCCACCCCTGGGGCGAGCCGGACTTCGACCGCTCGATCCCGGCCGACTTCGCACCGATCCGCGTCGCGATCGTCGGCACGGGACCGGCCGGCATGTACGCCGCCGAGGACCTCCTCCTGCACACCAACGCCGAAGTGACGCTGATCGACCGGCTGCCGGTCGCCGGCGGTCTCGTCCGCTACGGCGTGGCACCGGACCACCCGGCGACCAAGGGAGCCGGGGAGACCTTCGCCCGCTTCCACGCCCACCCCCGGGTCCGCATGCGGCTCGGCGTCGAGATCGGCAAGGACGTCACCCCCGGCGAACTCGCCGCGCACCACGACGCGGTGGTCTACGCGGTGGGCGCCCCCTCCGACCGGCGGCTCGGGATCCCCGGCGAGGACCTGCCGGGCAGCGTCTCGGCGACCTCCGTCGTCTCCTGGTACAACGCGCACCCGGAGACCGGCGCGGACGCGGTGCGGCTCTCCGCCGGGCGGGTCGTCGTGGTCGGCAACGGCAACGTGGCGCTCGACGTCGCCCGCGTCCTCGTCACGGACCCCGACTCCCTCGCCCGTACGGACATCGCCGACCACGCCCTCGCCGCCCTGCGCGACACCCGGGTCCGGGAGGTGGTGCTGCTCGGCCGCCGTGGCCCCGAGGACGCCGCGTACACGAGGTCCGAACTGCTCGCCCTGAAGCACCTGCCCGGGGTGGACCTGGTCGTCGACGACCGGGATCCGCGCACCGGCGCGGCGATCGACGCGGCGGAGTCCGGGGCGAAGGCCGCACTCCTCCAGGGCGTGGCCCGGGAGGCGGTGGACTGGACGCGGGCGCCCGCTCAGGACCGGCGCCGGATCGTGCTGCGCTTCCACTCCGCCCCGGTCGAGGCGCTCGGCACCGACGCCGTGCGGGCGGTCCGGGTGACGGAGGACGGTTCGGCCTCGGGGACGGAGATCGGGGCGGGGCTTCTCGTCCGGGCCATCGGCTACCGGGGCGTGCCGCTCGCGGGGCTGCCGTTCGACGAGGCGACCGGCACCGTGCCCCACGAGGCGGGGCGGGTGGTGGGGCTGCCCGGCAGCTATGTCGTGGGCTGGATCAAGCGGGGGCCCTCCGGGGGCATCGGGGCCAACCGGGCCTGCGCGGAGGAGACGGTCGGGACGCTGCTCGCGGACGCGGTCGCCGGGGCGCTGCCGAAGCCGACGGGCAGCTCGCAGGAGTTCCGGCGTCTCGCGCGGAGCCGCAGCGGGCGGGGGCTCGTCGACGCGCGCGGTCTCGCCTCCATCGACCGGGCGGAGCGGGCGCGGGGCCGGGACGCGGGGCGGCCCCGGGTCAAGCTCGCCACGGTGCCCGAACTGGTCGCGGCGGCGCGGGGCAGGCGGCTGCGCCTGCCGGGCTGAGCGGTTCCTCCGGCTGGGATCCGGCCCGGGACGGCGGGCCGGTACGAGGCCGGTACGAGTCGGCCGTACGGGGTCGGCCGTACGGGGTCGGCCGTACGGGGTCGGCCGTACGGTCAGACGGAGACGCTCAGGGCCTGGCGGAGCACGATCGCGTTGAGCCGCACCGCGAAGGGCACGGTGTCCGTCAGGGCGAGCGCGAGGGTCTCGGCCTTCGGCAGCTCGACGGTCACGTCGACGCAGAAGGCCAGGGCGTACATGTGGTCCCCGGTCTCCTCGTCCTGGAGGGCGAAGAACAGGTCCCGGTAGAAGCGGGTGCGGTCCCCGGACTCCTCGTAGAAGGAGAGTCCGGGCTGCCCCTCCTGCGCGGCGAGCCCGGTGAAGGCCTGGACGAGCTCCCGCTCGACCGTGGCCCAGAAACCGGCCTCCGCGCACTCCTGCGGCAGCGCCTGGCGGACGGCCTCCTTGAGGGAGAGGACCATGACGAGGACGGGGGCGTGCTCCTGGAGCCCCCAGCCCCGGACCATCTTCACCACGTCGCTGTCCGGGACGGCGGAGGCCGCCCGGTGGATCGCCTCGAAGTCGAAGTTGACGGTCGCCGGGGCGATCGCCTCCTGGAACACCCGGTCGATGGACCGGGCCTGGTCGAGGTGGTCGGGTGCCACCTCGACGACGGTCCTGAAACTGGCGGCCAAAGCTCCTCCTGTGTGATCTCGGTGATCAGGAGGGGTCAGTATGCCGAGGCGCGGAGGGCCGGGCTCCGGGCGTCCGCCGTGCGGACGGTTCAGCCGCGGCCGCGGCGCGGCTTCCCGCTCCGGCCGGAGCCTCCGGTGCCCTTGCGGGACGCCGAGGGCTTCCCGCCGGTACGGGAACCACCGCCCGGCTTCCCGCCGGTGCGGGAGCCGCCGCCGGGCTTCCCGGACCGTGCCGGCTTCTGCTCCCTGGGCTGCTTCTGGCCCTTCTTCTCCTCGGCGCGGCGCCCGCGGGTGCTGTTCACGGTGCGGCCGCGGACGATGCCGATGAACTCCTCCACCAGGTCGGGCGCCTCGTCCGCCTTCGGCCACGACAGGCCGACCCGGGACTGCGGGACGTCGACGAGGGTCCGGTAGGTGAGGTCCTTGCGGTGGTGCAGCCGGGCCAGCGACTGCGGGACGGCGAGCACGCCGACGCCCGCGGCGACCAGCTCGATCGCGTCGGCGGTCGTCTCCGGGCGCTCCATGGCGGGGCGGCCGGGCGGCTGCTCCCAGCCGAGGGTGTCGTCGAGGGGGTGCAGGACGAGCTCGTCGGCGAGGTCCTCCGCCGACACCTCCTCCACCGCCGC
The DNA here is from genome assembly GCF_000830005.1 of Streptomyces vietnamensis. Classification (NCBI taxonomy): domain Bacteria; kingdom Bacillati; phylum Actinomycetota; class Actinomycetes; order Kitasatosporales; family Streptomycetaceae; genus Streptomyces; species Streptomyces vietnamensis. The sequence goes on along the minus strand of NZ_CP010407.1, from coordinate 7,841,400 downwards.
GAACAGATGGTCCTTGGGGACGACGACGACCGTCGTCTCCGTGTAGAGCGGGATCGCGCTGAGGTCGTCCCGGTCGACGGGCAGCCGGACGAGGCCCGCGTCCGCGGTGCCCTCCCGGAGCGCGCCGAAGGCCTCGGCCGGCGTCACGGCGAGGAGGGTCAGGGGCACGTCGGGCAGGCGCTCGTTCCAGATCCGCACCCACTTCGCGGGTGTCGCTCCCGGCACGTAGGCGAGCCGGAAGGAAGGGGAGTCAACGGGGGAAGCGTCCGAGCCTGTCACCCCGCCAGGTTACCGGTAGCCGCCGTGGTCGGAGCTCGGCCACATGCTCGATACCCTTGACACCATGACGTCGCACCAGAACACCCAGACGATGAAGCCCGCGACCGCGGCGAAGAAGCTGGGTGTGTACCTCGAGGCCACCCCCGCAGAGTTCCAGGAGGGTGTCGTCTCGCGCTCCGAGCTGGCCGAGCTCCAGGCCAACCCGCCCGCCTGGCTCCAGGAGCTGCGCGAGAAGGGTCCGCACCCCCGCCCGGTCGTCGCCAACAAGCTCGGCGTCTCCATCGCCGGCCTCGCGCGCGGCGGGATCACCGAGCCGCTCACCACGGAGCAGATCGACGCGATCAAGCAGGAGCTCCCCGAGTGGCTGAAGAAGGAGCGCGCCACCCAGTCGGAGGTCCGCAAGGAGACCGTCCGCATCAAGGAGCGCGACGCCGAGCGGGCGCGCCGCCGGCAGCAGGGCGCCTGACCCTCCCTCTCCCACGCCGGTCCGGTCCGAAGCCTTTCGGACCGGACCGGCGTGGCGTTTCTCCGCATGAGGGAGTCATCTCCTCATGAGTGACACCAGCACCGCGTACGAGCCGGCGGTCGTCGTCGGCGTGGACGGGTCGGAGCACAGCCTCCGGGCCCTGGAGTGGGCGCTGAGCGCCGCGGAGGGCCTGGGCGCGCCGCTGGTGGTGGCCCATGTGCGGTCCGAGGCCCTTCAGCTCGGCGCCGCCCGCATCGCCTCCCTGGGTACGGCGGGTACGGCGCCGGAGCTTCCCGACACGGTCGTGCAGGCCGTACGGACGGTGGTGGAGGAGCGCGGGCACCGCGTTCCGGTGCGGTACGAATCGCTGGACGGGTCCGTGACGGACGCCCTGCCGGCGGTGGCGCGGGGGGCGCGGCTCCTGGTGACGGGTTCCCGGGGGCACGGCGGCTTCGCGAGCCTGCTCCTGGGTTCCACCAGCCGGACGCTGGCCATGACGGCGCCCTGCCCGCTGGTCGTCGTCCCGCACGAGGCGCGCGCCGCCGCCCTGGAGGACGGGGCGGAGGCGGGCCGGGTGCTGCTCGGGCTGCACCCGGAGGAGACTCCGGACGAGGTGGTGGGCTTCGCCTTCGAGGCGGCTCACCACCGGGGCGTACCGCTGGAGACGGTGACGGCGCTCCGGCTGCCGCCGTCGCAGGCCGCGCTCCTCGCGGCTCCTTCGCCCGCGCTCCAGGTGCCGCCGCCGCTGCCCCTCGCGGACGACACGCAGGATCTCCTTGAGGAGGCCGGGCGGGAGCAGGAGGAGCGGCTGCGGCCGTTCGCCGCGCGGTGGCCGGGGGTGGAGCTGGTGCCGGTGGTGGTGCCGGGGGACGCGGCGGGCCGGCTCGTGGAGGGTTCGCAGGACGCGGGTCTGGTGGTCGTGGGGCGGCATCACCGCCACCACCTGGGGTCCCTGCTCATCGGTTCCGTCGCCCACGCGGTGCTGCATCACGCGCACTGTCCGGTGGCGGTGGTGCCGCCCGCATCCGCAGAACCCCGGACATGACAGTCCCCGGCGGTCCATGTCGGTTCGCGCGGTCGTCGGCCGTCGCCGACGGCTCCGTGCCCGACCGGCCCCGCCGGGGGCCTGGCCAGAGCCTGGATCAAAGTCACGCGGGCCTTCGGACGTCTCCGTCGGCGGGTGCGGCTCTCTCCGGTTATCCGGTGTAAGAACGAGTGTCCTCCCTTTTTCACCCGTTTCAAGAGGTTTCCTCCTTTTTATTACGCGATCGCGTGTCGGGGTGCGTGTCAGCGGCGCCTGGTAGACAGGGCCCATGACGACCGCAGATCACGCCGCCACCGCCCGCCGCAATCTCCAGCCGCCGTCCGCCGGAGCCTCGCTCGGCGCGGGGATCGTGGTGCTCGACGGGGCGGGCCGGGTCCTGCTGGGTCTGGACCGCTCCGGGGTGTGGGAGCTGCCGGGCGGCAAGGTCGAGCCGGGCGAGTCGATCGAGGAGGCGGCGGTGCGCGAGCTGGCCGAGGAGACGACGCTCGTCGCGGAGGCCTCCGACGTGGAGGTCCTCGGGCTGCTCCTGGACACCGTCACCTCCACGCGGCTGACCCGGATGACGGCGGCCACGGTCGTGCGCGGCTTCCGGGGCGTGCCCGCCGTGGCCGAGCCGGAGAAGATCGAGCGCTGGGAGTGGACGGACCCGGACCGGCTGCCGGAGGCCCTGTTCCTGCCGTCGGCGCAGGTGCTGCGGATCTGGCGGCCCGGGCTCCCGATCCCCGGCGGCCCGTTCCACCGCTACGCCCTGGGCCGGCTGCCCGACTGACCCGACCGGTGGCGGTGCGTCACCGAGCGGGCCCCGGCGAGCGTGGCTAGCGTGGCCGGAGGAGCTACGTCATCGAAGCGGAAGTGGGAGTCACCGTCATGGCCGCACGACCTGAAGGCACGCCGGTCTGGACCGACGCGATGTTCACCGACGTCGAGGGCGCCAAGGCGTTCTACGGCGATGTGCTCGGCTGGACCTTCGGCGAGTCCTCCTCGGAATTCGGCAACTACACGCAGGCGTACAAGAACGGCAAGGCGGTCGCGGCCGTCGTCCCGCCGATGCCCGGGCAGGACGGGGAGCCGCAGTCGGCCTGGTGTCTGTACTTCGCCTCGCCGGACGTCGCGGCGACGGCGGAGAAGATCCGGGGCGCGGACGGCACCGTCCTGATGGAGCCGATGCAGGTCGGCGACTTCGGCTCGATGTGCATCGCCCAGGATCCGGCGGGCGTCACGTTCGGTGTGTGGCAGGCGGGCGAGCACGAGGGCTTCGAGCTGGAGAACGAGCCCGGCGCGTACGCCTGGGCCGAGGTCTTCACCCGGGAGCCGGCGAAGTCCGACGCCTTCTTCACCGAGGTCTTCGGCTACGGCTCCAAGAAGATCAAGGACGAGCACATGGACTACCGGGTCTTCGACCTCGGCGGTCCGCAGCCGGTGCTCGGACGGATGGTGATGTCGGCCGAGGACTTCCCGGCGGAGATCCCCTCGTACATCCAGATCTACTTCGCCGTCGACAACTGCGACCTGGCCGTCGAGCGGGCCGAAGCCCTCAAGGGGAAGAAGGTGTTCGGGCCGATGGACAGCCCGTTCGGCCGGTTCGCTGCGATCGTGGACCCGCAGGGCGCCGCGTTCGCGGTGATCGACGAGAGGACGACCGTCGGGGACATGCCCGAGTTCGAGTGAGCGGTACGGCGCGGCGCCCCGGTGGCGCCGCGCCGCCGTGCGTCAGGCGGTGTCGCGGACGGCGACGATGCCGTTGAATACCCCCACGTACGCGGTGCCGTCGGGGCCGATGGTGATCGGCGCCCAGTTGTTGTCGTAGGACAGGCCCGTGCCGGTGAAGCGGGAGAAGGCGCGCTGTCCGGTGCGGAAGTCGACGGCCGTGAGGTACCAGGCGTCGATGCCCCAGAAGTTGGGGCGCTTCTCGTAGAAGTAGAGCAGGCCGTTGGCGGTGGACAGCTTCGGGACCGTGGACGGCGAGCGGACGTCGCTCTCCCAGACGGTGTCGCAGCCGCTGCCGTCGGCGCGGACGTCGATCCGGGCCGCGCCGCCGACGACGCTGCGGCCGAGGAGGAGCGTGCTCGGGTTCTCGTAGCCGTAGTTGTTCTCGACGACGAGGCTGTTGCCCCAGCTGATCAGGGAGTTGTCGGTGGTGGACGCGCCGGATCCGAAGACGGGCACCTTGCAGACGAGCCGCTCGGCCGCGGGGACGCCGGCGCCCCGGCGGTAGACGAGGACGTTCATGCGGTCGTCGGCGTTGTCGGTGATGGCGACGTACTGGTCCTCGGTGCCGAAGAGGTCGGGGGTGGTGCCCGAACCCTGGTTCACCGAGCCGGGCTTGGTGCCGGTCCCCCGGTCGTACGTCTCGCGCCACTGGACGCGGGGGACGCCGTCGGCGTCGGCGCGGAAGCTGTACAGGGCGTGGTCGGTGACGATGGAGACGCCGTCCTCGGCAACGGAGAAGGAGTTCTGGATCTCCTCGCCGTCGAGCCGGATCGCGCGCAGGGCGCCCGTCGCGGGGTCGACGGTGCCGACGCGGCCGAGGCGGGTCACCCACCAGATGCGGCCGTCCCAGTCCGGCATGACGGAGGTGACGGGGTCGCAGACGCCGCTGGGGAAGAGGTTGGTCCAGCTGACGCAGTCGTGCGGGACGAGGGAGGTGAGGTCCCAGTCGTTCTCGACGGCGAACTCCCAGGACCCGTCCGCCTTCTGACGGTGGGCGATGCGCAGCACGTGCTGGCGGGAGTCGGCGAGGACGACCCGGTCCCGATTGTCCAGGTAGAAGTAGGCGCCGCCGGAGGTGTCCTTGAAGATCTTCTCGAAGTCGAGGCGGGTGATGGCCTCGACGGTGGAGGAGCGCTGCGGCAGCTTGTACTCGGCGAGGGTGCCGAGGGTGCGCGGGTCGAGGAGCTTCAGGAGGAAGCCGCTGAAGGTGCCGCAGACGGTGACCAGGCGGCCGGCGGCGTCGAAGGTGACGGTGGCGCACTCGCCGCCGACGGCGGCGATCTTCTCGCTGGAGACCTCGGGGTCGCGCCCGAGCGGCCCGGACCAGGGGTAGGTGGCGCTGCCGGCGCCGTCGGCGTGCATGCCGCTGCGGCCGTTGGGGGCGAGATACGGGTGCTGGACGGGGCCCTTGCCGGGGACGGGCCGAGCGGTGGCGGGGGCGCCCTCGTAGTGGTCGACGAAGCGGAACCCGGGGGCGAGGGGTATCTCCGCGGCCTGGGCGACGGGTGCGGCGCCCGTCAGGAGGGTCGCCGCGAGCGCGGTGATCAGCGCGAGCGCGCGTGCTCGTCTGCGGGGCGGTGGGGTGGTCAAAGCGGCTCCTCGGGGTCCTGACGGGTGTCGCGCCGGCGGCCGACGCTAGGCCCGAGTCCGTGAAATGTACATGGCACCGCTCTGTGTTTCACGGGCAGTTCACGATGCTGAAACGATCAAGGTCGGAGGCTGGAGATCTCGTCGAAATGCGGCGCCCCGGAGCCCTGGGGAGAATCTGGGGAGAATGCGCGACCCTGTGGAGTGAACGGCTGACCGCCCGGCCTGCGACTTGTGGTCGGCGAGCGCGTGCTCGACGGTGATGCGTTTCGATGAGTGGTTGCGCCGGGCTTCTTCTCTGGCGGCGTGTACGTGCGGCAAAGCGATCTTGTTCGGTTTTCTGGGCGGCGTGATCGCCCGGCCAGGATGGTCGCATCTGAGGCCGAGGTATCCGTCGTCCAGAAGCACTTCCACGTCTGGGAAGTGCTGGAAACAGATCCCGATGCGTTCGTTGCGTGCAGCGGTCGCATCGTGCATCCGCCCCGGTCGCAGGGCATCGACCCAGAGCGTGCGGCCATGGTGGTCGGCGATGACGGTGGCCTTCATGGTGTTCCGCTTCTTCTTGCCCGACACGAACGCCCGCCGACCGCCCCGGCCCGCGGTGGGCCTGCGGACCAGGACCTCGGTGGCGTCCAGCCGCAACCGGACCCCTTCGGCCTGGGCGTAGGCGAAGACGTCTTCCAGCGTCCGCAGTCGCAGCCCGGGCCGTTCCGGGACGGCAAATCCTCTCCCGGCCAACAGACGGCGCACCTCACCGACCGCCCGAGTCATGGTGGAACGGTCCACTTCGTAGAGGAGGGCCAGGACCGCGTGCGGGAGGTCGTGACGCAGGTGGATGAGCGTGGCGACAAGCCGGTCCACGAACACCAGCCGATGACGGGCGCCGGCCCCCGGCGCCCTTTTTCTGGCGCCGCCTCGAGCCTGGTGCCGGCGGCCTTCGACCCCGGCCACCCACGGCCTGGCCAACTCTGCCACCAGCGACGACAGATGACTCCTCGAGACACCTGTGAACAACGGATGCGCCAGGACCGAACGATCCACCATGCCTTCCACCAGCAGAGCACGCCACCCGCTATCACGCACCAACTCGTTAGAGCAGGTCGGCGCCCGGACGGAGGACGTCCGCATAGATCCGGGCGCGCATCGCCGTCGGCTACCAGGACTTGCGGGCATGTCATGCAGGCTTGCGTATTCGAGGAGGTGCCCAGTTGAGCGACCTGAGTCGTTGTCTGGGCGAGGCACTGGGCCTGATGGGGACCAGACCTCCTGGGGAGCGGCTCTCCCGTCGTACGGATATCCGCATGTCATGCAATAGTTCTATATAAAAGCAATTTGAGCGAAAGTCGGACAACCGTGTGACCGATATGGGAGGCTGCTGCGCGCGGCGGCGCACAACGCGCGCAGCCGTCACTGGGGAGGTCGTATGCGTGGATCACTGTTGCGGAAGTCCCGAGCCGTACTGGCGGGCTCGCTCATGGCGCTTGGGGTCGTCGGCCTGGGCGCCGCCCCGGCCAGCGCCTGGTCGGGCGGGAATGTCTGGGTCAACTTCGGCAGCTGGAACTGTCCGGCGGGCGGATCGGTCGTCGGCGTCTACTGGGCGGTGGACACCTACTCGAGCGGTCCGGCCGGCGGAGACTGGGGCGACAACGTCATCTACCCGCGAGTGCGGGTGGGAACGGGGGCGTACAACACCCTGAGCTACCAGACGATGTGCAAGAAGTGGGGCTGGTACACCTACCGCGGTGTGGTGTCCCAGCGCACCCTGACACCGTACAAGTCGGGCCTGAGCTATACCTACTGACCGGGGGGACGGACCGGCGGCGGCCCCCCTTCCAAGGGGGCGCCGCCGCTCTGTCGTTCAGCGCCTCGAGGTCGGGGTGTGGCCCCCCACCCCGGACAACGGACACCCTGACGGCGCTGCGGGCGCTGGACCGCTGCGGCCGGAACGCTGGCCGGTGGGCAGCGCTCGCCGCCTCGATGAACTTCCAGTACGACGACGAGAAGCTCACCTTCGGACAGCTCCTCGATTCCCTGGATGCCGCATCTGCCGATGCACAGACCTCCTGACGGGCCCGTTCGGCGCGGGACGGCTTCACCTGCGGTCAGGCGTCGGGGTCGACTTCGGGGTGCGTGAACCGTAAGGGCTTGCCCAGCGACCGGGCGTAGGTGATTTCGGCGCGGGTGCTGTCTCCGATGTAGTCGCCGACGACGAGCACCTCATCAGCGAGCCGGATCTTCGCCCGGTGCAGGTCGTCGAGTCGAACCTTCAGCGCCTCAGCCTCGACCGGGTCGGACCAAAGTTCGTGGGGCGACTTCATGTCGATGCCCGGCTTGACGACGATCTTCCCGGCTCTGGTCTCCCGCAGATCGGCCTCATTCATCTCAGTCATGAAGCGGGTGGAGCCGCAGATCACGACGATACGCGGAAGGCTCAACAGCTTCTTCGCGTCGGCGAGCTTCTCCTCGGGGGTGAACGGCTGCGGGTGTGACACGGGCTCCTCCCGGTGGTGCGGACCAGGCCGGCTACTTCCTCATCCCCACAGCATCGTCTCTGAAGCGGCCGTCGCCCCCACGCCCGGGTCTCGGGGGATGTAGGCGAACGTCCCCTTCCAGACCACGGTCCGGTCGTCCGGAAGTTCGACGTCGGCAATCCGGCGCACGACCTGACGCAGGAAGTGCCAGTCCTGTGCCAGGTTGGACAGCACCGACCAGCCCGGCACGGTTTCGGCATCCAGCCGTGCCAGCTGCTCGCGTACCCTTCCTGCGGCGTGTGCGGGTTTGCCCCGGAGCAGGTGGCGGACGTTCACGCCCCCCAGCCGTGCCCAGTTCATGCCCAAGCAGACCAAGACTCTGTACGGGCAGTGGAAGACCGAACATCCCGACCGCGGCCCACAGGCCGCCGCGTTCACAGTGGCCCGCACCGACTCGGTGCGGGCCGTTCCTCCACTCAAGGACCAGCCGGAGGGGGAAACCGGCCGGCCCCACATATCCAGAGCGCCCCCAAGCGCTCAAGACCCGCATGCCCCCGACCCCGTGATCCACACCCCGCCCTCTCGGGTACCGGACCGGACTCCGGCCCCGCTTCCGCTGCCCCGGCACCGGCGACCGGGAAGGCCTGTGCCGATCGAGGAGTCCTCGACGGGGTTCCGCGACGCGATTGAGTTGTTCGCGCCGCCTACATTTCTGACCCGTCACGGGAAGCACGCCGGGTACTGGCCGTTCGCACGGCGTTTGCCGACGGCCCTTATCGGCCACTGGAACCGAGGCGCTGCATCTGCTGTGGTTCTGCCGACGGGGTCTGGGGCGGGTCAGGCGAGGTTGATGTTCTCCGCCTGCGGGCCCTTCTGGCCCTGGGTGACGTCGAACGTCACGCTCTGGCCTTCGCGGACGAACTGTTCTACGCCGAAGGCATCCGGGCCGTCGGCATCGACCGGGTGATCGCGGAGAGCCGCGTCGCCAGGTCGACGATGTACGTGCACTTCCGCACCAAGGAAGACCTGGTGGAGGCCTATCTGCGGCGCCGCCCGAGACCCGGCCGGCGACCCGGCCGCGCGGGTGCTCACCGTCTTCGACCTCTTCCACGAGACGCTCTCGAAACCCGCCTACCGCGGCTGCCCGTTCACCAACGCCGCCGCCGAGTATCCCCACCACGAGGGCATCCAGGCCGTCATCGAGTACCACCGCAGTTGGCTCCCCGGCCTCTTCTCCCGCCTCCTTCGACCACTCGGCGCACCCGGCGACCTGGTCGCCGGCCTCGTCCAGCTCTGCGACGGCGCCATGACCGCCGCACACCTCGACCACTCCGGGACCAGCGCGAAAACCGCGCGCGACTGCCGAGCTGCTGCTGGCGGCCCGGCTGCCGTCACCCGCCTGACAGCTGCCGGACGCCGTGAGGGCGAGTGGGTACGTCTCGTGGCCGTACGACTCCGGCCCGGAGGCAGGCTGCGCCACTCGCGGCGGACGATTTGCGGACGGTTTGCGGACGGTTTGCGGTCCTTTTGAGGGGGAGTAGCGTCGATAGAGGTAGTGGCTCGCCGAGCGGAGGCGGCAGGCCGGCAGTGGGGTGCGCGCGGGGGGGTGGCGCGGGACATGCCGTGCGGAGCCCGGGACCGGCCAGAACTGTGGCACACCGGCAGGGAGTTGACATGGGACCGCCTCCCGCAGCGCAGGAGAGCGGGTGGGCGCCGCCTCCGGGGCCACCCCCGGGGCCGGCTTCAGGGCCGCCTCCCGGGCCGTCGTCGGGTGAGGTGCGCAGCTTCACGGGGCACACGGACGCGGTGACCTGTGTGGTGTTCTCCGCGGACGGACGGTATCTGCTGAGCGGCAGCGACGACGGCAGTCTGCGGCTGTGGGACGTGGCCGGCGGGACCGAGATCCGCGGGTGGGCGGCCGAGGAGAGCGGGGTCAGGTGCGCCGCGCTGTCGCCGGACGGCAGGCTCGCGGTCTCCGGTGGGGACCGGGGCCCCGCGCGGCTGTGGGAAACGGCCGGAGGAACGGAGATGCGGCGCTTCGAGGGCCAGGATTCCGGCACGTCGGCAGCGGCGTTCTCCCCGGAGGGGCGGCTCGTCGCCACCGGTGGCGGGGACGGCACCGTGCGCTGCTGGGACCCGGCGACCGGGCAGGAGCTGCGCCGCCTCCTCGGCCACACCGCCGACGTCACGTCCGTGGCGTTCTCGCCCGACCGGCGCCTGGTGCTCTCCGGCGACGCGAAGGTCGAGAACGGCGACGACCATGTCCGCCTGTGGGATCTGCAGGAGGGCCGGGAGCTGCGCCGGTTCGGCGAGCGGCTCTTCGTGGTCACCGCCGTCGCCTTCTCGCCCGACGGCCGGCTCGCCTTCGCCACCACGATGGACGCGCGGCTGCTTGCGTGGACCGTGGCCGACGGCCGCGAAGCGGGCCGGTTCAGGGTGGGCACCGGGAACGTCCTGTGCCTGGCCGTCGCCCCGGACGGCCGCCGGCTGCTCACCGGCAGCGGCTCCGACTTCTACGAGACGGACCGGGCCACAGGGCTCGGCACCGACAACACCGTGCGGCTGCTGGACGTCTCCGGCGGCCGCGAACTGCGCCGTTACGACGGGCACACCGGCAACGTGTCCGCCGTGGCGTTCGCCCCCGACGGCCGCCGCGCGGCCTCAGCGGGCGCCGACCGGACCATCCGCCTGTGGGACGTCGCCCTCTGACACACATCCGTCCAGGGAGACCGGATGACAGCACACCCCCCGAGAGCACGCGGCGCACCGGCGATTCCGGTCCCGGGGCCGGCCGCCGGGCCGGCAGCGGCGTCCTCCAGGGGGCTGGCCGCCGTGTGCGCCGTCCTCGGGCTGCTCCCGGTGGCACCCCTGCTGGCGTGGGCGTACGGGCTCGGGGCGTTCGCCGTCTGGTTCTGGGCGGTGACCGTGCCGAGCCTGCTGCTGCTCGCCGTCATCGGCGTGGCGACCGGCCGCTCGGCCCGCCACCGCCGGCTGCACAACGCACTCGTGGCGGGCACCGTCGGCGGGCTGCTCGGCACCTTCGCCTACGACGCGTTCCGGCTGCCGTTCCTGCTGACCGGGCACCGCCTGTTCGCGCCGATCGACTCCTACGGTGTGCTCATCCTGGGCGCCGACTCGTCCAGCCCCTGGACAGGGCTGGCCGGCTGGGTCTTCCATTTCGGCAACGGCATCGGATTCGGCATCGCCTACGGAGTCGTCGCGCGCGGCCGCCGCTGGTACTGGGCGCTGCCCTGGGGGATGGCCATCGAGACCCTGGCCGTGGCCACGCCTGTCGCGGGCGTCTACGCGCTGCGCGGTACCGGGCTGCTGGTCATCGCGTACGGCGGGCACCTGGCGTACGGCGTGCCGCTCGGCATGCTGGTCGCCGACCCCGAGCACACGTCGCGCCGTCTCCGCGAGGTGAGCACCCACACCACGGCATACGCGCTGCTCGGCGTCCTGGTGGCCCTGGTGGTCTGGCAGCGTCCGTTTGTGACGCCGGCCCCGGTCCGGGCGGGCGAGCAGGTGGCCCCCGGGCCCAGCGCGATCGTGGCGAACGGCCGGTTCTCCCCGCAGTGGCTGCGGGTGCCGCCGGACGGCTGCGTGAGCCTGCGCAACGACGACGCGGTGACGTACGCGCTGTCCGGGGCCGGTACGTCGCCGGCCCCGCGCCTCGAACCCGGCAGGACGACGCGGGTGTGCTTCGCCGGGCCCGGTGTGCTGCGGGTCCGTACGTCCGGGCGGCCGTACTCGGGTGGATTCGTGATCGTGGACAGGGCGGAGGGATGAGATGACTGTTCCTGCTCCGCAGCCGCAGACGGCGCCCCCGGGCGCGCGGCAGGTCGTCCGGCAACTGCCGCGCTGGCTGCACGACCATGCGCTGACCGCCGTGGTCACCGCGGTGGTGGGCGGCCTCTTCGCCTACATCAGCAACGTCTGGCTCATCGCCGTGCGCTACGAGGGGACGCAGGTGCCGTCCGGGTCCCCCACGACCAGCAACGGCAGCTTCTTCCAGGGCGCCCTGTTCTGGGCCCTGTTCAGCGCCGTGATCTTCGGGGTCGCCGGCTACTGGCAGGCGGTGGGCACGTCCACGTTCCTGGCCGGCCTGCGCGGGCTGCCCCGCGCCCTGGCCGGCCTGGTACGCGGCGACCGTGCGGCGTACGTGCACCTGCTCTGGGGTGCGGCGGTCAGCATGCTCGCCGCCGTGGTCCTGTCGCCCTCGGTGGGCGCGGTCCTCGCGATCGGCCTGCTCGCCGTCATCCCCGGCGTCATCGGCAGCATCCTGTCCAGCGGGATCCACCAGATCTGGTCCTCGCTGGTCAGACGGATCGCCCCCACCCGGCACCAGAAGGTCACCGGAATCACCGGCATGACCGTGGGCCTCCTCGGGTCGGCCGCCGCGCTGCTGGTCGCCTTCTTCGTGGCGCAGACGTGGGTCAAACTGATGCTGGCCGGGGTGTGCGCCGTGCTGGCGATCGTGATCGCCACGTTCGGCCGGCCCGCCGCCGCCGCGATGATCCTGCTGCTGCTCGGGGTGGCAGCCGGGGCGTACCAGCTGACGGACGCGACGCCCGCCTTCGCGGACGACGGCGGGTGGACCGAGTGCAAGGGAACGCCCTGGCTGGACTGCGATGGCAGCAAGGCCGTGCTGGTCAACTCCGCCATCGGCGCCGCCGTCGCCGCCGTGGGCTCCGTCATCGGGACCTTCGCCGGCTGGCTGTCCGGGGCCTTCAGCGGGTTCACCGGCGGCGGGCCCCCGGGCGGCGGCCCCTCCGGGGAGTCCCCGCCGGGCGCCGGGCCGCCGGCTCCGCCGACGGAGACAGCCCCCTCGGCGGGGCTGCCCGGCCTGCCTCCGCTGCCCGGTCTGGAGCCCGTAACGCTCGGGGCACCGCTGCCACCGGGGCCGGAGGCGGCGACAGGGGAACCCGGGGCCGGAGCGGAAGGGGAACCCGCGCGGAAACCGGCTGCCGGGCAGCCGGAGGCGCCGCCCGGTCCCGGCGGGGACCGCATCCCCGTCGACGCCTCGATCCGCGCGCGCCTGCACCAGATCGACCTGGAAACCCCCGACCCCCGCAACCCCGCATACGGCCAGATCCAGGACCTGATCGCCGGCATCGACCCCACGAAGGGGCTCACCCCACAGCAGCTCGCCACCCTGCAGCAGCTGGAAGGCCAGCACGACGCGGCATACCAGGCCAACGTGCAGAAGCTCAACGTCGAGCGGCAGGCGATCGCGGACAAGGGCATGGTCGACCTCGTCGACAAGATGCAGAAGGGCCGCAAGGAGGAGCAGGAATACACCGAGTACGTCAAGACCCTCAACCGGATCGAGAACCGTACGAACGTCCTCAACGACCTCATCGGCAAACTGCCGCCCAGCCAGCAGGAAGCCGCGAGCCGGGTTCTGACGAAAATCCAGGAGGGCCCGCCCGGCACCGACAAGGAAGGACAGATCCGCAACCTCACCAGCGTGGTGTTCCAGCAGGCCCAGGGCAAGGCGGAAGCAGCCGCGGCAGCCGCCGAGGGCGACATCGCGAACCTCGACGCGTTGGCGGCGACCGCCAAGCAGGCCGCAGCCCAGGCCGTGCTCGCCGCGCTGCCCGGCGCTGCCGTCGCCGCCGGACTGGCCACGGCCGCCCAGGTGGGGGCGATCTCGCTCGCCGCCGGAGTCGTCCGGGGAGCCACGACAGCCGTCCAGGCGGCCACGACGGGCTATGCCCAGGGCGGAGTCTCCGGAGCGATCTGGGGGACCACCAAGGCAACCATGCCGGTGAACGCCGTCCAGGCCACCGTCGACCTGGCCCACGGGAAGGGCAGCCTGGTGGACGTCGCGATTGGCGTCGTGCAAGACGTGGGCAACGTGGCGACGCTCGTCGCGGTGGGAGCGGGGCTGCGCAACATCCTCCCGGGCACCGCCCCGTCCGTACCGAAGCCGGTCGTCCCCAAGGCGGCGGCGCCCCCGCCGCCCTCAGTGCAGCCTGCCGCTCAGGGACCCAAGCTGTTCGGCGCCGGCGGGACACCCAAGGGGGGTGGCCCCCCCGCGCAGCCCCCGGGTTCGGCGTGGGTACCGCAGACCCCCTCAAAGGTCCTCGGCCAGGAGGGAATCAAGGACATCAAAGGGTTTCTGCGGGGCACCAATCCCACCTCGTCGAGCAAGAATCTCGGATACACGAAGGAGAGCTTCTACGACGCCAAGGGAAACCAACTGCCCATGGACCGGCAATTTCCGATCACCACTGACATGAACTGCAACAACACGGTCGCCGCGGTCGAGGCAAGACTCAAGGGTCAGTTCACGCCACCCGCCCCGCCCAGCGTGGGGAAACCGATGCACGAGACGCCAGCGTATTACGGAAAAACGGAAGCCGATATCAAGCTGCTGTCTTATCAGGGGAAGACCACGGTGATAAAGGCCCGGCTGGACATGCAGAAGGAGGTGCAGGCGTGGGGTCCTGGATCGCGGGGCATCGTGTTCGCCGACCGGCCGGACAACCTCCCCGGCCACCAGTTCAACGTGGTCAACGACGGTGGGGTGGTGAAATTCCTCGACGGCCAGAGCGAGAGCCGTGCGCAATTCGCGGGCAAAGGGTACAGCGAATACTGGCTGCTGAAGACGTCGGAGTGATGAAGCCATGATCGAGTTTGCGGAAGCGCGCCAGTTGGCTCTGGACTACGTGCAGAACCTATCGGCCAGTATGCAAACAGAATTGGTTCTCGTAGACGACGCCATCAGGGACGAGGAAGGGGTCTGGCTCTTCATTTTCGATTCCCGCGCACACCTGGAGAGCGGGGACATGCGGGACAAACTGGTGGGGGTGGGTCCTATCGTCGTCGTCAAGGAGACCGGAACCCTGCATCCGCTGGGCAGCGGCACACCGGTCGACGACGCTCTCGAAGCGCTGCGCTCACCGTCCGATGCCACAGCGATCCCCACGACCGCCACTGCGCCTCCGGCGCCGATCCCCATGGGCCTCACCCGGACCGTCGCCCTGGACCGGGCCGAGCTCGACGCGGTCGTCCGGTACGCAGGACTGCCGCCACCGGCGGTGCTCTCGCCGCTGTCCGACATGTCCACCGACGGGGCCGACGGCAGCACGGCCCGCGATCCCGCCGAGCTGCTGCGCGATTTCCGGGAGCTGCCGGAGGCCACCACACGCACCGCGCTGCTTCCGCTGGCGATCCCCGACCGCGTGGTGGACGCACGGGCAGCCCTGTTCGACGGCGCACCGACCCCGTGCCGGCTGTACGCATCACGCCGGGCCGGTGATGTCTTCACGGGCCTGCGGCCCGCTTTCGACCATGACTACGAGCTGCTGGCTCCGTACGTGGCGGACGATCTGGCCGAGTGGGTTCAGTCGCAGGTGCAGTTCTCGGCCGCGGCGCCGATACCGCCGCCGGAGGAGGAGATGGGCGCCGAGCAGCTGGCCTTCCTCCTCACGCTGATCGACGCCTACAAGACCCGTTTCTTCCGCTCGTTCACCGGACGCCGCCCGCTGCCGACGCCCATCGCCCTCTCCCTGGCCGACGTGCTGGAGGCGCAGAACGACGCCCTCCTCGTCGCCGACCGGCGCTGGCTCACCCGTGCGGTCACGGAGCTTTTCGCGCTACTCGTCCATCCGGGCGGACGCACCGGTGTGGGCCTGCCGCTCGTCACGCAGGAGATCGCCGAGCGGGAACTGCGCCGGTACACGGACGCCGGGCACCTGGCGCGGACGGGAACCGCCGCCTCGCCGCGCTACGAGCCCTCGCTCGCCTTCACGGTGTTCGCCAGCACGCTGTTCACCTGGACGAGTTCCCTGTCGCTGCATGACATCCAGCTGACCGGATGGGAGCGGGGCCGGGCCACGGGCCAGGAGGAACTGCTGGTCTTCATCGTCACGCAGCCGGTCCTGTGGACCATCCTCAGCGATGGCCTCACCCAGGCACCGGACGACTGGTCCCGGGTCCGCTTCGCCCTGCGGTCGCTCAGCCTGGCGGACGCGGCAGTGCTGGCCGGCGACTTCCTGCGGCCGCTCCCCATGGGACCGCTGCCCGACGAGGTCTACGCACCGGCCCCGGCGCCCGCCCTGGCCACGACCACGGCCCGCGAGGCCCCCGGTCCGGCGAGCGGGCCGCCGGCCCCGCCGCCGGACCGGGGGCCGGTCTGGCGGCCCACGCACCTGGTCCCCGAAGGCGGGATGCGGGCCTGGGCCGAACCCGACCCTGCCGGTGAACCGGTGGCCCGCATCGATGCCGGCGTCGAGCTTCAACTGCTGGAACGTGCCGGTGACTGGGTCCATATCGTCTGCAACAACGGCTGGTCCGCTTGGGTCGACGGCCGCGCGGTGGAACCGCTTCGGTAGGTGCTCACGTGAGGCTGAAGGTACTCAGCGCCGTGTCGAAGACCTGTCGGCCCGCCGCCCACTCGCCCTCCGGGTATCCGACGTAGATCAGGTGCTCGGTGCCGTCCGGGGTGACGAAGGACTGGTCGATCGCGTGCCGCAGCCCGAACTGCTCGGCGTTCCAGCTGAACTCCCACAGAGCGCCCGGGTAACCCTGGTAGGTGTTGGCCCCGAGGACGAGCCGTCGGTAGTCGCGGAAGTTTCCGACGGTCTGCTCCAGCCCGAGGAAGTGATCCAGGGAGTTCTGTGGCGCGTTGGGGTTCACCGCGAAGCGGAGCAGGTGGGTTCCGTCGTCCGGCGAGTAGTTGACCTGCCCGCTCGTCACGCTGCGCGTCCAGCCCTGTGGCACGGCGACGCGGAAGCCGGCCGGGTCGCTGGCCCATTGGTACCCGGCGGGCGGCGCCGGGGTCGCCGGGGGCTGCGCGCGGGTCGCCGGCGGCTGCGCGCGGGTCGTCGGGGGCTGCGCGGGGGTCGTGGGGGGCTGCGCGCGGGTCGTCGGGGGCTGCGCGGGGGTCGTGGGGGGCTGCGCGGGGGTCGTCGGGGGCTGCGCGGGGGTCGTCGGCGGCTGCGCCGGCGTGGTCTGCGGCGGTTGGGTGGGCGACGGGGTCGGCGAGGCGGGCGGCTGCGTCGGCTGGGTGGTGCCGACCGGGGGCTGCGCGGTCTTGTCCTGGCCGTTGTTGTACAGCGCGACCCCCAGTCCGCCCCCGGACAGGAGCAGTACGAGCAGCGCGACCGTGACCAGCAGCGCGGTACGCCGCTTGTGCCCGCCGTCGGCCGGCGTCGTCGGCACGGTCGGGCTCTCCCCGCCCGTGTACGGGCGGACCGGCGTCGACGGCGTCGACGGCATCGACTCGGTGGGCATATGTGCCCGCTCCGCGGCGGCCGACGGCGCGGGCCCGGGGCCTGCGGCCGACAGCTGGGTGGGCGGGTGCGGTTCGGCCGCCCGCAGGGGCGTGCCCAGCACGGACCCGGACGCCACCGCGGCCAGCACGCGCCGCGCCTGGTCGGCCGTCGGACGCGCGTGCGGGTCCTTGCGCAGCAGCGCCTCGATGACCGGGCCGAGCGGACCCGCACGGCGCGGTTCGGGCAGCGGGTCGGCGACCACGGCATGCAGGGTGCTCACCGCCGACGGACGGCTGAACGGTGACCGGCCCTCCACGGCGGTGTACAGCGTGGCGCCCAGCGACCACAGGTCGGAGGCCGGACCCGGGCCGTCGCCGGAGATCTGCTCGGGCGCCAGGTAGTCGGGCGAGCCCACGACGTCACCCTCGCGCGTGTAACGCGTGGAGCCCTCGAACGCCGCGATGCCGAAGTCGCTGAGCACCACGCGGCCGCCCTGCTCCAGCAGCACATTGGCGGGCTTGACGTCCCGGTGGACCACCCCCCTCTTGTGCGCCTGCTCCAGGGCGGACAGCACCTGGGCGCCGACCCGGGCGGCGTCACGGGGCGGCAGCGGGCCGTCCGAGGCGATCACGTCGGCGAGCGCCCGTCCGTCGATCAGCTCCATGACGATCCACGGCCGGCCGTCCTGCTCCAACACGTCGTACACGGTGACGACGCCGGGGTGCTTGATCCGTGCCGCCGCCCGCGCCTCCTGCTCCATCCGCGACTGCAGCACGGCGAGCTCATCGGCCGACAGCCCGCCGACGTTCAGCTCCTTCACGGCGACATCCCGGTCGAGCACCACGTCATGAGCCCGCCACACCGTGCCCATTCCGCCGCGTCCGAGCCGGTCCCCCAGCACGTACCGCCCGCCCAGAACGTGTGGCTCGTGCGGGCTCCCCCCGCCTGGAGCCGGTCCGGATCCGTCCTGTGTGCTCACCGCTCACCCCTAACGGAATCCTGTTTCCAGTCTCCCGCGGCCCGTACGGGGTGACCACCGCTGGGATCAGGCGCGTGCCGAAGGCTCCGCGGTTCAGACGCCCCAGGTGCGGGAGCACAGGACGAGGCGGTAGCCGTCGGGGTCGGCGACCAGCTGCCGGCCCTGATCTTCACCATCAACACCTGGAACCGCGTCGCCATCAGCACCGCCAAGATCCCCGGCACCGACGAGCGCGCGGCCCGGTAACCGAACCAGCGGCCGCAGCGCCCGGACCGGCCCTCCTGACAGTGCCGCCCGTTCCGTTGCGGCCCGGCGGGACCGCCGAGCAGCTCACCGACCAGCACGCGCTCGCCTGACCACCCAACCCGGCAAAGGTCGCGGTTACAGCCGACTACGTCGACGACCTTACGAGCTCCTGCACGGTAAGCGGTGAGACGCCGAGGCCCTCAGCGGGGCTTGGCCATCACACCTGCCGTGCCGGGATCAGGTCCGCGGTCTGCTGGTGGGACAGCAGACCAGCGACGGCTTGCACGGTGTCGCTCATGTGCTCGCGGCGGCCGAGGTGGCGGGCCAGCGCCCGCCAGTTCTTCAGGTGTGCAATGCCATGCTCGACGCGGATACGCCGCGAGGAATGCGCCTTGCGCTGCCGCTCGTGCATCTCCTCGTACCAGTCCGGGGCATTCTTCTTGAACTTGCGGTGCGGTGGTGTCACCACACGCCCTCCGGTCTGGGCTCCCAGGCCCTGATAGCCGGCATCCGCAAGGATCTCGGCTGCCGGGCCGCCCTCCAGGAGCCTGGCCAGCCCTGACTGGCGGGCATGGGTGATGTCCGCGCAGCTGCCGTGCTGAGTCGGGCTGCAGAAGAGCATCCGGCCGTCGCCATCCATGACGACCATGGTCTTGACCGCGTTCTGCTTGCTCTTGCCGGAGATGAACTTGTCCCGGTCTTTGCGTCCGGCAGCCGGGCGCCTGACTCGAATCTCGGTGCCGTCGATGATGCCGGTCTTCCCGCTGGCGCCGAGATGATCGATGACCCCGGCGAGGGGCCGCAGCCGCACTCCGCGGCTGATGGTGCAGCCTCGCTCGGCCAGAAGAGGCCGCACCTCACCGATGGTCCGGGTGATGGTCGAGCGGTCGACGCCGAACCAGCAAGCCGGCACGTCGTGTGTGACGGCGTGCCGGAGGTGCACGAGCGTGGCCAGGAGACGGTCGACGAACACCAGCTGGTGCTTCGCGCCAGCACCCACCGCCCGCTTCCGTGGCCGGGACGCGAGCTTGGCCTGGTGCTGCTCGTGCCACAACGGGCCCACCTCAGCGATGAGTTCAGCGATCACGTCGGCCGACAGGCCGGTAATCCTCCGGTCGCTGATGATCGCTGCACGAGACACGTTCCCCATCACACGACGATGATCAACGATCAGAAGCTCGACGGCTCACCGCTTACCGTGCACGAGCTCGTTAGTACTGCAACGGTGTTTGCCGTGACGGGTGGCCAGGTCGATCATTGGTGTGGTCATGGGTGGGGAACATGCCGGTGCCCGGTCGTGGGCGGGTGAACTGAAGGCTCTGCACGAGCGGTTCGCGCACCGTTTCGCCAGGTCGGCGTCTTCCTCGCCGATGCCACCGGCCGCGGCCGCACCCTGCTCGACCGGCGTCTCTACCTGCCGGCGTCCTGGATGGACGACCGGGAACACTGCCGACGGGCTGGCATCGGCGACACGGTCGTCTTCGAGACGAAGGTCGCCATCGCCCGGGTCATGGTCCGCCGAGCGGTCGCGGAGAAGATCCCGTTCGGCTGGGTGACCGCGGACGCCGGCTACGGCCACTCCAAGAGCTGGCGGAGCGAGCTGGAGCGGGCGGATGTCTTCCACGTCGTGGCCACCACCCCGCACGACACCGTCGTGACCCGCTGGGCCCTGGACCACCCCGTCCACAACCTGTTCCACGATCTGCCCCGGCAGAAGTAGAAGCGCCGCTCGTGCGGGAACGGCGCCCACGGGCCCCGCGTCTTCGACCGGGCGCGGGTCGAGGTCCGGCCCCGGCACCGGGAGGACCGGCGGCACTGGGTGATCGCCCACCGCAGTGTGAGCCGGCCCGAGGAGATCTCCTCCTGCCTCGCCTCCTGCCCCACCGACACCACCCTCGACCAGCTGATCTGTGTCGCCGGGGCCCGCTGGGCGGTCGAGGAATGCTTCCAGAGCGCGAAGCAGGAATGCGGCCTGGACCACTGCCAGGTCCGCCGCTGCCCCGGCTGGCACCGTCACATGACCCTGGCCATGGCCGTCCACACCTGCCTGACCGTCCTGCGGGCCCGCGAGCTGGACATGGGCAAAGCAGAAACGGATCCTCCCGGCTCATCCACCTCAGCCTCGCCGAGATACGACGGCTGATCATCCGCCTCACCAACCGACGCCCCGCACCCGTCGAGCACATCCTGCACTGGTCACACTGGCGCCGACGACGTCAGCACCAGGCCCGCACCAGTCACTACAAACGACGCGGATACAGTCCCTGACCTGGCCATCAGTCACATCAAACACCGTTGCAGTACTAACCAGCGAGGCTCCTCCGGGAGCATGCTCATGAACCCACGACACGCGTTCGGACAACAACCGAGGACGACCCGCCCTGCACGGCAAGGGCACGGACCGTTGGACACCTACCGAAGGCTCCCGCCGAGACAGACCGTTCAGAACACGCACGACACGATCGCGCTCCTCCCCTGACACTGTGCGTAGCCGCTCCTCCGAGCCGAGAACCAGCCTTGACCAGGGGCTGCGCTCCTGCCGAAGCAGTGCCGGCCGGGGAGAATCTGGGGAGAATCAAGCCGCCTCGGGGAGCGTCTGGGGAGAATCGACCGCGTAAGGCGGTGTCCTCGTGAAAGCTCCGGAAAGGAGCAAAGTCGCAGGTCAGCGCCCCGAGGGCGAGGACTTCTTGAAGATCTTCTCGAAGTCGAGGCGGGTGATGGCCTCGACGGTGGAGGAGCGCTGCGGCAGCTTGTACTCGGCGAGGGTGGCCAGGGTGCGCGGGTCGAGGAGCTTCAGGAGGAAGCCGCTGAAGGTGCCGCAGACGGTGTCCAGGCGGCCGGCGGCGCGGCGTCGAAGGTGACGGTGGCGCACTCGCCGCCGAGGGCGGCGATCTTCTCGCTGGTGACCTCGGGGTCGCGCCCGAGCGGCCCGGACCAGGGGTAGGTGGCACTGCCGGCGCCGTCGGCGTGCATGCCGCTGCGGCCGTTGGGGGCGAGGTACGGGTGCTGGACGGGGCCCTTGCCGGGCACGGGCCGGGCGGTGGCGGGGGCGCCCTCGTAGTGGTCGACGAGACGGAACCCGGGGGCGAGGGGTATCTCCGCGGCCTGGGCGACGGGCGCGGCGCCCGCCAGGACGGTCGCCGCGAGCGCGGTGATCAGCGCGAGCGCGCGTGCTCGTCTGCGGGGCGGTGGGGTGGGCAAGGCGGCTCCTCGGGGTGGGGGTGTGTGCGTCGCGCCGGCGGCTGACGGTAGGCGGGAGCAGAGGAGAAGTACATGGAACTGCGCCTGCTTTCATGCGCCGTTCACGAGCGGTCCGAAAGGCGCCCCGGGACGGGGCCGATAATGGTGGGGTGACCGAACGATCCCTGCGCGTGGTGCTGGCCGAGGACTCCGTCGTCCTGCGGGACGGGATGGTCGAGCTGCTCGGCGCCCGCGGCTGCGAGGTGGTGGCCACCGCGGGGACGGCGGCCGAGCTGCTCGCTTCGGTGGCCCGGCACCGGCCCGACGTCGCCGTGGTGGACATCCGGATGCCGCCCACCCACACCGACGAGGGCATCCGCGCCGCGGTGGAGATCCGGGCGACCGCGCCCGAGGTCGGCGTCCTCGTCTTCTCCCAGCACATCGAGACCGCCTGGGCCTCCCGGCTCCTCGCGGCCGGGTCGACCGGCGTCGGGTACCTGCTGAAGGAACGCGTCGCCCGGACCTCCGAGTTCATGGACGCGCTGCGCCGGGTGGCGGACGGCGGGACGGCGCTCGACCCGGAGGTGGTCGACCGGCTGGTGCACGGCGACCGCACCGGCCGGGTGGACGGCCTGACACCGCGCGAGCGGGAGGTCCTGGAGCTGATGGCGCAGGGGCACTCCAACCGCTCCATCGCTGCGCGGCTCGTGGTGTCGGAGCGGGCGGTGGAGAAGCACGTCGCCGCCGTCTTCACGAAGTTCGACCTGTCGGCCACGGAGGCGGACAACCGGCGGGTGAAGGCCGTGCTCGCCTACCTGTCCGAGACGGGCGGCTGACGGGCCGTACGCGCTTGCCGCGCCAGAACCGGCTGCTGACGGTCCGCACTCGTCCGCCTCGCCGAGACCGGCGGCTGACGGACCGTACGCGCCCGCCTCGCCGAGACCGGCGGCTGACCGGCCGTACGCGCCCGCCTCGCCGAGACCGGCGGCTGACCGGCCGTACGCGCCCGCCCCACCGGGGCCGGTGGATGACGGGCCGTCACAGCGTCGCGGGCAGCTCGGCGGTGACCTCCGTCGGCCCGCCCGGCGGGCTGTCCACCCGCAGGGTGCCGTCCACCGCCGCGAGCCGCTCGGCCAGGCCGGCGAGGCCGGTGCCGCCGCCGGGTGTCGCGCCGCCCCGGCCGTCGTCACGGACCGTCAGCCGCACCCGGCCGTCGCGCACGGTGGCCGCGAGCAGGGCCGTGCGCGCGCCGCTGTGCCGGGCGATGTTGGTGAGCAGCTCCGCGGCGCAGAAGTAGACGGCCCGCTCGATCGCCTCGTGCGGGCGTTCGGCGAGGTCGAGCCGGAGGGTGACGGGGACGGGCGAGGTGGCGGCGAGCCCCGGCAGTGCCTCGCCGAGACCTCCGTCCAGGGCCACGGGGTGGATGCCCCGGGTGAGCAGCCGCAGCTCGGCGACGGTCTCCTCGGTCTGGCCCCGGGCGCGGTCGAGCAGGGTCCGCAGTCGGGCGAGGTCCGGGCCCGTGGCCGGATCGAGCGCGTCCTCGGTCAGCGAGAGGGTGATGGCCAGGGCCACGAGCCGGGCCTGGGTGCCGTCGTGCAGGTCGCGTTCCAGGCGGCGGAGCCGGTCGCTGTTGTCGGCGAGCAGTGCGGCGCGGGCCGCCTCGAGCTCGCGGACGCGGCGCTGGGTGCGGACGGGCCCGAGGAGCAGTGCCGCGAGCCGCCGGTTCGCTCCGCTCACCGCTCGCAGGACGCCGGGCGCACCGGCGAGGAGGGCGAGGCCGAGCAGGACGGAGGCCGCGTTCAGCCAGGCTCCCGGCGGGGAGTCGGGTTCCATCAGGCGGCCCCAGAGCGGAAAGCCGATCAGCCATCCGCACCCGAGGGGCAGGACCACCGCGGCGGCGAACCCGAGCACGCCGAGCGGCAGTCGCAGGACCAGGTACAGCAGCGTCCGCCAGGCGACCGGGTCGGTCAGGACGGCACGCCCGCGGGCGAGGAGGCCGTCGGGGCGGGGAGGTCCGGCCGGCGCCTCGACGTGCTCGCCGAGCAGAGCACGGACCAGGCGCCGGTGCGGCACGCCGAGGCCGCGCGCGCCGAGGAGCGCGACGACCACGAACGGCAGGCCGAGCACGGTGAGCGAGAGGAGGGTCCCGGCGTACAGGACGGCCAGTGCGTACGTGCCACAGAGCACGGCGACGGGCAACCCCACCACGGCGAACACCCACTCACCCGCACGGACGGAGAAGTACCGCCGCGGCACGGATCCGGGTCCGGGTCCGGGTCCACCGCCGGGCTCGGACCTGGGCTCGGCCCGAGCCCCAGACCCGGACCCGGACTCGGGCTCGGGCGTCGGCCCGCCGTCGGGGTCAGTCACGGGTGCCGCCCGCCAGTTCCGCCGCCGGGCCCCGGACCGCGTGCAGGCCCGCGCCGAGGGTTCCCGGGACGGTCAGTGCGGCCGCGCCCGCGACGATCCAGCCGCAGGCCGTGGCCGGGACGGACGGCAGCGGGGAGCCGGTCGCCGCCGTGCTGAACGCGGCCGTGGCGAGGGCGGCGACCGCGGCGCCGAGAAGGACGCCGACCGCGGTGGTCAGCGCGGCCTCGGCGGTCAGCATGCGCAGCAGCTGGCGCCTGGTCGCCCCGACGAGCCGCAGCAGGGCGAACTCGCGGCGCCGCTCCCCGGTGACGGCGATGACCGTGTTGATCGTGGAGACGGCGGCGAAGCCGGTGAGCAGGGCCAGTTCGGCCTGGCGGAGCCAGACGTCGGTGGCGGAGGTGGCACTGGTCGTGCCGGCCGCGTGCTCGGCGGTACGTGTCATGATCATCATGGTCGCCGACAGGCCCACGAGCAGCGCCACCGGCACCATGGCGGACGTCAGCCGCCGGGCGTATCCGCGCAGATTGGCCTGGGCCAGCCAGCCCGTACCGGGCATCAGCACCCGCATCGGCGCGCCCAGGAGGGCCACCAGGGCGCGCGCCGCGAGCGGCCCCGTCAGGCCGACCGCGACGAGCAGCACCAGTGAGCCGAACAGCGCCGCCTGCCCCGCCTTGTCCAGCTCCTCCGCCGGCCGTGTCGCGGCGAGCCGCAGCAGCAGGCCGCCGCCCGCCAGGGCGCAGACGCCGGCGAGCAGGCGCGGTGCCCCGGTCCGGCCCTGCTCGGTGCTGGTCGCGGTGAGTGCGGCGGCGGGCGCGATCCGGGAGATCCGCCGGACCGCGACGGCCGATGCCGCGAGCCCGACGACGAGCGTGATCGCCACGGCGACGAGTGCGGGCAGCGGTGTCCCGGGCACGCGCAGGTCCGGCGCGGCCATCCCCCGCTGCTGCAGGGCGACGAGGAAGTGGTGGGCGGCGTACCTCCCGGCGAGCGAGCCGGGCGCGGCCACGAGGAGTGCGGTGACGAGGAGCTGGACGCGGACCAGGCGCCGTACCTGTCGGGGGGTGGCCGCGATGGTGCGCAGGAGCGCCAGTTCGCGGTGCTGTCGGCGGAGCGCGAAGCCGATCGCGTTGACGACGACGAAGAAGGCGACCAGGACGGCGATCTCGCCGAAGGCTCCCGCGATCACCATCGGCCCGGGCCCCGCCACCGCCGTCCTGCGGACGGCCTCGGGGGCGGTGGCCTCGGCGGCGAACAGCGAGCCGAACAGGGTGGTCGTGGCGACGAGGAGGAAGAGGGCGACCGCGAGTCCGGTGAAGGCGGCGGGACGTCGGCGCAGCTGTCCGAGGGCGAGGGAGGGAACGGCGCTCATCCGCCGAGCCGGCCGAGGCGTGCCGCGACCTCGGCGGCGGTGGGACGGGTCAGTTCGTCCACGACGAGGCCGTCGGCGAGGAGCAGGACCCGGTCCGCGTATCCGGCGGCGACGGGGTCGTGGGTGACCATCACGCAGGTCCGGCCGTCCCGGTCGACCTGGGAGCGCAGCAGGGCGAGGACCTCGTGGCCGGTGGCCCGGTCGAGCGCGCCGGTCGGTTCGTCGGCGAAGAGCACGCTCGGCCGGGAGACGAGCGCGCGGGCGATGGCCACGCGCTGCTGCTGGCCGCCGGAGAGCTGTCCGGGCCGGTGCCGTTCGCGTCCGGCCAGGCCGACCCGGTCGAGCGCTTCGAGGACGCGGTCGCGGTCCGGCCGGATGCCGGCGAGCCGGCCGGGGAGCTCGACGTTCTGGGCGACGGTCATCGCGGGCATCAGGTTGAACGCCTGGAAGACGAAGCCGATCCGGGTGCGCCGGAGCTCGGCCAGCTTCCGTTCCGGCAGGCCGGTCACCTCGGTGTCGCCCCACCGGACGGTGCCGCGGGTGGGGCGGTCCATTCCGGCGAGGCAGTGCAGCAGGGTGGTCTTCCCGGATCCGGACGGGCCCATCACGGCGGTGAAGGTGCCGGGTTCGAGGGCCACCGACACGCCGCGCAGGGCGTGCACGGTGGCGGGGCCGCGCCCGTAGGAGCGGTGCAGGTCCTCGGCGCGGGCGGCGGTCTCGGTGCGTGTGTACGTCGTCGTCTCAGCCATGCCCTCATCCTCGGCGGGCAGGGCGGGGAGGGTCGATCGTGCTCGCCCCCGGATCGGGGGTGTGGATATCCGAACCCCCGGCGGGGGGATCAGGGCTTGAGGCTGGAGACCACGTTGGCGGTGGCGGCGACGCCGTTGTGGATGGTGGGCGCCATGCTGGTGCCGGCGAGGAAGAAGCCGAGCAGGGCGCAGACGAGGGCGTGCGTGAGCTTCAGGCCGCTGTTCCGCACGAAGATCACGGCCAGTACCAGCAGCAGCACCACGACAGAAATGGAAACGGCCATCGCTCTCACGTCCCTCCGTCGCCGCACGGGAATTGCGGCGTTCGGCGGACAGTGTGGCGGAACGCCCGGTCCGTCCGGGCGTATGGCGGGGCGGCCATACGGGTGAGATTCGGCCAGGGCGCGGCGGGCAGGCGGTCCTTCCCCGTGCAAAGGGGCGCGGACGCGGCGGCCCCTTGCCCAGGGGCCGCCGCTCCGTCACGCGGGCGCCGGGAGGTCCATCAGGGCGGCGATCGCGTCCTGGTGCCGGCCCGTCGAACCCAGCGCGATCTGGTCGGACTTGGCCCGCTTCAGCGCCAGGTGCGCCGGGTGCTCCCAGGTCATGCCGATGCCGCCGTGCAGCTGGACGCACTCCTCGGCGGCGCGGACCGCGACCTTGGAGCAGTAGGCCTGGGCGACCGCGACGGTGAGCGGGGCGTCCGGGCTGCCGGTGGCGAGGGCGTCGGCGGCGGCGCGGGCCGCGGCCCTGGCCCCGACGACGTCCAGCCAGAGCTGGGCCATGCGGTGCTTCAGGGCCTGGAAGGAGCCGACGGGCCGGTTGAACTGGTGGCGCTCGCGGGTGTACCGGACGGTCTCCTCCAGGCACCGTTCGGCGAGCCCGAGCTGCTCGGAGGCGAGCAGTCCCGCCCCGGCGAGCAGTCCGCGCCGGACGGCCGTACGGGCCGCGTCGCCGTCGGCGAGTCGCGTGCCGGTCCCGGGCCGCGTGGTGACGCGGGCGAGCGGGCGGGTGAGGTCGAGCGGGGTCTGCGGCTCGACCGTCGCCTCCTCGGCCGGTACGGCGTACAGGCCGTCGGCGCGCGGGACGAGGAGGACGTCGGCGGCGACGGCGTCGGCCACGCCCGCGACCGTGGAGGCGGGCAGCGGCCCGGCGTCGGATGCGGCGGACGGGGACGGTCCCGCCTCCGGCGCTCCGGGCGGGAACGGCTCCGCGTCCGGCGCGGTCGACAGCGGTACGGCGAGGACCGCGACCTTCCGTCCGCTCGCGAGCTCCGCCAGGAGCTCGACGGCCGGGCCGCCGCCCTCCCCCGCCAGGCCGAGCAGCGTCTCCGTGGCCACCACCGCGCTCGTGAGGTACGGCAGTGGGGTCACCGCGCGGCCCAGCTCCTCCAGGACCACGGCGGCCTCGCGATGGCTCGCGCCCTGGCCGCCGAGCTTCTCGGGGACGAGGAGCCCGGCGGCTCCGATGTCGCCCGCGAGGGACTTCCAGAGGCCGGGGACGTACGGATCGTCCGTCTCGATCCGGTCGAGCAGCACCTGGTGGCCGGCCCGGTCGGCGAGCAGGGCGCGCACCGTCGCCCGCAGGTCGTCCTCGGTCTCGGAGTACAGCAGATCAGTCATCGCGCGAGGTCCTTCCAGGCGACGTCCTTGTCGTTGCGGGGCTCCGGGGGCAGGCCGAGGACCCGCTCGGCGACGATGTTGAGGAGCACCTCGCTGGTCCCGCCCTCGATCGAGTTGCCCTTGGAGCGGAGGTAGCGGTAGCCGGCGTCGCGGCCGGTGAAGTCGACGAGCTCGGGGCGACGCATCTCCCACTCCCCGTACAACAGGCCCTCGTCGCCGAGGAGTTCGACCTCAAGGCCACTGATGGCCTGGTTGAGCCGGGCGAAGCCGAGCTTCATCGCGCTGCCCTCGGGTCCCGGCTGTCCGGCGACGAGCTGCTGGCGGAGGCGTTCGCCGGTGAGCCTGGCGACCTCGGCGTCGACCCAGAGGTCGAGGAGGCGGCGGTGCAGCTCGTGGGTGCGCAGTTCGGGGCGCTCGCGCCAGGTCGTGGCGAGCTTCCCGATCATGCCGCCCTCGCGGGGGATGCGGGCGCCGCCGATGGAGACCCGCTCGTTCATGAGGGTGGTCTGGGCGACCCGCCAGCCGTCGCCGACCTCGCCGAGGCGGTGGGCGTCGGGGATGCGGACGCCGGTGAGGAAGACCTCGTTGAACTCGGCCTCGCCGGTGATCTGGCGCAGCGGCCGGACCTCCACGCCGGGGTCGGTCATGTCGCAGACGAAGTAGGTGATGCCCCGGTGCTTGGGCGCGTCCGGGTCGGTGCGGGCGATGAGGATGGCCCAGCGGGCGATGTGGGCGCTGGAGGTCCACACCTTCTGCCCGTCGATCACCCAGTCCTCGCCGTCGCGTACGGCGCGCGTGCCGAGCGCGGCGAGGTCGGAGCCGGCGCCGGGCTCGCTGAAGAGCTGGCACCAGACCTCCTCGCCGACCCAGAGGGGCCGCAGGAAGCGGGACTTGACCTCTTCGGAGCCGTACGCGAGGAGGGTGGGGGCGGCCATGCCGAGGCCGATGCCGATCCGGCGCGGGTCGTTGTCGGGGGCGCCCGCGGCGGCGAGTTCGGCGTCGACGACGGCCTGGAGGGCGCGGGGCGCGTCGAGGCCGCCGAGGCCCACGGGGTAGTGCACCCAGGCGAGTCCGGCGTCGAAGCGGGCCTTCAGGAAGTCGGTGCGGTCGGTCGTGGCCGGCGGGTGCTCGGCGAGCAACTGCCTGACCCGGCTGCGGAGTTCCTCGGCGTCGGTCATGCGTGGGCTCCTTCCGGGAGGACGACCAGGCGGCCGGTGGTGGTGCCGTCGGCGACGCGCTGGACGGCGTCGGCCGCGAGGGCGAAGGGGACGCGCTCGCCGATGAGCGGCTTGACGATCCCCTTCGCCGCGTAGGCGGTCAGGGTCTCGTGGCAGCGGGCGATCGAGGCCGGGTCCTTCGCCGCGTACAGGCCCCAGTGGAGGCCGAGGATCGAGTAGTTCTTCACCAGGGCGTGGTTGAGGGCGGGGGCGGGGACGGTGCCGCTCGCGAAACCGACGATCACGATCCGGCCCTCGAAGGCGACGCACTTGGCGGACTGCTGGTAGGCCTCGCCGCCGACGGGATCGTAGATCACGTCGGCGCCCCGGCCGCCGGTGGCGGCCTTGACGGCGGCGACGACGTCCTCGGAGCGGCGGTCGATCACCAGGTCGCAGCCGAGGGCGCGGGCGACGGCGGCCTTCTCCTGGCCGCCGACGACGCCGATGACGGTGGCGCCGGCCGCCTTGCCGAGCTGGACGGCGGCGCTGCCGACGCCGCCCGCCGCCGCGTGGACGAGGAGGGTCTCGCCCTCCTGGAGGTGGGCACGGCGGTGCAGGCCGAACCAGCCGGTCTGGTAGCCGATGTGCAGCGCGGCGGCCTCGGCGTCGTCGAGTGCCTCCGGGGCGGGCAGGAGCCCGGCGGCGTCGGCGAGGGTGTACTCGGCGAAGCCGCCGTGCGGGAGGGCGGCGGTGGTGATGACCCGGCGTCCGTCCTCGGTCTCGGCGCAGACCTCGACGCCGGGGGTGAAGGGCAGCGGGGGCCGCACCTGGTAGTGGCCGCGGCAGAGCAGCGCGTCGGGGAAGTTGACGTTCGCGGCGCGGACCCGGAGGAGGACCTGACCGTCGCCGGGGGTGGGCGGTTCGACCTCCTCCCGGCGCATCACCGCGCCCGGTTCGCCGTTCTCGTGCACACGCCATGCCTGCATCCGGAATGCCTCCTCCGTACCGAGCGGTCGGTGGCATACTAAGCGGTCGCTTGCTCGCAGCGGAACCGGGTCGGCCGGACTTCTTGCCGGGTCAGCCGGACTTCTTGGGGCGCGCCCGTACGTGCATGCGCTCCCCCTGCGGCCCGTACAGGCTGAGGAACTCCACCGGCCCGTCCTCGGTCGGCCCGAACCAGTGCGGGACGCGCGTGTCGAACTCGGCCGCCTCGCCGGCGGTCAGGACGACGTCGTGCTCGCCCAGGACGAGCCGGAGCCTCCCGGAGAGCACGTACAGCCACTCGTACCCCTCGTGCACCCGGGGTTCCGGGTTCTCGTGCGCCTTCTCCTGGATCACCTTGTACGCCTGGAGCCCGCCGGGCTGCCGGGTCAACGGGTACATGGTCCGGCCGTGGCGCACGATGGGCTTCGCCTTGACCCGGGGGTCGCCGACCGGCGGGGCGCCGACCAGCTCGTCGAGGGGGACCTGATGGGCGCGGGCGAGCGGCAGGAGCAGTTCGAGGCTGGGCTTGCGCTGTCCGGACTCCAGCCGGGAGAGGGTGCTCACGGAGATGCCGGTGGCGGCGGAGAGCTCGGCGAGGGTCACCCCGCGGTCGCGGCGGACACGGCGGAGCCGGGGGCCGACCTCGGTCAGGACGGCGTCGATGCGGTCGTCTTCGGTCATACGGCAATTGTTGCAGAAACGGCAAGATTCCTTGCCGATCGGCGAGGCGAACCGTCGCCCGGCCGGATGA
Source organism: Streptomyces vietnamensis (assembly GCF_000830005.1). NCBI lineage: Bacteria > Bacillati > Actinomycetota > Actinomycetes > Kitasatosporales > Streptomycetaceae > Streptomyces > Streptomyces vietnamensis. Next base: position 7,811,214 of record NZ_CP010407.1, on the reverse strand, counting down.
AACGCGGCGGCTGGGGCTGCGCCGCACGGGCCCGCGGGCGAGGATCGGCCATGGTGACCACATTCGGCCACGGACGACGCAAGGACGGGACACCACCCATGCTCGGTACGCAGTTCACCAAGGGCTCCCCCAACTGGATCGACCTCGGCAGCCCGGACACCGATGCCGCGGCCGCGTTCTACGGCGCGGTCTTCGGCTGGGACTTCCGGTCGGCGGGCCCGGACTCCGGCGGCTACGGCTTCTTCCAGCAGGACGGCGCCACGGTCGGGGCCCTGGGACCGCTCGACGAGGGCGCGCACAGCGCCTGGACGGTGTACTTCCAGACCCCGGACGCGGACGCCACCCAGAAGGCCGCCGAGGAGGCGGGAGGCACCGTGCGCGTCGAGGCCTTCGACGTCATGGACGCGGGCCGCATGGCCTGCCTGACCGACCCGGCCGGCGCCGAGTTCGCCGTCTGGCAGCCGGGGACGGTGAAGGGCCTGGAGCGGACCTCCGCCCCCGACACCCTCCTCTGGGCCGAACTGCACGTCCCCGACCCGGAGTCCACGCTCGCCTTCTACCGGACCCTGTTCGGCTGGCGCTGGTCGCTGATGGAGGCGCCCGGCATCACCTACCGGGTGATCTCCACCGCCGAGGGAGACCAGGAGGAGGCCTCCTTCGGCGGCGTCGCCGAGGTCCAGAACGAGGGAGATCCCTCGCGCTGGATCCCGTACTTCACGGTGGAGGACCCCGACGCGACCTCCCGCACGGCCCAGGGCGGCGGCGGCTCGGTCGTCCTGCCCGCCGCCGACATCCCCGACGTCGGCCGCATCGCCTGGCTCGCCGACCCCTTCGGCGCGGTCTTCGCGGTGATGAAGCCCATGCCGAGGGCCTGATCCGCCGCGAATCGTCGGACGGGCCCTAGCGGGCGAAGAGTTCGAACGTGACCGCCGGGCGGTCGCCGAAGCGGGCCGATGCGCGGGACGTCGCCGTGGTCAGGAAGTCGCGGACGTACTTCTCCGGGTCCTCGTCCGTCAGGGCCTCGATGTAGGCGCGGTGGCAGAGGAGGGAGCGGATCGCGCGGTCCAGGCCGGGGGTCGCGTCGATCGCGTGGGTCGGCGTGCTGGAGGCGGCGACCGCGACCCAGCGGACGCCGTTCCAGGGCTCCAGGCCCTGGTCGGTCAGTTCGGGGAAGATCCAGCGGTTGCCCGCGTCGGCGGCCGCGTCGAGGGTGGCGCGGCCGACGGCCAGGTGGTCCGGGGTGTTCCAGGGGGCGCCCGGGCCGCCGCCCCAGGTGTCGCGGTGGTTGAGGGTGATCACGAGCTCCGGGCGGTGGCGGCGGATCGCGGCCGCGATGTCGCGGCGCAGCCCGAGACCGTACTCGATCACGCCGTCGCGGTGGTCGAGGAACTCGACGGTGTCCACGCCGACGACGGCCGCGCTGTCCCGCTGCTCCTGCTCGCGGATCGGGCCGCAGAGGTCCGGGGCGAGGGTGTCGATGCCGGCCTCGCCGCGGGTGGCGAGGACGTACGTGACCTCCTTCCCCGCGTCCGTCCAGGCGGCGACGGCCGCCGCGCAGCCGTACTCCAGGTCGTCGGGGTGGGCGACGACGGCGAGCGCGCGCGTCCAGTCGCCGGGCATCTCCAGGAGCTCCTGGGCATCCGTGTCGATCATGAGCGCAGGATACGGGTCGCCTCCGACACGGTGGGGCGGAACGCTCCGGCGAGGATGACCGAGCGCGAGATGTGCCGCGGGCGGTCGGGGTTGAGGCCGCGCCGGGCCGCGAGGGCGACCGCGAGCCGCTGGACGCGGACGAGGGCCGCGACCGGGTCGATCGCGTCGGCGGCGAACAGGGCGCCCGTGGACTCCACTTCGTCGCGGAGGCCGGAGGGCTCCGGGCCGATGCAGCAGACCAGGCTCGCCCGGTCGCTGATGGTGATCGGGCCGTGGCGGTACTCCATCGCCGCGTACGACTCCGTCCAGGCGCGGGCCACTTCGCGCAGCTTGAGCGCCGCCTCGTCGGCGAGTCCGACGGTCCAGCCGGTGCCGAGGAAGGTGAACTGGCCGCGTCGCTCCCAGGCGGCCGGCAGCTGCTCGTACAGGACGAGTTCGGCGTCGGCGATCGCCGGGCCGAGGTCCACCCCGAGCCCGGCGCGCAGGAGTTGGAGGGCGGTGGTGGCGAACCGGGTCTGGACGACGGAGCGTTCGTCGGCGAAGCCGAGGTCGACGATCCGGTCGGCGAGCCGTCCGGCGGGGCTGTCGGGGACCCCGGTGACGACGAGCGTCGGGACGCGGCCCGCGGCGCCGGCGAGCAGGTCCACGACCTCCGTGGTGGTGCCGGAGCGGGTGAGGGCGACGATCCGGTCGTAGCCGCGGCCGAGCGGGGTCGTGTCGGAGGCGGGGAACGCGTCGGTCTCGCCCGCGCCGAGGGACTCCCGCAGCGCCGCGTAGGCGCGGGCGATGAAGTACGAGGTGCCGCAGCCGACGACCGCGACGCGCTCGCCGCGGGCCGGCAGCAGGCCGGTGTCGCGGTCGGCGATCTCGGCGGCGCGGCGCCAGCAGTCGGGCTGGCCGGCGATCTCCGCGCTGACGTGGGTGCTCATGGTCCGGGTCCTCTCCTCGTGGGTCCTCGCGGGTCCCTCGTGGGTCCCTTGTGGGCCCTTGTGGGTCCCTCACGGGTCCGGACCGAGTTGTATCCGTGCGCGACCAGAGCACACCATGAGCAATCCGTACTCACTGCTTGGACTTTTGCGCCTCCCGCGCCCGGCCGCCGCAGGAGGCGCGGACCACGAGCCTCGGTCGCAGCTGCACCTGGTGCAACGGGGCCGCGTCCCCCTCGGCCAGTCGTCGCAGCAGGATCTGCGCGGCGAGGCGGCCCAGCTGGTACTTGGGCGGCGACACGGCCGTCAGCGGGGTCTCCGCGACGTCCGCGAACTCGTTGTCGTAGCTGATCAGGGCGAGGTCCTCCGGCACCCGAAGGCCGGCCCGGCGGGCCGCCCCGAGCATCAGGGCGGCCTCCCGGTCGCCGAAGCAGAGCGCGGCGGTGACGCCGGAGGCGCGCAGCGCGGCGAGAGCGAGGTCGGCGCGGTCCGGGTCCCAGCGGGCCATCACGTCCCGCTCGTACGCCGGGGCGGGCAGTCCGAGGTCGGCGAGGGCGCGGGCGAAGCCGGACTCGATGGGGGCGGTGGTGGGCGCGTCGGTGCGGGCGACGAGCCCGAGCCGCTCGTGCCCGAGGGCCCGCAGATGGCGCACGGCGTCGTAGGCGCCGCCCTCGTGGTCGGTGCACACGTGCTCGGTGGGGTCGCCGGGGCCGTGGGCGGCGAGCCGGCGTTCGACGAGGACGGCGGGGACGGGCAGGGCGAGGAGCTCCTCGGCGCGCCGTCCCGGGTCGGTCGCGGTGTGCAGGCTGGGTACGAGGAGGAGGCCGTGGACCCCGGCGGACAGGAGCCGTTCGACGGCGGCGTCCTCCTCGGCGGGGTCGTAGTGCGAGCAGGCGAGGACGAGCCGGGCGCCGGCCGCCGCGAGTTCCTTCTCGATGCCCTGGAGGACGCGCGGGTAGTAGAAGGTGGTGTCGGGGACGAGGACGCCGACGATCCGGCGGTCGGCCCGGTCGCGCTCGGGGCGGTGGGCGGCGAAGGTCCCCGCGCCCTGGCGCCGTTCGACGAGGCCGAGGGCGACGAGGTCCTCGTAGGCGCGGCGGACGGTGGTGACGGACAGGCCCGTCTCGGTGGCGAGCGCGCGTTCGGTGGGCAGCTTGCTGCCGGGGGGCCAGGTGCCGTCGAGGATGCCGCGCCGCAGCTCCGCCATGAGGGCCCGGAACTTCAGCTCCCGGCCGGACGCCGGTGTCTCGCGTGCCGCCATCCGGGCCCCTTGCTCCCTTGCTGATCGATTGCGCGCCGAATCCTATGCCCGAACGGTCGGAACGTGATCCCGTGCGATCAGATCTCGCTCCTGGCGAGGGAGAGCAGCCGGTCGAGGACGCGCGGCCCGCCGGCCCGCACCCCGTCGTGCTCGAACTCGTCGGTCACCCAGGTCCGCAGGCCGCGCACGGCGCGCGCGGTCTCCAGGGAGTGGGCGGTGTCGACGTACATGTCGTCCTGGTAGACGGCGGCCGCCACCGGGACCTGGTTGGCGGCGAGCCGCTCGGGGTCGTACAGCGGTTCCCAGTCGGTGCGCGCGGCGAGCAGTTCGGCGGTCTCGCGGAGCGGGCGCAGGGCGGGGTCGGTGGTGAAGTGCCAGGGATGGACGGTCTCGCCGGTGAAGAGCAGCGGCGCGCCCTCGGCGAGCGCGGTGCGGGCGTCGAACTCGGGGTGCTCGGCGCGGACGCGCTCGGCGGCCCAGTCGGTGGGGCCCTGCCCCTGGGCGTAGATGGCCTCGTGGAGTACGGCGTACAGCGGGTGTCCGGCGTACGAGAGGTGCGCCTGGACCTGCTCCAGGAAGGCGTCGGAGAGCGCGGGCCCGCCCGGGGTGGGCACGAAGGCGCCCTCCAGGAGCAGATGGAGCTGGTGGGTGCCGTCGCCGGAACCGAGGAGGATGCCGAGGGACTGGAAGGCCTCGACGGTGAGGAGACCGCCGCCGGGGAGGGTGACCTCGTGGTCGATGAGGTGGGCGGCGATCGCGTTGACCCGTTCCGCGTCCTGGGGGTGGCGGGCGAAGTGGGCCTCGTTCTTCCGCCGGATACGGGGGTAGGCGGCGCGGTAGACCTCGTCGGCGGTCGCGTACAGGGAGGGCAGGCCGCCGGTGACGAGGACCCGCTCCAGGCCCTCGGGGGCGGTGGAGAGGTAGTGGGTGGCGCAGAAGCCGCCGAAGCTCTGGCCGAGGACGGTCCAGGGGGCGCCGTCGGTGAGGCGGCGGCGGATCAGCTCGCAGTCCTTGACGATGGAGTCGGCGCGGAAGTGCGCCAGGTACTCCGCCTGCTCGGCCGGGCCGCCGCGCAGCGGCAGGGTCTGGCGGTTGGCCGGGGTGGAGCGGCCGGTGCCGCGCTGGTCGAGGAGGAGGACGCGGAACTCCTTCACGGCGCGGCCGAGCCAGGCCTGCGGGCCGATGAAGCGGCGGGCGCCGAAGCCGGGCCCGCCCTCCAGGTACACCAGCCAGGGAAGCTTCTCGCGGCCGGATCGGTCCTTGTCGGCCGCGACGACCTCACGGCCGAAGACCTCGATGCGCTCGCCGTCGGGGCGGGCGTGGTCGAGGGGGACGGGGAAGCGGTGGTCGGTGAGGACGAGGCCCGGCTGGCGGTAGGTGGTCAACGCTGCTCCTGCTCCTGTTCGTACCCCCCGCGGGAACAGTGGATCACACGGCGGGGAGGCTTTCCGGGACGGGAACGTGCCGTCGCGGTCAGCCGGTCGAGAGGACCGCGATGATGTTGCCCGCCGGGTCCGTGAACCAGGCGACGGCGGGGCCGTGCCCGTCGCGCACGACGCCCTTCTCGTCGGCCTCGAAGCCGGGGTAGCGCTGGAAGGTCACCCCGCGCCCCACCAGCTCGTCGACGGCCCGGTCGATGTCGTCGACCTCGAAGTTGAGGATCGTGAAGGTGGCCGGGGTGTGGTTCTCCTTGGGATAGACGAAGACCCGCGCCCCGCCGGGCAGGACGAGGTTCAGCATCCGCATCCCCTCCGGGCCGCCGGTCTCCTCCACCCTCAGGCCGAGGACGTCGCCGTAGAAGTCGCGCGCGGCGTCGAGGTCGTCGACCGAGAAGCCGCTGTACGCCGTGGTCTCGCCGAACATGGCGCGCTCCCTTCCGGGGGCCCGGTGCCCGGGCACCCCTTCCAGGATCCTCCGACTGTGCCGCGCCGTCCGCTCAGAGGCTCAGGACCTCAGGACCTCAGGAGCTCAGGGCGCGATCGGCAGCTGCCGCTTGTGCTCGGTGAGCTCGTAGCGGCGGACGATCGTGGCGTACGCGGTCTCCGCGACCGGCTTCCCCTCCAGGAAGTCGTCGATGTCGTCGTAGGTGACGCCGAGCGCGTCCTCGTCGGCCTTGCCCGGGTCGAGGGTCTCCAGGTCGGCCGTGGGGGTCTTCCACACGAGCTCGGTCGGGGCGCCCAGCTCGTCGGCGATCGCGCGGACGCGCCGCTTGGTCAGGCCGGTCAGCGGGACGACGTCGGCGGCGCCGTCGCCGAACTTGGTGAAGAAGCCGGAGACGGCCTCGGCGGCGTGGTCGGTGCCGACGACGAGGCCGTCGTGGGCGCCGGCGACCGCGTACTGGGCGATCATCCGCTGCCGGGCCTTGATGTTGCCCTGCACGAAGTCCTGGTGGTGGGCGTCGCGGAAGGTCGTCCCGCCGGCGAGGCAGGCCTCCAGGGCCGCGTCGCTGGCCGCCTTGACGTCCACGGTGAGGACCCGGTCGGCGCGGATGAAGCCGAGGGCGGTCTGCGCGTCGTGCTCGTCGGCCTGGACGCCGTACGGCAGGCGCATCGCGTAGAAGGTGGCGTCGTGACCGGCCGCGCGGGCCCGCTCCACGGCGACCTGGCAGAGCCGGCCGGCGGTGGTGGAGTCGACGCCGCCGCTGATGCCGAGGACGAGGGAGCGAAGGCCGGTGGAGGTGAGCCGCTCGGTGAGGAAGGCCACCCGGCGCTCGATCTCCGCCTTCGGGTCGAAGGTCTCGGCGACCTGGAGGTCCCGGGCGATCTGCAGCTGGAGGGCGGTGGACGCCGGGTCGGTCACGAAAGTCTCCTCGTCAGGGTCGGTCGACGGTGCACCCGCCGGCACGGGGGTGCACCGGGGTCGACTCTACGCGCCGCCCGCTCGGCCGACGGACGCGTCCGGGGTGCAGAGCACCTCGACCCGCTGGACGAGGTTGTTGGCGAAGCCGCCGCGGTTCCAGGGCGGGGTCAGCGGCTGGACGTTCCCGGCGGCGTCGGTGGCCCGCACCGTCAGGTGGCGCAGTCCCGGCGTCGCGGTCCAGGTGGCGTGCCAGGCGGACCAGGCCCACGGGTGCGCCGGGTCCCGCTCGATCTCGGCGTCGGCCCAGGCCGCGCCGCCGTCCTCGCTGACCTCGACGCGGGTCACCGGACCGTGCCCGGACCAGGCGCGCCCGGCGAGCGCCACGGGGCCGGGGCGCACGACGCGGGTGCGGGACATGAAGTCGGGGAAGCCGGGCGGCACCATCAGGGCCCGGGGCGCGATGAGGGTGACGGGCTCCCCCGGTTCGCCCGCCTCCCGGCGCAGGCGGTAGGCGACGCTCTGCTGGAAGCCGGTGTACGGGGCGTCGCTGAGCGTGATGTCGTGGAGCCACTTCACGTGCGCCATGCCGTACCAGCCGGGGACGACGAGCCGGAGCGGGCTGCCGTGCTGCGGCGGCAGGGGCGCCCCGTTCATCGCGTACGCGACGAGGACGTCCCGCGCCGGGTCGGCGGCCGTCGCCAGGGGCAGGCTGCGGCGGTAGTCCTGCTCGACGCCCCGCTCGACGCCGTGGTCGGCGCCGGTGAACACGGCCTCGACCGCGCCCTCGGCGATGCCCGCCTCCGCGAGGAGGGCGGCCAGCGGGACACCGGTCCAGTCGGCGGTCCCGACGGCCTCGACGAGCCAGGGCTGGCTGACGGGGCGGGGGGTGAGCCGGGCCCGGCCGTTGCCGGCGCACTCCAGGGTCACCCGGCGGGTGACGGCGGGGCGGGCGCGGAGCGCCGCGAGGTCCAGGGCGAGGGGGCGGAGGACCCGGCCGCCGACCGTGAGCCGCCAGCCGTCGGCGTCGGTGGCGGGGATGTCGTAGTGCAGGAGGACGTAGTGCAGCCCGGGCGGGGTGACGTCGTACCGCAGGGCCTCCAGGGGCAGTCCGTGGTTGCGGGCGGCGAGGGCGAGCTCCTGCGGGGTGACGCCCTCGTCGGGGGCGGCCAGGCGGGCCGGTGTGCTGATGTCGGTCAGACCGGTCAGGGATCCGTCCATGCGTTCATCGTCCGCCGGGTCGGGGGGCCCGGCACGTCGGGCCCCGCGCCGGGCCGGACCGTTGTGGGCCGCGCCCCCGCCGGGCCCGGTCGCGGGCCGCGCCCTCGCCGCACCCGCCAGGGCGGCGCCCCGCCGTCCCCGTTGTGGGCAATCGTTCCGCTGGGGCGGAACGGGTGGGCACAACGGACCCGCGCCCGCCGGCGCCCGAGGCTCCCACGCCTGAACCCGCACCACGTCGTGCGGCGCCGCTGGGGTGCGGGTCCAGGCTCGGAACGCGGAGGCGCCGCTGAAGGGCGCCGTCCCGTGTGCCCACCCGTCCCGCCCCAGCGGGACGATTGCCCACACGGCGGGTGGGCGACGCCCAGCCCAGGCGCGGGCCCACGGGCGGGGCCGGGGGCGATGCCCGGTCCGGCGCGGGCCACACGGGGCGGGGCGAAGCCCCGGGCGGGGGCGACGCCAGTCGGGCGCGGGCCCGCACGGCGGGCGGCGGAGGGCACCGTCCAGCACGGGCGCGGGCCCCACACGGGGCGGGGCGAAGCCCCGGGCGGGGGCGACGCCCAGCACGGCGCGGGCCCCACACGGGGGCGTCGTCCAGGTGGGTGTGGGGTCGCGTGGGTAGGGGGTCGTAATTCGGTTGCCCCGGTCGCGCCCTGGCGCTGCACTGGGCGAGGCCCCGCCGATCGTGGGGCCGTCGGACAGGGGAGGCCGCAGTACCGATGGACATCCGTCCCACCACCGCCGACGATCTCGGCGTCTTCGTCGACACGCTTCACACCGCGTTCGCGCGCTTCCCGGAGACCCCGGCCGAGGACGGCAGCGGGGTCTGGTGGTCGGCGTTCGAGATGGACCGCGGCCTGCTCGCGCTGGCGGAGGACGGGCGGCCCGTCGGCACCGCCGCCGCGTACTCCTTCGAGCTCACCCTGCCCGGCGGGGCCGTCGTCCCGGTCGGCGGGGTGACCGCCGTCGGCGTGCTGCCCTCGCACCGGCGCCGGGGCGTGCTCAGCGCGATGATGCGGCATCAGCTCGCCGAGCTGCGGGCGCGCGGGGAGTTCCTCTCCGTGCTGCTCGCCTCCGAGGCCCCGATCTACGGCCGCTTCGGGTACGGGCCCGCGACCTACACGGGGCGGCTGACGGTGTCCCGTCGCCGGGCCGCCTTCGACCTTCCCCGCGCCTCCGGGACGGACACCGGCTCCGGCTCCGTCGAGGTGCTGCGGCGCGCCGAGTGCGGGGAGGTCCTGGAAGAGGTCTACGACCGGTACCGCCGCGCGCAGCCCGGCGCGCTGTCCCGGCCGCACCGCTGGTGGGAGCGGGGCGCCGGGCAGCCCCCGGTCGCTCCGGCGCCGCGCCACGTCGCCGTCCACCGGGACGCCGACGGGGTTCCGGACGGGTATGCCACGTACTCGCTCGGCGATGGCGACACCCTGACGGTCGACGAGACCATCGCCGTCGACGACGCCGTCTTCACGGCCCTGGCCCGGTTCCTGCTCGGGCACGACCTGGTCGACCGGGTCGTGTTCAAGCACGTCCCGTCCGATCACCCGCTGCGCTGGCAGCTCGCGGACTTCCGGGCCGGCGAGGTGGGCGGTGACACGGACTGGCTCTGGGTGCGCGTCCTCGACGTCCCGGGTGCGCTGACCGCGCGCGGCTGGTTCGCGGACGGCGAGCTCGTCCTCGACGTCGACGACCCGTTCCTCGGCGAGCGCGGCCGCCACCTGCTGACCGTCCGGGACGGCAAGGCGGAGTGCGTACCGACGGACCGGGAGCCGGACCTGTCCCTGGACGTGCGGGACCTGGGCTCGGTGTACCTCGGTGGTACGGCTCCGAGCACGCTCGTGCGCGCCGGGCACGTCCGGGCCCACCGGCCGGGTGCGGCCGCCCTCGCCGACGCCCTGTTCCGCGGCGAGCGCGCCCCGCACTGCCTGCACTGGTTCTGACCGCCCGTCGGCATGCTCATCCCTTGACCGTCACCTCCACCGAGTGCCACCCCTGTGCCCCGTTCGGCATCGTGTCGGTGCGGCGTTCCGGCTGGGTGGTGCCGGTGCCGTCGGTGGCGCGGACGGTGAGGGTGTGCCGGCCGGGGGTGGCGGTCCAGGGGTGGACCCACTCGCGCCAGGTGTCGCTGCCGTCCGCCGCGCCGAGCCGGGCGTCCTGCCAGGGGCCGTCGTCGACCCGTACCTCGACCCGGCGGATGCCGCGGTGCTGGGCCCAGGCGACCCCGGCGACCATGACGGTGCCGGCGGCGGGGCGGGAGAGGGCGCGCGGGGTGTCGATGCGGGACTGGGTCTTGACGGGGGCCTGCGCCGCCCAGCCGCGCGGGACCCAGTAGGCGTCGTACGCGTCGAAGGTGGTGAGTTCGATCGACTCGATCCACTTGCAGGCGGAGACGTAGCCGTAGAGGCCGGGGACGAGCATGCGGACGGGGAAGCCGTGGGCGAAGGGCAGGGGTTCGCCGTTCATCCCGAAGGCGAGGAGGGCGTCGCGGCCGTCCATGACGGTCTCGACGGGGGTGCCGATGGTCATGCCGTCGACGGAGCGGGCCACCAGCTGGTCGGCGGGGCCGCCCTCGGAGGGCGGGCGGACGCCGGCCTCGCGGAGCAGGTCGGCGAGGCGTACGCCGAGCCAGCGGGCGTTGCCGACGTAGGGGCCGCCGACCGGGTTGGAGACGCAGTTCAGGGTGATGTCCCGTTCGAGCACCGGCCGGGCCATGAGCTCCCGGAGGGTGACGGTGCGTTCCTCGCGGACGCCGCTGCCGTGGATCCGCAGCCGCCAGTGGTCGGCATTGACCTTGGGGACGATGAGCGCGGTGTCGACGCGGTAGAAGTCGCGGTTGGGGGTGAAGAAGGTGCTGATGCCGGGGACGTCGAGCTGTGCTCCGGCGGGCACGGCCGGTGCGGGGGACGCAGGCCGGGGCAGGCGCAGGGCCTCGCGGGAGGCGGCGGCGTTCTCCTGTACGGGGGTGCCGACGGCGCGGCCGATGGCGGCGGCTCCGGTCGCGGCGAGTCCGGTGGAGGCGGCGACGATCAGGAAGCCGCGCCGGTCCGCCTGAGCGGTTCCGGGCCTCGGGGTGAGGAGGCGGCCGGTCAGGACGTACAGGAGGAGCGCGCCGGCGGCGGCTCCGACGAGGGAGGGGACGGCGTCCATGGCGGATTCGGAGTCGGGGCGGGTGACGGCGGCGAGGGCCCCGAGGACGCCGAAGGCGGCGACGGCCGCCGCGCCGAGCAGCCGGTGGCGCAGGGCGAGCAGCCCGACCCCGAGGGCGAGGACGGCGAGGATGAGCAGGATGCCGAGCTGGAGGACGGTCTTGTCGTTCTCGCCGAAGGCGCGGATCGCCCATTCCTTGAGGGCCGCCGGGGTCCGGTCGACGACGGTGCCGCCGACGGCCACGACGGGGCCCGCCTCGGGGCGTACCCAGAAGGAGACGACGTCCGCTACGGCCAGGGAGACGTACGCCGAGACCAGGCCGCCGAGCGCGGCGAGGAGACGGTCGGTGCGGGTGGGTCCGTGGCGTTCGGGGTGGGGCTCGGGCGCGGTCCTGGTGGCGTTCATGGTCGCTATTTCGGCACACCCGGCCGTACGGATGGGCCGCATCACCCGTATGGATCTCCGTCGTATGGGTCTCAGTGCGTTTCCGGGTGCTCGCCCGGTACCGCCAGGTCCTCCACCGCTTCGACGCCGACGACCGCGCCGGTGGACTTCTTGCCGCGCCGCAGGCGGCGTTCGAGCCAGGAGGCGAAGGTGGTGAGGGCGAAGTTGAGGGCGACGAAGATGACGGCGACGACGGTGAAGCAGGCGATCGTGTTGGCGCCGTAGTTGGCGCTCATCGGGCGTACGGAGGCGAGGAGTTCGGAGAAGCCGAGCATCGCGCCGCCGAGGGCGGTGTCCTTGACGATGACGACGAGCTGGCTGACGAGGGCGGGCAGCATGGCGGTGACCGACTGCGGCAGCAGGACGTACGTCATGGTCTGGCCCTTGCGCATGCCGATGGCCTTGGCCGCGTCGGTCTGGCCGGTGGGGAGGGCGAGGATGCCGGCGCGGACGACCTCGGCGAGTACGGAGGCGTTGTAGAGGACGAGTCCGGTGACGACGGCGTACAGGGGGCGGGTGTCCGGGCTGATCTCGGTGAACTCGGAGTAGGCGGCGTTCGCGAAGAGCATCAGGATCAGGACGGGGATGGCCCGGAAGAACTCGACGACGGTGCCCGCCACGGCCCGGACCGAGCGGTGGTCGGAGAGGCGGAGGATGCCGAGGAGCGCGCCCAGGGGCAGGGCGATGACCATGGCGAGCGCGGCGGCGATCACGGTGTTCTTCAGGGCGGGCAGGATGTACGTCTCCCAGACGCGGGCGTCGGTGAAGAAGGGCGCCCACTTGGACCATTCGAGCTGGTTCTTGGCGGCGAGGCTCGCCACGACCCACCAGATCACGGCGGCGAGGCCGATCAGGAACAGCAGCGTCCAGAGGAGGTTGCGGCGTCGGGCGCGCGGGCCGGGGACGTCGTAGAGGACGGTGGGCCGGTCCTTCACCGCTTCACCGCCACCTTCTTGGCCACCCAGCCGAGGAAGAGGCCGGTGGGCAGGGTGAGGCAGAGGAAGCCGACGGCGAAGATCGCGGAGATGAGGAGGAGCTGGGCCTCGTTCTCGATCATCTCCCGCATCAGCAGGGCCGCTTCGGCGACGCCGATGGTGGCGGCCACGGTGGTGTTCTTGGTGAGGGCGATGAGGACGTTGGCGAGGGGGCCGACGACGGAGCGGAAGGCCTGCGGGAGCACGATCAGGCGCAGGACCTGGGGGAAGTTGAGGCCGATGGCGCGGGCGGCCTCGACCTGTCCGAGGGGGACGGTGTTGATGCCGGAGCGGAGGGCCTCGCACACGAAGGCGCTGGTGTAGGCGATGAGTCCGAGGACGGCGAGCCGGAAGTTGATGGTGGTGAACCGGTCGGCGCCGAGGGTGACTCCGAGGGTCTGGAAGAGGCCGAGGGAGGTGAAGACGATGATGACGGTGAGGGGGATGTTGCGGACGATGTTGACGTAGGCGGTGCCGAAGCCCCGCATGAGGGGGACGGGGCTGACGCGCATCGCGGCCAGCAGCGTCCCCCAGACGAGGGAGCCGATCGCGGAGTAGACGGTGAGCTGCACCGTCACCCAGAAGGCTCCGAGCAGGTCGTACCCCTGGAGGAAGTCGAACACGGCTGCCTGCTCACTGGACGACGACGCCGATCTTCGGAGCGGGCTCGTTCTTGTAACCGGCCGGACCGAAGTTCTTGTCGACCGCCGCCTGCCACGAACCGTCGGCGACCATCTTCTCCAGGGCCTTGTTGATCTTGGCCTTGAGCTCGCTGCCCTTCTGGACGCCGATGCCGTAGTTCTCGTTGCTCAGCTTGAAGCCGCCGAGCTTGAACTTGCCCTTGAACTCGGGCTGCGAGGCGTATCCGGCGAGGATCGAGTCGTCGGTGGTGATGGCGTCGATGACGCCGTTCTCCAGGCCGGTGAGGCACTCGGAGTAGCCGCCGTACTCCTGGAGCTGCGCGTTCGGGGCGATCTTCGTCTTGACGTTCTGCGCGGAGGTGGAGCCGGTGACCGAGCAGAGCTTCTTGTTGTTCAGGTCGGACGGCTTCTTGATCGAGTTGTCATCGGCCCTGATCAGGACGTCCTGGTGGGCGAGGAGGTAGGGGCCCGCGAAGTCGACCTTCTCCATCCTCTTGGGGGTGATCGAGTACGAGGCCGCGATGAAGTCCACGTCGCCGCGCTGGAGCAGGGTCTCGCGGTCGGCGCTCTTGGCCTCCTTCCACTCGATGTCCTTCGGGTCGTGGCCCAGCTGCTTGGCGACATAGGTAGCCACGTCGACGTCGAAGCCGGTGTACTTCCCGTCGGGGGTCTTCAGACCGATGCCGGGCTGGTCGAACTTGATGCCGATGGTGATCTTGCCTCCGTCGTCGCGGAGCACACCGCCGGCCGCGCCGTGCGCGAATCCGGCGGAGGTGAAGGAGAGGACGACGGCCGCGGCAACGGCGACGGTGGCCCTTCTGGTCCTGAGCGGGTTCATGAGGATCACCTCTGGGGCTGCTGATCGGGCGACCGACCACACGGCGGCCGCGGCTCAGTGGTGGAGGATCTTGGACAGGAAGTCCTTGGCGCGCTCGCTGCGCGGATTGCTGAAGAACTCGTCCGGGGTCGTCTCCTCGACGATCCTCCCGTCGGCCATGAAGACCACGCGGTTGGCGGCGGAGCGGGCGAAGCCCATCTCGTGGGTGACGACCACCATCGTCATGCCGTCCCGGGCCAGTTGCTGCATGACCTCCAGGACCTCGTTGATCATCTCCGGGTCGAGCGCGGAGGTCGGCTCGTCGAAGAGCATCACCTTCGGATCCATCGCGAGGGCGCGGGCGATCGCCACGCGCTGCTGCTGACCACCGGAGAGCTGGGCGGGGTACTTGTCGGCCTGGGAGGCGACGCCGACCCGGTCGAGGAGGGCGCGCGCCCGTTCCTCGGCCTTCTTCCGCTCCTTCTTGCGGACCTTGATCTGGCCGAGGGTCACGTTGTCGAGGACGGTCTTGTGCGCGAAGAGGTTGAAGGACTGGAAGACCATGCCCACGTCGGCCCGCAGGGCCGCCAGTTCGCGCCCTTCGGCGGGCAGTGGCCGCCCGTCGACGACGATCTCGCCCGCGTCGATGGTCTCCAGGCGGTTGATCGCCCGGCACAGCGTCGACTTCCCCGAGCCGGAGGGCCCGATGACGACGACGACCTCGCCGCGGTGGATCGTGAGGTCGATGGACCGGAGGACGTGCAGGGGGCCGAAGTGCTTGTCGACCCCGCGCAACACGACGAGCGTGTCGCCGCCGTCCGGGACGGGCATGGCACCCTCCAGGGTCACGCCCCCGCTTGCCGCTCCCTCCCCACGTTCATGCTCCGCCCTCCGCCCGGCGCGCGCACTCCGGACGGAGGGTGTACGGAGGGTGTCCGCGGGACCACCCTTCGCTTCGGCACCCGGTCGGCCGGTCAGGATCCTGCACGTGGGGACGGGCGGGCCCACACTGGGGGTGGGAGCCGAGTGTGCGAGGAGGGCCAGCCATGACGAGAGACGCGCCCAAGGTCAGCACGTTGCCGCCGGAGCACCGGGAGCGCCTGATGGCCTTCGCCGAGGACGTGTACTTCGAATCCGGCGACCGTCTGTTCGAGGAACAGCAGCACGCCGACCGGTTCTGGATCGTCAAGACGGGCGCGGTGACCCTCGACGCGAAGGTGCCGGGCCGGGGGGCACCCGTGATCGAGACCCTGCGCCACGGGGAGCTGGTCGGGCTGTCCTGGCTGTTCCCGCCGTATCTGTGTCAGTCGGGGGCGGAGGCGATGACGCCGGTGCGGGCGTACGAGTTCGACGCCCCGGCCGTCCGGTCGATGTGCCACACGGACCCGGAGTTCGGTGCGTCGGTCATCTTCTGGGTGGGGTCGATCCTGGCCCACCGCCTCCATGTGACCCGGGTCCGGCTCCTCGACCTGTACGCGCCGCACGGGAGCGGCATCCTGGCCTGACCGGCACCGTGGGCCCGACCGGCACCGTGCGGGCGGCACGGCGCCGGTCACGGCTGGCGCCCAGGGCCTGTCCGACCCTGAGCCGCCGGACAGGCCCTAGACCAGCAGGACGTCCGCCAGGTCCGCCCGGCCCGTGACGCCGAGCTTGCGGTAGATCCTGCCGAGGTGGTTCTCCACGGTCCGCACGGACAGGACGTACGCCTCGGCGATCTCCCGGCTCGTACGGCCGCGGGCGGCCATCAGCGCGATGTCCCGCTCCCGGGCGCTCAGCGGCACCGCCGCCGAGGCTCCGGCCAGCGCCGGTGTGGCCGCCTCCTGGCAGCGGCCGCGCAGCGCGAGGGCCCGGGCGGCGGCACGGGCGGCGCTCGCGGCGCGGTCCCGGCGCCGCCACGCCCCGGCGGCCTCCCCGAAGGCCTCGGCCGCGTACAGGTGCAGGCCGAGCGCGGCCATCCGCTCGGCGACGGCCTCCAGAGCCGCCGGATCGGGTCCGCCCGCCGGGGCCACCGCCGCCGCGTGGGCGGCCCGGACCTCCGCGAGCGAGCCCTGGACGAGCGCGGTCGCCGCGGCCAGTTCGGCGGCGACGCCTCTGCCCGCCGATCCCCAGCGCAGGACGTCATGGAGGAGCGCCGTCGCGACGGTGGCCTCGCCACGGGCGAGCGCCGCCCGCGCGGCGCCGAGCATCAGCTCCCGCGCGGGGCCGTCGGCCCCGCGCAGCAGAAGGACCCAGCCGTGGGCGCGGAGCGTGTCGGGCTGGCAGAGCGGGCTGTACGGAGGGCCGGCGGGCGTCAGCGCCTCCGCCTCCGGTGCGAGGCGGCCCGTCTGGGCCGCGGCGAGGACCAGGCCGGCCAGGGCCCGCTGCTCGGCGAAGGCCTGTCCGCAGAGCCGGGCGAGTGCGCGGGCCTCGCGGAAGTGGGCCAGGGCGTCGGTGACGAGGCCGCGTTCGAGGGCGATGCGGCCCCGGACCCAGGCGAACCAGACGGTGAGCGCGGGGACCGCGTCCCGCATCGCCTCCTGCCCTTCGAGGGCGGTGCGTTCCGCCTCGTCGAGGCGGCCCGACTCCAGGAGGGCCGCCGCCACGAGGTAGAGGCTGCGGGCCGGGTAGTAGGCGGTCCACCGGTCGGCGAGCCCGCTCTGGACGGCGTAGGCGTGGCGGCCGGTGCGCACGGCCTCGTCGACGCGCCCCGCGGAGAGCCGTACCCGCAGGTGCGCCTGCAACAGCAGCACGTCCGTCTGGGTCCACGCGCCGCCGGCGTCCTCGCCCCCGGGTTTCGGGTCGGCGCCCTCGGCCAGGGCCAGGACCGCGGCGGCCTCGTCGTTGCGGCCCACGGCGCTCAGCAGCCCGGCCCGGCAGGCCGTGAGCGCGGGCCGGACCCCGACCCGCCCGGCGGCCCGGTCGAGGACCCCGAGGGCGGCGAGGGCGTCGCCGAGGCCGTAGAGGTGGTGCTGGGAGAGGGCCGCGGCGGCGGACTCGACCTCGCCGGGCGTACGGGCCTCGCCGAAGGCCCGTTCGAGGACCGGGATGCTCTCGCCGAACTCGCCGCGCTGGCCGAGCCCTTCGCCGAGCAGCAGTCCGGCCACGACGTGGGGGCCCTGGGTCAGGGCGGCCCGGGCGAGCCGGCACATGGTGTCGACGTCGCCGTCGTCCAGGGCGTGCCCGGCGGCGCGGACGAGCAGCTCGGGGTCGGCGGTGCCGGTGGCGTCGAGCTCCCACCGGGCGAGCGCGAGCGCGTCGCCGTGCCGCCGCGCCCCGTGATCCCGTACGCGTCCGGCCTGTTCGAGCAGGAGGGAGCGGGCGAGGAGGCGGGGCGTGCCCCGGCGGAGCAGCAGGGCGTGCCAGGGGTGGGCCAGCTGGACCCGTCGGCGCCGGTCGTCCTCGGTGACCGTGACGAGCCGCTCCTCCTCCAGGTCGGCGAGGGCCTCGGGCGTCACCCTCGCCAGGGCGTCGGCGAGCCCGAGCGGGCCGCACAGGGCGAGCAGCCTCAGCAGGGTGCGCCGGTCCTCCGGGAGCGCGCGGAAGCGTCCTTCGGCGGGGGCGTCGAGCAGGGTGTCGTCCAGCGGTCCGGTGAGGCACCACACCTCGTCCACGGGCCGCAGGGTGCCCTCCCGTACGGCGGCGCGCAGGATCTCCCGGGTCCACAGCGCATTGCCCCGCCCCGCCTCCCACAGGGCCCGTACGGCGGGGGCGGAGACGGGGGCGCCGAGCGTGTCGGCGAGGAGGCGCGCGGTGGTGGCCCGGTCGAAGGGGCCGATGCGGAGGTGCTCCACGGCGTCCTGGTGCCAGAGCGAGCGCAGGGCCTCGGGCCACTCGGCGTCCTGCGGCAGGGTGGCGACGAGGAAGAACCCGGTGGCCGCGTCGGCGGCGAGCGCGGACAGCAGGGTCAGCGAGGAACCGTCCAGGTGGTGGAGGCCGTCCACCAGGAGCAGGGTGCGGGGCCGGCCCGCCGGGGCGGCGAGCAGCTGCCGTAACTCCTGGAAGTGGCGGCCGAGTTCGCCGGGGAGCGCGGGGCCGGTGAGATGGGGGGCGAAAGCGGCGAGGGGGACGTGCGAGGCCGCCTCGCTCACCGGGAGCCGCACGGTCCGGTGGTGGGCGGCGGCCTCGTCGGCGAACTCGGCGGCCAGCCTGCTCTTTCCGACGCCGCCCTCCCCCGTGAGGACGACGCCCCGGCAGCCGGGCCTGCGCAATCCGCCGCGCAGGCGCTCCAGTTCGGCGTGGCGCCCGGTGAAGGGCAGGGGGCTTCCGCCGGCGGGCAGGGGTCTTCCGTCAGCCGTCACCGGCGTCCCCACCCCCTTCTCCGCCCTTGTGTCGCTTGTCCGTTGAGTAGGTGTCCGCCGGGGTTTGAGTAGGTGTCCACTCTGTCGCGGTTCCCCCCGGCGGCGGAGGCTATGCGACAGGCGGGCAGCACGACCGAAAGCCCGCCGGTCGTCGGAAGTGCTTCGGGGGGAGTACGCCATGAGCGCCGTGCGGGCGTCGGGGGGATCCGGGGAGCTCGTGCTCCTCGGAGGCTGTACGGGCACGGGTCTCACCGGTCCGGAGTCGCTCGCGGTACGGGGCGGCTGGCGGGTCCGGACGCTCTCCCCGGCCACGGGGGACGGGGAGGGCTCGTGGGCCGCGCGGCTCGCCGACTTCCTGGCGTCGCCGGACAGTCCGGACCGGATGGTCCTGGTGGCGGAGGGCCGGGCCTGCGGGGCGGTGTTCGCGCTCGCGGACCGGCATCCGGAGCGGGCGGCCGCCGTGGTGGCGCTCGCGCCGGAACCCTCGGCGGACGTGCCGGCGCCCGGTCTCGCCTGTCCGGTCCTGGTGCTGCCGGGTCCGGCGGAGGAATCCGGGCGGGCCGTCGAGCGGTTCCTCGCCGACTTGAGCACGAGGCCGGCGGAGGAGGCCCGTCCCGTAGGGAACCGGGCGCTCTCCCCCGCGGACCTGCACGAGCCCTCGGTCATGCGCCGGTTCGCCGAGGCCGGGCCGGTCCACCGGCTCGCCTCGGCCGGCTCCGTACCGACCTGGGTCGTCACGGGGTACGAGGCCGCCCGGGCGGTCCTCGCGCATCCCGGCCTCCGGGGGGACACCGCGACGACGGCCGGATACCGGCCGCAGCCACCGGAGCTGGCCTCCGTCCACCCGGGCGACGCCGACACGGTCACCGTCGACGCCGGCGAGCACGCCCGGCTGCGCGGGCTCGTCGAGCGGCACCTCACCCCGCAGTGGACCGACTCGCTCCTGCCCCGGCTGCGGCGGGTCACCGACGGGCTCCTGGACGGGCTGCCCCGGGACCGGGAGGTCGATCTGGTGGCCGCGTTCGCGGTCCCGCTGCCCGTGGCCGCGCTCTGCGAACTCCTCGGCGTACCGGAACCGGACCGGCCGTACCTCGCCGACTGGCTCGTCCGCCGGGTCCCGACACCGCCGCCCGCCGCGCACGAGGACGTCGACGCCTACCTGGCCGGTCTCGTCGCGGAGCGGCGGAAGCGGCCCGCCGACGACCTCCTGAGCAGGATGTGCGAGGCCGTCCACGACGAGGACCTGATCGCGGCGGCCCGGCTGCTGCTCGTGTCCGGGGCCCGGCCGACGACGACGCTCCTCGGGAACGGCGTCGCCGCGCTCCTCGCCGACCGCGACCGGTGGCGGCTGCTCACCGGGGACCCGGACGCCGTCGCCGGGCCGGTCACCGAGGAACTGCTGCGCCGTGTCACCCCGTACCCGGTGGGGTTCGCGCGCCGGGCCGTCGCGCCGGTCGAGGCGGCCGGGGTCCGGATCCCGGCGGGGCACCGCGTCCTGGCCTCCCTGACGGCCGCGAACCACGACCCGACCGTGTGCCCCGCGAACCACGACCCGACCGTGTGCCCCGGGGAGCACGACGGTCCCGACCCGGGCCGCGCCCCGCACCCCCACGCCTCCTTCGGCCACGGGCGGCACGCGTGCCTCGGCGCCGGCTTCGCCCGGGCGGTGGTCCGCACGGCGCTCGGGACGCTGGCCGGCCGGTTCCCCGGCCTGGACCTGGCGCCCGGCACACGGGAGCTGCACTACCGCAGGAGCCGGGTGCGGTACCTGCTCGCGCTGCCGGTCCTCCTTGGACCCGAGCACCGCCCGTAAAGCCCTCTGCCCTTCCCCTTCTCGCACGGGAGACGTCCGCATGGAAGCCACCACGATTCCGGAGCTGATGGCCTACTGTCAGGCCGATCCGGCCTTCTTCGAACCGCCGTGGCACATGCGGGACGAGGACAGTCTGTTCGCGGCCGGGAAGCGGCCCTGCCCGCCCGGATGGCGCCGCCGCGCCAACGGCCTGTGGACGGTCGTCGAGCCCGAGGACGGTCACCTGCCCGAGCAGGGCTGGAAGATCCACGTGTCGGCCACGGCCGCCGACGCGGACACCGTGTGCGACCTCGTGTCCGAGTTCTGCCTCGCCCGGGGTGTCACCTTCAAGTTCCTCCGCAGCGGGGCCGCGCTGCGGCTCCTGAACAGCAAGTACGCCGACCGGGGCGGCAGCGGCAAGCTCCTCACCCTCTACCCGGCCGGCGACACCGTGCTCGCCGAGCTCCTTCCGGAGCTCGCGGCGCTCCTGAAGGGCTTCACCGGCCCGTACGTCCTCAGCGACGTCCGGTACGAGGACTCCCCCGTGTACGTCCGGTACGGCGCGTTCGTCCCGCTGACGTACACGGCGCCCGGCGGCGAACTCGTGTACGCCGTGCGGGCGCCGGACGGCTCGCTGGTGCCGGACCGGCGCGACCCGGTCTTCACGGTGCCGGAGTGGGTGACGGTCCCGGAGGTGCTGCGCGCCTCGGTCGAGCGCCGCACGGCGGGCGGGGAGGAGTTCCCGTACCTGATCGAGAAGTCGCTGCACTTCTCCAACGGCGGCGGGGTCTACCTGGCCCGGGCGCGGGACGGCGGGGGTTACGTCGTCCTGGTGGAGGCCCGGCCGCACGCGGGGCTCGACCGCGACGGCGCCGACGCCGTCGCCCGGCTCACCCGGGAACGGGAGGTCCTGGAACGGCTCGACGGCCTCGACTGCGTGCCCCGGGTCCTCGGCCATCTGGTCGTCTGGGAGCACCACTTCCTCGTCGAGGAGTACGTCGAGGGCGAGACGCTCCTGGAGGAGGTGTTCGCCCGCTATCCGCTCGGCAGTCCCGAGCCCTCGGCCGAGCGGCTCGCCGAGTACACCGCGTGGGCGACCGGTGTCCTCGCGAAGGTGGACCGGGCGCTGATGGCCGTCCACGCGCGCGGGGTGCGCTTCGCCGACCTGCACCCGGCGAACATCATCCTGCGCCCCGACGGGCGCGTGGCCCTGATCGACTTCGAGATCGCCGGCGACCTCGACGACCCGAAGCCGCCGGCGCTCGGCGCGCCCGGTTTCACCGCACCCGAGGGCATGTCCGGGCGGGAGGCCGACGAGTACGCCCTGAACTGTCTGCGGCAGTGGATGTTCCTGCCGATCAACCCGCTCCAGGAGCGCGACCCCGTCAAGTACGCCACCCTCACCGACGTCATCACCGCGCACTTCCCGCTGCCCGAGGGCTTCGGTGCCCGTCTCGTCCGCAAGCTCGGCGAGGGCCGTGAGCCCTTCGGCGAGGACACCGCGGCCCGGCTGCTCGCCGGGGCGCCCGAGGACTGGCCCGCCGTCCGGGACGCGCTCGTCGCCGGCATCCGTGCGAGCGCGACCCCGGGGCGTACGGACCGGCTCTTCCCCGGCGACCCCCAGCAGTTCGGCACGGGCGGCATCGGCGTCGCCTCCGGAGCCGCCGGGGTGCTGTGGGCGCTGCGTCAGACGGGCGCCGACGTGCCGGAGGAGTACGGGGAGTGGCTGGCGGCGGCCGTGCGGCGGGTGAGGGAGCCGCGCCCGGGACTGATGGACGGCCTGCACGGCGTGGCGGCGGTGCTCGACGCGCTCGGGCGCCGCGACGAGGCCCTGGACGTGCTCGACCGTACCCGCGCGCTCCACGCCGGTCTGCGGGCACCCGGACTGCACTCGGGTCTGGCGGGCGCCGGGCTGGGCCTGCTCGGCTTCGCCTCGCTCACCGGCGACGGGGAGCTGCGCGCGGAGGCCCTCGACATCGGCGAGACGCTCGCGGCGGAACTGGGACGCGAGAGTTCCCCGATGTTCCCGCCGACGGGGCGCGTGGGGCTCGAACACGGGCTGACGGGCGTGGCGTACTTCTTCCTGCGGCTCCACGAGCTCACCGGCGACCCCCACCACCTCGACCTGGCGCGGACGGCGCTGCGCCGCGAGACGGACCGGGGGCAGTTCCTCCCGGACGGGGGCTTCCGGCTCCTGTACGGCAACCGGCACCTGGTCTACCTCGGTCCCGGCAGCGGCGGTCTCGCGCTGGTCCTCGCCCGGTACCTCGCGCGCGTGCCGGACCCGACGGCCCCTGAGGCCACGGAGTTCGCGCGGGTCGTCGCCGGGGTGCGGCACGCCTGCCGGGCGCCTTTCGTCCGCCATCCCGCGCTGTTCATGGGGCGGGCGGGCATCATCACCACCCTCGGTCTTCTCGACGTGCCCGAGGACCGGCCGCACGTGCACGAGCACGTCCGCCGGCTGTCCTGGCACGCCGTCTCCCACGAAGGCCACCCGGCCTTCCCCGGCAACCAGCTCCTGCGCCTGTCCATGGACCTGGACAGCGGAAACGCGGGTGTGCTCGTTGCCCTCGGCGTCGCGTTCGAACGGAACGCGTCGATCGTCCCCTTCCTCGATCTGCGGGCGCCCGCGACCGGGGAGCCGTCCACGGCACACGGAAGGAGGTGAGAGAGATGGCCTGCGTTCTCCAGCTGCAGTCGCTCGGCGAGGCCGAGTCCGCGCACCCGTGCAACAGCATCGTGACCTCCTACAAGGGCACCTGCTGACGGGTCCGGTGCCGGGGCCCCCACGGCGGCCCCGGCACCGACACACCCTCCCGACCCGCTTCGAGGAATCCCGTGAACACACCGCCCCGCCCCGACCTCCCTCCCGAGGAGCCCACGGCCTCCGTCCGGCGCGTCCTGCTCGACCACATCCGACCCTCCTGGCCGGCGCTCGCCCTCGGCGGTCTGCTGAGCCTGGTGACCGCCGCGGCCGGTCTGACGATCCCGCTCGTGGCCGAGCGGCTCATCGACGGCCTGACCCACGACCGGCCCCTCGACGGCGTGCTGTTCGCGATGGGGGTCCTCGTCGCCGTCACCGCGCTCGCGGGACCGGTCGCGCAGTACGTGCTGCGCCGGGCCGCCGAGACGGTCGTCCTCACCGCGCGGCGGCGGCTCTCCTCGCACCTCCTGCGGCTGCGGATCGGCGAGTTCGACCGGACCGAGCCCGGCGACCTGATCGCCCGGGTCACCTCCGACACGGCGCTCCTGCGGCAGGTCACCACCGACGCGCTCGTCGGCACCGCCACCGGGGCGCTCACCCTCGCCGTGACCACGGTGCTGATGTGCCTGCTCGACCCGGTGCTCACCGGCGTGACGCTCGGCGTGCTGCTCCTCGCCGGCTGGGTGGTCCGCACGGTCATGGTGCGGGTCAACGAGGCCGGGACCGCCGCCCAGGAGTCGGTGGGCCTGGTCGGGGCGGCCCTGGAGCGGGCGCTCGGCGCGCTGCGCACGGTGAAGGCCTCCGGCGCGGAGGACCGGGCCGAGGCCGCCGTCCACGAGGCGGCCGAGTCCTCCTGGCGGGCCGGGGTGCGGGCGGCGAAGTGGCTCGCGCTCGCCGGGAACACCGCCGAACTCGCCGTGCAGACCGCCTTCTTCACCGTCCTCGCGATCGGCGGCAGCCGGGTCGCCTCCGGGGCCCTGGACGTCGGCCGGCTCATCGCCTTCCTGATGTACGTGTTCTACCTGGTGCCCGCCGTGCAGCAACTCGTCGGCGGCGTCAGCCAGTACCAGCTGGGGGCGGCCGCGGTGAACCGCATCCGGGAGACGGAGTCCCTGCGCGCCGAACCGAAGGGCCGGGGACCGGAGCCGGAGCCCGTCGGCTCCCCCGTACCGGCCTCCCTGGAGTTCCGGGACGTGCACTTCCGCTACGGTCCCGAACTGCCGCCCGTGCACCGGGGGGTGAGCTTCTCCGTGCCGTCCCGGGGCACCACGGCCTTCGTCGGACCGTCCGGCGCGGGCAAGACCACCCTCTTCTCGCTCCTGGAGCGCTTCTACGAGGCCTCGGCCGGCAGCATCCTCCTCGACGGGCGCCGCCTGGACAGCTGGGACCTGCGGGAACTGCGCTCCCTCATCGGTTACGTGGAGCAGGACGCGCCCGTCGTGTCCGGTTCCCTGCGGGAGAACCTGCTGCTCGGGCGGCCCGGCGCGAGCGGCCCCGAGCTCGACCGGGTCCTGCGCACGGCCCGCCTCGACGAGCTGGTGGAGCGCCTGCCGGAGGGCCTCGACACGCTGGTGGGGCACCGCGGCACCCGGCTCTCCGGCGGTCAGCGGCAGCGGGTGGCGATCGCCCGCGCGCTCCTTCGCCGCCCCCGGCTGCTGCTCCTGGACGAGGCGACGTCCCAGCTGGACGCGGTGAACGAGGCCGCGCTGCGGGACACCGTCGCCGACGTCTCGCGGACCACGACCGTCCTGATCGTGGCGCACCGGCTGTCCACGGTCGCCATGGCCGACCGGATCGTCGTGCTCGACGGGGGTGTCGTACGGGCCGTCGGCACCCACGCCGAGCTCCTCGCCGGCGATCCCCTCTACGCCGAGCTGGCAGCGACCCAGTTCCTCGAACCCACCGCCTGAACCCCGAAGGAGATCCGCCCGATGGAATGCCCGTACGCCGGATCCGTCCGACTGCCCGTGATCGGGGCGGAGATGCTCAGGGACCACGCGGCCCTGACGCGGCTGCGCGAGAGCGGCACGGTGGAGGTCAGCCTCGGCGGCCGCGAGGACGGTCTGATGGTCACCCGGTACGAGGTGGCCGCCGCCGTCCTGGTCGAGCCGGCCCTGCGCGGCGAGCACCCGCTGGCCGTGTCCATGCGCACCGGCGCGGACGAAGAGGCCTGCGACGAGGAGCAGTTGTTCTTCCTGCCGACCGAGGAGCACCTCAGGCTGCGCCGCACGGTCTCCCGCCGGCTCACCCACCGCCGGGTCGCCGGGCTGGTCCCGCGCGTCCAGCGGGAGGCCGATCTGCTGCTCGCGGCCGTGCCGCCGGGCGAGGCCGTCGATCTGGTGCGGGTGTTCTCCCGGCCGTTCCCGGTCGCGGTGCTCTGCGAACTCCTGGGCATCCCCCGGGAGGAGCGGGGGTACGTCCGCGACTACCTGTACGGCTGGGTCGCGGAGTACGGCGGGGCGAGCACCGTCACGGAGAGCGCGGGCCACGCGCTGTCCCGGTATCTGAAGGAGCTGATCGGGGAGCGGGCGGAGGAGCCCGGGGACGACCTGATCAGCGCGATGCTCCGGCAGGGCGGCGAGGACGCCGGGCTGCTTCGGGAGGACGCCCTCGCCGCCGTCCGGTTCGTCCTCGTCGCGGGCCACCGCCCGGTGACCCGGCTGATCACCGACGGTCTGGAGCTGCTGCTCCGGCAGCGGGAGCACTGGGAGCGGCTGCGGGCCGAGCCCGGCCGGCTCGACGCCACCGTGGAGGAGCTGCTGCGCCACGTCACCCCGACGACGCTCGCGTCCCGGTACGCGGAGACGCCGACCGAGGTGGACGGCGCGGCGCTGGCCGACGGCGGCGGGGTGCACTGCGCGCTCGCGGCCGTCAACCGGGATCCGGAGCGCTTCGAGGACCCGGACCGCTTCGACCCGGACCGGACGCCCAACGCCCACCTGGCCTTCGGGCTCGGGCACAAGCACTGCCTGGGCTCGGCGCTCGCCCGCGCCGAGCTCCGGGTCGCCTTCGGCACCCTGCTCGCCCGCTTCCCGCGCCTCGCCCTCGCCGATCCGGCCCCGGGCGCCGAGGAGGAGCCGGAGCGGCGACGCCTCTGGGTGGTCCTCGACCCGGACGGCGACCACGACCCCGTACCGCACTGAAGGAGCCGACGTGGAGATCCCCGACCACCC
The DNA here is from genome assembly GCF_000830005.1 of Streptomyces vietnamensis. NCBI lineage: Bacteria > Bacillati > Actinomycetota > Actinomycetes > Kitasatosporales > Streptomycetaceae > Streptomyces > Streptomyces vietnamensis. The sequence continues at coordinate 7,785,394 of NZ_CP010407.1, read as the reverse complement.
GCTGGAAGTCCTGTGGGACATCACGTACGCCTGTCCCCTGCGGTGCACGCACTGCTACTCGGAGTCCGGGCGGCGCCCGGCGCGCCGGCTCTCCGGTGCGGACATGCTGCGGGCCGCCGACGCGATCCTGGCCCTCGGGGCGGAGGGCGTCTGTCTGGCCGGGGGCGAACCGCTGCTCGTGCCGGAGCTGTTCGCGGTGGCGGAGCGGTTCACGGCCGCCGGGGTGCCGGTGTCGCTGTTCACCAGCGGCTGGACGCTCGACCGGGCGTCGGCCGAGGCGGCCGTCGGCGCCTTCTCGGCGGTGAGCGTGAGTCTCGACGGGGCCACGGCGGAGGTCCACGACCGGATCCGCGGCCGGCGCGGCTCCTTCGACCGGGCGGTGGCCGCCCTCGGGCTGCTGACCGAGGGCGGCGGCGCCACCGTCGGCGTCGACTACGTGGTCATGCGGAGCAACGCCCCTCAGGTCGAGGAGTTCCTGACGACCGTCGCACCCCGGTTCCCGGGCCTCGGGCAGGTGTCGTTCGGGGCGGTCGTCCCGGAGGGGCTCGCCAGCCGGGCGGGTTTCGCGGAGCACGAGCTGCTGTCCGAGGAGCAGGTGCGGCTCCTGGGCAGTGCGGAGTACGGGCGGCGGCTCCAGGAGCTCGCGCCGCCGGGCGTCCGGGTGACCACCACCGACAACCTGGCCCTGCAGATGCGTCCGGACCTGATCGGGGCGGGCGTGTGCCTGCCCGTGCTCCAGATCGAACCGGACGGCGCGGTGCGGGCGATGGCCGCCTACGAGGGGACCGTCGGGAACGTGCTGACGGATCCCCCGGCGGAGCTGTGGCGGCGGGCCGTCGCCCGCTGGCACGACCCGTTCGTACGGGAGACCCTGGCGCCGGTGCGGACCATGCGGGAGTGGGCGGAGGCCACCCGGGCGATCGACCTCCGCTTCGGCACGGAGGCCGACCGGCAGCGGATCGCCCGCCGCCCGGCCTTCGTCCCGCGCGGCTGACGGCTACCGGGCGGTACGGTGGAGGTGCGGCACGGCACGATCCCGTACGCACCCGAGCACCGCACCGTCCCGTACGCACACTCCGGCGAGGAGCGGCGAGGCCCGCATGAGCGACCCGACGACGGCACGCGAGGCGATCGCCCTCGTCACCGACGACTTCAGCGAACTCCCCTTCACCGAAGGCCCTTTGACCGGTGACGGGCCGATCGGCTGGCCCGGGTACTCGGCCGCGCACGCGCGTGCCGCCGACCGCACCGGCGAGACCGAGTCGGTGGTCTGCGGCACGGGCACGGTGGGCGGGGTGACGGCGGTACTGGTCTCCTTCGAGTTCCGGTTCCTCGGCGGGTCCCTCGGGGAACGGACCGGCGCGCGGGCCGCCGCCGCCCACGCCCTGGCCCGGGAACGACGCCTCCCCGTGGTCGTCCTGCCGGCCACCGGCGGCAGCCGGATGCACGAGGGGATGCGCGCCCTCCTCCAACTCCAGTACCTGGCCCGCGAGTCGGAGCTCACCCGGGCCGCCGGACTGCCGCAGATCGCCGTGCTCCGGGATCCGACGACGGGCGGCGGCTGGGCCACGCTCGGCGCCGGCTCCGATGTCGTCCTCGCCCTGCCCGGCGCCCAGGTCGGCTTCGCCGGCTCCCGCGTACGGCCGGCGGACGCGGACCCGGCCGCGTACACCGCGGAGGCGCAGCTCGCCCACGGTCACCTCGACGCGATCGTGCCTCCCGGCGCGCTGCGCGAGACCCTCGGGCGCTGGCTCTCGCTGCTCGTCCGCCCCGCCGAGGGCCCGGTCGCGCCGCCGTACGCGCTCGGCGACCCGGGTGCGCCGCCCGCCGCGAGCGGCCGGGAGGCCGTGGCGCGGGCCAGGCACCCGGACCGGCCCCGGGCCGCCGCGTACCTCGACGCCCACTTCACCTTGCGCGAGGAGATCTCCGGCGACCGCTGCGGGGGCGTCGACCCGGGCATGCGGTGCGGCTTCGGGCGGCTCCCCGACGGCCGTACCGTCGCCTACGCGGCCCAGTGCGGCACCGCGACCCGCCCGGCGGGCTTCCGCACGGCCGCCCGGCTCGTACGCCTGGCCGACCGGCTCGGGATCCCGGTGCTCACGCTGATCGACACCCCCGGCGCGGCGAACGACCCGGCGGCGGAACGCGCGGGCGCGGGGACCGCGATCGCCGACCTGTTCGCCGCCGTCGCCTCCGCCCGCACCCCGCTCACCTCACTGCTCATCGGCGAGGGGGGTTCGGGCGGCGCCCTCGCCCTCGCCGCCCCGGGCAACACCTGGGCCACGCCGGACAGTTACTTCTCCGTCATCGCGCCCGAGGCCGCCACCGCCATCCTCAAGCGAGCCCCCGAGGAGTCGGCGACCACCGCCGACCAGCTGCGCCTGCGCCCCCGGGACCTGGTGGACCTGGGCGTCGTCCGGGGCGTCGTGAAGGAGCGTCCCAGGGCCTGATCCGACGGGAATCGTCGGACAGGCCCGGGGCCTGTCCGACCCTGATCCGCCGGACAGGCCCGAGGGTTCTCACTGATCGCCCAGGGCCCGCTTCAGTTCGGCCTTGTCCATCGAGGAACGGCCGTGGATGTTGCGGCGCTGCGCCTCGGCGTACAGCTGGTCGTACGTCGGACCCTCCGAGCCGCTGTGCGAGCGCTTGCCGCCGCGGCGCGAGGAGGACATGTCCTGCGTCGAGCTCTTGCTCGCGGTCTTCGACTCGCCGGACCGCGCCCGCTCCTTGTTCACCGTGCGCGCGGCGATCTCCTCGGCGCGCTTCTCGCTCTCGCCCCGATCCAGCGCGCTCTCCTTGATGTGCTCGTACTGCCGCTCCCGCTTGGCGTTCGATCCGCGCGGCATGATCCGCTCCTCTCCGTCCGGAAACGACCACCCCCTGTGCGGCGGCTGCCCGCACCGGCGGGATCTATTCCGGTCGGCCCGTCCCCCTTCCGGTCGGGCGGCCGACCTCCAGCCACACCACCTTGCCCACGGCCCCCGCGCCCTTGTCCCGGCTCCCCCAGTCGCCGGCCAGCCGGTCCAGGACCATCAGGCCGTGCCCGCCGGGCAGTGCGGGGGAGCGGGAGACCCGCACGCGCGGATGCTCCGGGCTGGCGTCGGACACCTCCACGCGCAGCCGCCCGTCCCCGTGCCGCAGGACGAACTCCTCGGGGCCTCCGGCGTGCAGGCAGGCGTTGGTGACCACCTCGGACACGAGGAGCAGGACGTCCTCGACCCGCTCCTCCGCCTCCTCGCTGTCCGCCGGGATCCACCCCCAGTCGGCCAGCGCCTCGGCCGTGAAGTCCCGGCAGCGCGAGACCACCCCGCGCGTCCCGTGCAGCACGAGCCTGCGGACCTGGTGCGGGGGCCCGGCATCGCCGTCGTCACCGCCTCCCACTCGCCCACCTCCTCCCCACCAGTTTCGGACAGGTGGCCACAAAGAGCGAAGCCGAGGGCTGGAGGGGGTGGGGCGCCAGGGCCGGTCCGGTCCGGTCCGGACCGGACCGGACCGGCCCTGATCCGCCGGACAGGCCCTAGCGGGGCTGGACCGCGCCGTCGTAGACGTGGTCCGGGGTCACGATGGCCGTGATCGCGCGGGCGAGGGGCGTCGACGGCTCCTGGCCCTGGCTGGTGATGTCCGTGTTGATCATGATGACGAGCGTGGCGTCCCGCTCGGGCAGGTAGACGGTCACCGTCTCGTACCCCGGGATCGAGCCGTTGTGCCCGATCCAGCCGTTGGCGTCGAAGACGCCGAGGCCGTAGCTGAGGCCGGGGTGGCCCGTCGGCAGCGTCCTGAGCCGCTGCGCCTGCGTCTCGGGGCTGAGCAGCTCACCGGTGGCGAGGATCTTCGCCCAGCGGCGCAGGTCGTGCTGGTCGGAGATCATCGCCCCGGCCGCCCAGGCCCAGCTGGGGTTCCAGTCGGTGGAGTCCACGACCGCGCCGTTGAGCGTCTGGTTGGTGTAGCCGCGGGGGTGCGGCTCGGGGAACTCGGGCCCGCTCGGGAGGAACGTGTGGCGCAGGTGGGCCGGCCGGAGCACCCGGTTGCGGAGGAACCGGTCGAGGGGCTGACCGCTGACCTTCTCGACCACCAGGCCGAGGAGCACCAGGTTGGAGTTCGAGTACTCGAACCGCGCGCCCGGCTGGAAGGTGTTCTTGTGCTTGAAGCCGTACGCGAGCGCCTCCTCCGGGGTGAAGAAGCGCTGCGGCTCGCTGAGCAGGTCGTGGATGAAGCCGGGGTCGGAGGTGTACGGGAAGAGGCCGCTGCGCATCTCGGCGAGGTGGCGCAGGGTGATCCGGTGCCCGTTCGGCACTCCGTGGACGTAGCGGGCGATGGGGTCGTCCAGACGGATCCGGTGGTCGTCGACGAGCTTCAGGAGCGCGGTGACCGTGAAGGTCTTGGTCTCGCTGCCGATGCGGATGAAGCCGTCGGTGGACATCGGCTCGCCGGTGACCTTGTCGGCGACGCCGGTCGCGCGGACGTAGCTGCCCCGGCCCGGCATCCAGAGGCCGACGGCGACGCCGGGGATGCCGGCCTGCTTGCGGACGTCCTCGATGGCCTTGTCGAGCCGGGCGGTCAGCTCGGGGCCGAATCCTCCCGGCGGGCAGTCGTCCTCGCCGTGCGTGCCGACGGCGGCGGGGCTCGCGGCGTGGACGGCGGCGGCGGGCGTCGCCGTCATCGGCGCGAGGACGGACGCCACGAGCAGCGTCGCGGCGAACAGCCGTCGGGAGGGGGTACGTCGCATGTCGGGGGCGCCTCTTCCGGGTCACGAGAGCTTCGGGAGGGCCACATCACCACCGGGGGCCGACGCGAGGGCCCTCCCCTCCGGTGCGTGCGCGGCGAGTCCACCCGTACGGGGCCACGCGGATAACCGGGACGGCCGCAGGGGCCGGATGCCGGAGAATGACACCCCGACTACCTGGAGACGAAGGAACGATGACGCTGAACGAGGGCCGACGGGTGAAGCTGGCGGTGGATCTCCGTCTTGGGCAGGTCGTCCCGGACGGCGAAGACGCCTCCGGGACCGGGGCCGGGACGGGAACCGGGGCCGGGTTCCTGGCTCTCGCGGCCGGCGTCGAGGGCACCGTCGAGCGGGTGGACGAGGACCGGCCGCAGAGCCAGGAGGTCCGCGAGTACGAGCGCCTCAAGTCCCTCCTGGACGACTTCGGCCACCAGATGCCCCCGGGCAGCAGGCGGCAACTGGAGGAGCAGGTCGGCTCCCTGGAACCCGCGTGGACCGCGCACCAGGAACGCAAGCTCCGTCTGACGGTCCGCGTCCGCTTCGACAACGGCTTCGTCCTCGACGACGCCCCCGGAGACCTCTTCACCTCCGCCTGAGTGCCCTTTGCAGCACCTTTTCGCGGCATCTTTTGCGGTCTTCGCAAAATTCTTTGCCGCTCCCCTCCCCCGGTCCGAGTCTGGGCAGCGTCAGCTTCCGGCTCGTCGAAGGGGGAACTCACGTGCTCACCACATCCCGGACCGCTCCGCCACCCGCCCCGCTGAGCGCGCGCCGCCGCTGGACGGTCCTCGCGGTCTGCGCGCTCAGCATGTTCCTGGTGGGCGTCGACGCCACCATCGTCAACGTGGGACTGCCCGAGATCGGGCGGGGCCTCGACGTGGGCACCCGCGGGCTCGAATGGGTCGTCGACGCCTACACCGTGGTGATGGCCAGTCTGCTCATCGTCTCCGGCGCCCTCGCCGACCGCCTCGGGCGCCGCCGGGTCTTCCGGTGCGGGCTGCTCGTCTTCGGACTCGCCTCCCTCGTGTGCGCCCTCGCCCCGTCGCTCGGTGTGCTCGTCGCCGCCAGGGCCGTCCAGGGGATCGGGGCGTCGATGCTGAGTCCGGTGGCCCTGGCGATCGTGGTGAACGCGATGCCCGACCCGCGAGAACGGGCACGGGCGATAGGGGTGTGGGCCTCGGTCTTCGGGCTGAGCATGGCGGCGGGCCCGGTCACCGGTGGGGCGCTCATCGCCGCGTTCGGCTGGCGCTCGGTGTTCTGGATCAACGCGCCGGTGGTGGTCCTCGCCCTCGTCCTGGTCGCCCTGTTCGTACCGGAGTCCCGTGGGGAGCGCGCCCGTCGCCTCGACCTGCCGGGGCAGGTGCTCCTCACCGTGGTGCTCTTCCTGACCGTCGGTCTCCTCATCGAAGGCCCCCGCATCGGCTGGACGTCGCCCGTCGCCCTCGCCGGTTACGCGCTGACGGCGGCGGCCACGGCCGGCTTCGTCCGGGTCGAACTCCGGCGCGAGGAACCCCTGATGGACCTCGGCCTGTTCCGCCGGCCGCCGTTCGTCACGGCGGTGCTCGGTGCGACGGCGGTCTTCGTCGCCCTCAACGTGACCCTGCTGCTCAGCACCCTCTACCTCCAGCAGGCCCGTGGCCTGACGCCGCTCGCGGCCGGCGCCACGACGCTTCCCATGGCGCTCGGGGCCACGCTGTGCGCGCCCTGGTCCGGCGTCCTGGTGGGCCGGATCGGGCCACGGCGGCCGCTGCTCCTCGCGGGCGGGTTCATCACCGCCGGCGGCCTGTGCCTGGTGGGCCTGGGCGGGGAAACGAGCATGTCGCTGATCCTGCTCGCCTTCCTGCTCATCGGCATCGGCTTCGGCTTCGCCAACGCACCCCTGACCAATACGGCGGTCGGCGGTCTGCCGCCGTCCCGGGCCGGGGTGGCGGGGGCGATCACGTCCACCTCGCGCCAGGTCGGCGTGGCGGTCGGCATCGCCGTCGCCGGCGGTCTCGTCGCGGGCGCCGGACCGGCCGCTCTCGCCGCCGCGACCCGTCCGGGCTGGCTGATCGTCTCGGCGTGCGGACTCTTCCTCCTCGTCGTGGCGCGCACGGCGGGGGCCCGACGCCGATAGGGCGTCTTTCCCGAGTCTTGGCCGGGCGCTTGACGTCCGCTGTACGGGTGCTGCATCGCGCGCGGCGAGAGTGGCAGCACCCGAACGCACCGGCGTTCGGGGCACGTTCACTCGCAGCAGGAGCTCTGATGAAGCGCACGTCCCGTAACCGCTCCGTCCTCGCCGGCGGTCTCGCCGTGGCAGCCCTCGGCACCCTCGTCGCCGGGGTCGGCGTGGCACAGGCCGACGAGAAGGGCCACCGGCAGGTCAAGGCCGGCGAGAACCGGCGGGCCAAGGTCTCCGAGCGGGAGATCGCCGGCCTGTTCGACCGGTGGAACGCGGCGCTGCGCTCCGGCGACCCGGAGCGGGTCACCGACCTGTACGCCGAGGACGCCGTCCTGCTGCCGACGGCCTCCCCGCGGATACGCACCGACCACGCGGGGATAGCCGACTACTTCGCGCACTTCCTGCAGAAGAAGCCGAGGGGCGAGAAGATCCGTACGGAGATCGACGTCCTGGACTCCGACTCGGCGATCGACGCCGGTCTCTACCGCTTCCACCTCACCGACCCGAAGACCGGTGTCACCAAGCCGGTCGACGCGCGCTACACCTACGTGTACGAGAAGCGCGACGGCAGGTGGCTGATCGTCAACCACCACTCCTCGGTGCTCCCGGCCGAGGGCTGATCCAGCGGGGTCCTTCGGCCGCGGTCCGCAGCACGATCCGTACGCACAGTCCGCCGCCGGGCGCGTCCCGCAGGGCCACCGCCCCGCCGTCGTCCGTGACCAGCTGCTTGACGATGGCGAGCCCGAGGCCGGAGCCCGAGCGCCCGGTCAGTCCCTGGCCGCGCCAGAACCGGTCGAAGGCGCGGGCCTGTTCGGCGGCGGACATGCCGGGGCCCTGGTCGAGGACCTCCAGGACCGCCTCCTCCGGGCCGCCCGCCTCCATCCGTACGGTGATCGTCCCCCGGTCCGGGGAGACCTCGAGGGCGTTGGAGAGCACGTTGTCGAGGACCTGGTCGAGGTTGCCGGGCCCGGCGAGGACCCGGGGCAGGTCCTCGGCGTCGCCGGTGAGGACGATGGTCACCCCGCGTTCGTCGGCGGCGGGGCGCCAGACCTTCAGCCGCTCCTCGACCAGCTCGCGCAGCGCCAGCGGTTCGGGCGCGGACACCTTGGCCTCGGCGCGGGCGAGCACGAGCAGCCCGCTGACCAGACGGCTCATCCGTACGACCTCGGCGGTGGCCTGGTCGACGTCCTCGCGGACGAACTCGTCGTCGACGCCGTCCGCGATGTTGTCGAGCGAGAGGCGCAGTGCCGTCAGCGGGGTCCGCAGCTGGTGCGAGGCGTCCGCGACGAAGATGCGCTGCGAGGCGACGAGGGTGTCGAGGCGTTCGGCGCCCTGGTTGAGGGTGCGGGCCAGGGTCTGCGTCTCCTGCGGTCCCGTGACCGGCGAGCGGGCGGTGAGGTCGCCGTCGCCGAACCGGCTGGCCATATCGTTGAGCTGGCGCAGCGGCTTGGTGAGCAGCCGGGCGACGATCGCGCCGAGTCCGGCGGCGACCGCGAGCACGCCGATCGCGAGGATCGCCCGGAAGCCCCAGATCCGCCACAGCCGGTCGCTCAGGTCGGCGGTGGCGTACCGGATGCGCACGGCGCCGACGATCCGCTCCGGCTCCCCCGCCTCGCGGGGCGCGTACACGGGTACGGTGACGACCAGTTCGGGTCCCCAGACGAGCCGGGACCCCCAGTCCACGGTGGTCCTGCCGCGCGCGAGCGCCGCGCCGAACGCCGGGTCGTCCGGGTGCTCCGGCAGGGGCAGCGGCTCCATGGCGCTCCGGCCGTCGGCGGCCACCACCTCCACGGTCCCGGGCGTCTCGTCCGCGTACGCCCCGGCCATCCGGGCGAGGGCCTGCCGGGCGGGGGCGTCGCCGTCCCCGAGGAGCAGCGCCATCGTGGTGGCCTCGCGGCGTACGGACTCCTCGGTGTCGCCGCGCAGTTGGGCGGTGAGCGTGAACGCGACCGGCACCGTGAAGGCGGCGAGCGCCACCGCCACCAGGAGCACGTAGCTGACGATGAGCCGTCTGATCACGGGCGGCCCACGGACTCCACGACCAGGCGGAAGCCCACGCCGCGGACCGCCTCGACGGTCACGGCCCCGGCGAGCTTGCGCCGCAGCGCCGCCACGTGGACGTCGAGGGTCTTGGTCGGGCCGAACCAGTTGGCGTCCCAGACGGCTTCCATGATCTGCTCGCGGGACATCAGGGCGCCCGGCTCCTCCGTGAGGAACGCGAGCAGGTCGTACTCCTTGGGCGTGAGCGCCACTTCGGCGTCGTCCAGCCACACCCGCGCCGCCTTGCGGTCGACGCTCAGCCGGGCACCGTACCGCTGGGGTCCCGTGGGCTGGTCCGCCGGCCGGACGCGGCGCATCACGGCCCGGATCCGGGCGATGACCTCGCGGACCCCGAAGGGCTTGGAGACGTAGTCGTCGGCGCCGATCTCCAGGCCGACGACCCGGTCGGTCTCGTCGCTGCGGGCGCTGATCACGATGATCGGCACGTCACCGCGCCGCCGCAGCGCCCGGCAGACGTCGAGCCCGTCGGTGTCGGGCAGGCCGAGGTCGAGCAGGACCAGGTCGTACGGGGTGGTGACGGCGAGCCCCGCCGTCCCCGTGGTGACCCACTCCACCTCGAACCCGTAGCGCAGCAGCCCGCGCCGCAGGGACTCCGCGACCGGCTCGTCGTCTTCCACCAGCAGTACACGCACGGGGCAACCCTAGTTCGGGTTCCGTACGCCGGTTCACCACCGAGTGCCGGGCCCCGGGTCAGTAGTAGTGGCGCATGATCTCGTCGGCCCAGGCGGGCTGCGTGGTCGGTCCCTGGGGGCCGAACTCCGTCATGTACGGCTTGATGTCGAGGACCGGAGTGCCGTCGACCGCGTCCAGGCCCCGGACGTGGAGGTCGAGTCCTTCCGTACGGATCAGGCGGCAGCGGGAGACGCCGAGGCGGTTGGGGCGGTTCTTGCCGCGCTGGGCGAAGATCCCGACCAGCGGCCACTCCTCGTTGCCGCGCGGGTGCCGGGCGCCGGTCTCGACGGCGTCGGGGCTCACCCGGTCGAAGTGGTAGACGATCTCCAGGTGCGAGAAGGCGTCCAGACCGGCCAGCGCCTCGGGGCCGAAGGCCTCCGCGTCGAGGCGGACGACCGACTCGACGTCCCCCCACTCGTCGTCCCGCACCTCGCCCCGACCGCCGACGACATGCCCCACCGGGTGCGCGACGATCGTGACCGGGGTGTGCTCCGCGTGCTCCTGCGCCATCGGGTTCTCGTCCTCTCGTGGCCGTGGCCGCACCCCGGCGGGGCGGGCCCCGGCACGGTACCCCTTCGCGGCGGCTACCGGGGCAGGACGATCGCGGTGGGCACCGGTCCTTCGCGCACCAGCCGGCGTCCGGTGAAGTGGTCCGCCAGGCGGAGGCGACGGCGTCCGGGAGGAGTTCCGCGATCATCCGGCGCGCTCCCCGGTGTCCTCGGCGGGAGCGATCGGTTCGAGCGTGGCCGCGACGGTACCGGCCCGGACGGCCGTACCGTCCGCCGGTCGGCCCGGGGCCGGATGGCCGTACCGCTCGCCGACCCCGCGGGCCCGGGTGACGATGGCGTACGGGAATCCGACAGGCCCTAGGGAGGCACGCGTGGCGCACCGGACCACCACCACCGACGTCCTGATCGTGGGCGCGGGCCCGGTCGGCCTGAGCGCGGCCGCCGAGCTGCGCCGGCACGGCGTGCACTGCCGGCTCGTCGACCGGCTGCCCGCCCGGCTCCCGTACGCCAAGGCCGTCGGGATCCAGCCGCGCACCCTGGAGCTCTGGGACCGGATGGGCCTGGTCCGGGCCGTCCTGGAGGCCGCCGTGCCGCTGCGCGGCCAGTTGACCTACGTCGACGGCCGCGAGGAGGGCCGCATCGAGCTCGCGATGCCTCCCGAGGTGCCGTACGGCTTCGCCGCGCTGCCGCAGTACGAGACGGAGCGGCTCCTCGAACAGTACGTCGCCCGCCTGGGGACGGTGGTCGAACGCGGTACGGAACTGGTGTCGTTCACCCAGGACCGGGACGGGGTCACCGCGCGGCTGCGCACGGCGTCCGGCGCCGACGAGGAGCTGCGGGTCCCGTACCTGATCGGCTGCGACGGCGCGCACAGCGTCGTCCGGAAGACGCTGGGTCTGTCGTACGAGGGCGGCGCGTTCCAGGAGGAGTACATGCTCGGCGACGTCGTGGCCGACTGGGACCTGCCCCATGGTTACGGCATCCGTTCCGGTCGGCGGGCGGCCGACGGTTCCACGGGCGACGTGCTGGTGTGCATCCCGCTGCCGGGGGCGGGGCGCTACCGGATGTCGATGAAGCTCCCGGCGGGGTTCTCCGCGGCCCGGGGCGCGGCCGCGCCGGACGGGGTGGCGCACGGCCCGCAGAGCGGCCGGGTGCCCGGGCTCGCCGACCTCCAGGCCGTCGTCGACCGTCTCGCGCCGCGCCCGGCGCGGCTTTCGGGACTGCGCTGGTCGTCGGTCTTCCGCATCAGCCACCGCATCGTCGACCACTACGGCCGGGGTCGGGTCTTCGTGGCGGGCGACGCGGCGCACATCCATCCGCCCACCGGCGCCCAGGGCATGAACACGGGTGTGCAGGACGCCTGCAACCTGGCCTGGAAGCTCGCGCTCGTGGTGCGGGGCGAGGCGGGGCCCGCGCTGCTCGACACGTACGACGCCGAGCGCCGTCCGGTCGGCGAGGAGGTCGTCGGCCGGACCGTGCGGCACGCCGTGCGGGGGATCGACGCCGACCCCGAGGACCGGCGGACGCTGCTCCTGCGCGAGGCGCAACTGCTCGTGAACTACCGGGGCGGTCCGCTCTCGGCGGCTCCGTACGGTCCGGAGCGCGCGCCCCAGCCGGGCGACCGGGCCCCGGACTGCGCGGGTCTGACCACGCCGATCGCCGCCTATCCGCTGCGGCTTCTCGACGTGTTGCGGGGGCGCCCGGGGCACATGGTGCTGCTGTACGGGTCGAACGGGGCCGAACTGGCCGGGGCCGCCGCGGCGGCGCGGGCGGTCGGCGGCCTGCCGGCCGTCGCGATCCTGGCGGCCGACGCGGACGAGACGGCCGGCGGGGACGAGACCGTCGGCGGGGGCGAGGGCCCCGGCGGGGACGAGGGCCCCGGCGTGGGCACGGCTGCCGACGCGGCCGCCGGGGCGGGAGCAGGGGCCGCCGCGCCCGCGGTTCCGTTCGTGCCCGTCTACCGTGACGCCGCCGGGGAGTTCGGGCGCCTCTACCTCCCCGACGGCGCGACCGGTTTCGTCGTCCGTCCCGACGGGCAGCTCGGCGCCCGTTTCCCGCTCGCGGGTACCGCCGCCGCCCTGAGTGCGTATCTCAGGGCCCTGTCCGTGCGGCGGGACACCCCGCTACGGGACCCAGTGGTTGCCTGAGGCCGTGATCATCACCTGGAGCTGGATGCTGGCCGAGAAGTAGCTGCTCGTGTCGACCGGGGTCGCCAGCATCTTGTTCCACAGGGCGTCCAGCCAGGCCTGGCTGCCCGGGTCGGTCATCGCGGCCACCGCGAACGGGGCGAAGAAGGCGGCCTCGCTGCCGGAGGAGATCTGGGTGCCGTTGAGCTTGTAGCCGACGGCGATCCTGTTCGGGTCGCCGCCGGTCTTCGTCTTGATCCAGCCGTTGACCTTCCGGGCGGCGGCGAGGGACGTGGTGTCGCCGCTGGTCACGGCGTCGTCGCCGATCCGCCACGGCGTACGGCAGGCGTTCCACCAGTACGAGCCGTCGTTGGGGTCCTCAAGGACCTGTCCGGGGGCGGGTTTGGGCGTGGTGTTCGTGTCGACGACGAAGTCGGGCAGGAGTCCGGTGCCGGAGGCGTAGGTGGACTGGAGGCGGGAGATCTGCGTCTGGTGGGCGCTGCGCACGGCGTCCCAGGTGGTGTCGCCCGAGGCCGCGCGGAAGGCGCGGAAGTGGTCGGCCATCCAGTCCGACGTACGGGTGATGTAGTAGTACTGGTCGCCCGAGCTGCTCCAGTCGCCCAGCTTCAGGAGCTTGGTCGTGGGGTTGACCTCGTCCTTCTTGATGGCGGCGATGTGCTTGAGCGCGAGGTCCTTGTAGTTGTACGTGCCGCTGCTGCCCCACTGCTTGTCGGCGAGGAGCAGGCCGTAGGCGACGTCCATGTCGCCGTCGGTGGCGCCGTCGCCTCCGTTGACGCTCTTGCAGGCGGTGTCCTGTTCGGCGGCGAGGAGGTTCGGGTTGACCGAGGACGGGTGGTCGATCTTCCACTTGACGAGACCGTCGAAGATCTTCTTGGCGTCCGGGTCGGCGCCCGCCATGGTGGCGGTGACGACCATGCCGTAGCCCTGCGCCTCGGCGACGTACGGGTGGTCGGCGTCGGGCGAGATGATCTGGTACCAGCCGTTGCCGCAGTTCTGCCGGACGAAGGCGGCCTTCCACCTGTTGTAGTAGTCGACGACCTTCTGGTCGAGCGCGGACTGCGTGCCGGTGGGCTTGAGGATGCCGGCGGCGTAGGGCTTGAGGTGGCTGCCGAAGGGGACGGCCGGTCCGCTGCCGCCCCCGCCGGTGCCGGTGGGTGCGCCGTACACCTCGAACTCCCAGAGGGAGTAGCCGTACGGCGTGCCGCGGCCCGTGCCGTACATGCGGACGTAGCGGCCGCTGCCCGAGACCGTGAGGTCGTCGGTGGCGCCGTCGCCTGCGGTGGTGGAGTAGACGTCGGTCCAGGTCGTCCCGTCGGCGGAGGTCTGGATGCGGTACGCCTTGCCGTACGCGGCCTCCCAGTTGAGCTTCACCCGGGAGATCGTGTGGTCGGCCCCGAGGTCGATCCGTATCCACTGCGGGTCGGCCCCTTCCAGGCTCGCCCAGCGGGTGGCCGTGCTGCCGTCCACCGCGAGGCCGGGCCCGAAGGCCGAGGTCTCCACGGACGAGGCCGTCACCGGCTTCCCTCCGGACACCAGGCCGTCGGCGGCCTGTGCCTGCGGCAGGACCGTCAGGGGCAACGCCAGCAGACCCGCGAGCCCGAGAAGCGAGACGCTTCGTCGACGCATGTCAACTCCCTTTCCCTCCATGGCCAATGGTTAGGAAATATTCCTAACCATTGGCGGGGAGAGTAGAGAGGCCGCCCGCCCGGCGCAAGACCCCGCGCACGGGGTGGCTCAGCCGCGCGCCTCGCGGAGCGCCGTGTACACCGACCAGACGACCGAGACCAGCGGCACGGCCACCACCGCGCCCACCACACCCGCGGCGATCGAGCCCGCGACCACCGAGATGGCCACCACCAGCGGGTGGAGCCGCACCGCCCAGCTCATGACCAGCGGGTGCAGCAGGTGCCCCTCGATCTGGCCGATGATCACGATCAGGGCGACGACGAGCCCCGCCACCAGCGGGCCCTTCGAGGCGAGCGCCACGACCGTGGCGATCGCGAGGGCGATCGGCGAGCCGACCAGCGGGATGAAGGCGGCGAGGAATTCGAGGAGGGCGAGCGGCACCGCGAGCGGCACGCCGAGGGCCCAGAGGGCGATGCCGACGAGCACCGCGTTGGTCGCGGCGACCAGGATGATGCCGTGGGTGTAGCCGGTGAAGGTGCTCCAGGCCGCGCGCCCGCCGATGGCGACGCGGTCGCGCACCGAACTCGGGAGCTGCTCCTGGAACCAGGCCCAGTGCCGGTCGCCCGAGTGGATGAAGAACACCGAGGAGAACAGGCCGAGGACCAGGGTGGCGAAGACGGCGACGACATGGCCGGCTCCGCTCACCGCCGTACTGAGCAGGGCGGACCGGTGGCTGGAGAGGTAGTCGCCGACCTTGGACTGCAGGCCGGAGAGCGTGTCCGGGTCGAGGCGGAACGGCGGCCGCTGCAGCCAGTGCTCGATCCGCCCGATGCCCTCCCGGAACTCGCGCACCAGCGTGGTCTGCTCCCCCGCGACCGCCTCGCCGACCAGCGTGAGCACTCCGAGGACGAGCGCGATGCTGACGATCAGGGTGAGGGCGACCGCCGCCGCGCGGGGCAGCAGCCGGGCGACCACGTCGGCGACGGGCCTGAGCAGCGCGGTGAGCACCAGGCCGAGGAAGACGGCCACGCCGATCTCGTGGAAACGCCCGAGCACCGCGAACAGGGCGTGGACGAGGAGGCCGACGACGAGCAGCCGCCATGCGTAGGCGGCGGCTGTACGGAGGAAGGGGGTCACCGTCGGGGGTGTGCCTGGCTGCATGGCCATCGACGTACCACCGCCGGCCCGCCGGGCCACGCCCGGGGCCCCGGATTCGCCCGACCCGGTCGCGGCATTCGCCCGACCGGCACCTTCGGGGCCGCCTGTCGTCAGGATCACAACAACGATGCGGTGAAGCCCCCGGGGCCGCGCCGTGCCCGCGGGCAGAATGGGCCCCGAATCCGGCGTCTTCACTCTCGGGGGAACGTGACGTGTCCAGACTGAACCGGTGGTGCCTCGTCCTTGCCGTGGCCGCACCCCTCGCGCTCGCGGGCTGCTCCAGCGAGCCGCCGCCGCTGGAGTTCGGCGCGGCGAAGCCCTCGGGCCCGAAGCTGGCCGCGCAGCCGGCAGCGAACGGCTCGCTGCCGCTCGATCAGTGGCCGAACGCCTGCGAGGTGCTGAGCGACACGGAGATCCGGGCGATCCTCCCGCAGGCGACCGACTTCGCGCGGGAGCCGGTGAAGGTCACGATCATCGACTTCAACCCGCTGTCGGAGTCCGCGCCCGGCACGACCGGTGACGTCCCGGCCGGCGGCTGCGAGTTCAGGTTCGGGCTGCCGTCCGAGTACGAGAGCGAGCACAACAGCAGCGTCAAGGTCACCTTCACGGCCATCGCCGATCCGGCCCTCGTGAAGCAGAACTACGCCGAGGACCTGGCGTCCGCGCGCAAGCGGGCGGGCGAGGGCACGTACAAGAAGGAGTTCCGGGACCTCGGCACCTCGCTCGGCACCGAGGGCTGCTTCCTGCCGGACGTCTCCGACGGGCCCACCTGCCACGAGGGCCCGTACCAGTTCGAGGTGAGCGGCATGTCCACCGCGGACGGCGTCGGGGAGTACCCGCAGTCGGAGCGGAACTGGAGCGAGAAGGTCCTCACCCAGGTCGTCCGGACGCTGGGTCCCCGCATGCGCTGACGGTGACGGGCCCTGGGGCCCGGGGTCAGTTGACGCCGCTCAGGAAGCGCTCCCGGACGCGTCCGAGGGTGCGGAAGTCGTCGATGGTGACCTCCTGGAGGTCGATGGAGCTGCCGGAGAGCTCCTCCAGGAGGTCGATGAACTCCAGGAAGTCCATGGAGTCGATGAGCCGCGCCTCGATGAGGTCCTCGTCGGTGTCGATCGGCCCGTCGAGACCGGGGTTCTTCTCCCGGAGCCAGGCGGTGATGGGTTCCATGGGGTCACTCCTCGTCGCAGAAGGGGTCGTCGGCCACGGCACGGCGAAGAAGTCGCCCGATGCTCCATCAGGGGCCGGACTGCGCATGGGGACAGTAAGCCAGCTCGTCGATGGTTGTCTAGACCAAAGCCGCCGCCCCGCCGAGTCCGCCGCCCCCTCAACTCGACACGCGGACGGAGCACTTGACAGAAGCTATGGTCTAAACCAATTCTTCTGGACGACGTGGCCGCCTGACCTCCGGCCACCGCCTCTGGAGGAACCCCGTGACGACACCCGCTCCGCACCGCCCCGCCCGCCGCCCCTACCTGCACCGGGCGGCTTCGGACCTGCCGTACTTCAGCGCGGACGGCGAGTCGTACCTCGCCCAGACCACCCTGCGGGAGCTGAAGAAGTCGCGGCCGCTGCGGGTGCTGTCCGAGGAGGACTTCGCCCACTGGCAGACGTACGGCTACGTCATCGTCCGCGAGGCGATCCCGGCGGAGGCGGCGCGGCGCCTGCTCGACTTCGCCTGGGACTTCCAGGGCCTCGACCCCGACCGACCGGAGAGCTGGTACGAGGACCGGCCGTTCCGCTCCGAACTGGACCAGCAGCTGCACGTGTACGGCTTCGTGGAGGCGTACCACCACCAACTGCTCTGGGACAGCCGCCAGTCCCAGCGGGTGTACGACGCCTTCGTGGACGTGTGGGACTGCGAGGAGCTGTGGGTCACCCAGGACCGGCTCAACCTCAACCCGCCCAACGTGCGCAACCGCGACCGCGCCCTGATCGAGCCCACCGACCGGGGCTTCGACATCGAGCTGCACTGGGACATCGACACCACGCTCGGCGTGCCCCCGCAGCGGGTGCAGGGGATCATCGCGCTCAACGACACGCGCCCGGAGTCCGGCGGCTTCCAGTGCTGCCCGGAGCTCTTCCGGCGGTTCGAGGAGTGGAAGCTCGGTCAGCCCGGCGACCGGGACCCCGTCCGGCCCGCCGTGGACCGGACGGAGTTCCCCGTCGTCCGCCCCGATCTGCACCCCGGCGACCTGCTGATCTGGAACGGTCTCCTCGCCCACGGCGTGGCCCGCAACACCTCGTCCGACCAGGTGCGGGCGGTCCAGTACCTGTCGATGATGCCGGCCCTGGAGGAGCACGCGAAGCTGCGGAAGTCCCGCGTCGAGTCCTGGCGGCACCTGCGCACCCCGCGCTGGAACCGCACCCTGGTCGGCGACCCCGTCCTGCACGAGTCCAAGCGCTATCCCACGGCTTCCCTGAACGAGCTCGGGAGCCGCCTCCTCGGACTCACCTCCTGGCACGCCACAGGGACAGCAGCGGGCGAGGAGTCGGCGTGCGCCGTGTCTGCCTGACCCTGCCCACCCACCGCGCCTGCCCCGACACGATCCGGGCGGTCGCGGAGGAAGCCGCCCACGGCGCCCGTCACTTCGACGTCGAGGTGCACCTGCTGATCCTGGACTCCTCCCAGGCCCCCGTCCTCGCCGGGCACCGGCAGGTGGTGGCCGCGCTCCCCCGCGTACCCGGCGTGGTCGTCCACCACCTCGACGAGACCGCACAACGGGCCTTCCTGCGCGGGGCGATCGCCCGGTCCGGGGCCGCCGAGGGCGCCGCCGGGCCGGAGCGGATGCTCGGCCTGATGCTGCCGTCCCGCGTGTCCTACGGCGCCTGCACCAACCGCGCCTTCCTGTTCGCGGAGGCGCTCGGCTGCGCGTCGGTGCACCGCAGGGACTCCGACAGCCGCTACCAGCACCTGGACGGGGAGCCGGTCTTCCCCCTCCACCACGAGCTCACGGCCCTGGGCCGGCCGGCCGCCGAGGTGGCGGGGCTCGTGTCCCGCAGCAGGCTCGACCCGGCGTACGCACACCGGCCGGTGGCCCTGGTCGGCGGTTCCTTCGTCGGCGAGATGTCCGTGGACGTCGAGGAGATCCGCAGGCTCGACCCGCTCGTGTACGAGGACGTCATCGGCCTGTCCGTACCGGACGGCTATCCGGAGATCTGGCGGAGGAACCTGATCACCGAGTCGTTCCGGGGCGCCGGGACCGCCGCGTACACCGGTGACCTGACCACGCTCACCACCGTCAGCCCCACGCGCGTCGACATGTGCAACATCGCCCTCGCCCGCGAGGTGTACGGCCGGGTGCCGCTGCCGCCCGCCACCGACACCATCGGCAGCGACTACTTCCTCCTGCACCTGGTCCACGACGCCCGGCTGCCGGGCGTGCTGCACAACCGGCACATCGTCAACTTCCACACCGGCGAACGGCGTTCCGACAGCGGATTCCTCGCCTACCAGCTGCGGTTCGCGAAGTTCCTGCTCGCGGCCCCGCACCTCCACTCCGTGTACGCCGGGACGACGGCGGCCGGCGAGTCGCTGCTCGACACCGGGGGCGGGCTCCGCGCCTCCGCCGTCGCCGACCTCGTCCGGGAGAGCACGCGCCTCGACCCGCTGGAGAACGCCGAGCGCCTCGACGTCGTCGAGCGCTCCTACCGCAAGCTCGGCGGCCGCTACGCCGAGGCGGCGGACTTCCTCGCCGCCCGCCGCGAGCGGCTGATCGACGAAGTCCGGGAGGACATGGCGGAGTTCGCCCTCCTGATCGACGCCTGGGAACCCCTGGCCCGCGAGACCGCTTCGAAGGGCATCGCATGACCAGGACGCACACGGTCACCGTCGGCTACGCGGGCGGCGAGGAGCGCCGGGGCCCCGTCACGATGGGCCAGGCCAACATGATCCGCTGCATGCTGCGGGACGAGCCCGAGCACATCAACATCCACGCCGTGTGGCCCGTGCCCGGGGGAACCCGGACGGAGGCGGCGATCGACGCGCTGCGCGCCCTGGTGGTGCGGCACGAGGCGCTGCGCACGACGTTCCCGCACGCGCCGGGCGAAGCTCCCCGCGAGCAAGTCGTGGCGGCGGAGGGCGAGTTCACGGTCACGGTCCTCGACCACGACGAGCATCCCCCGGAGGGATACGCCGACTCCGTCGCCCGCCGGAACCGTGTCGAACGGTTCCACCTGGACCGGGACTTCGGCCTGCGGATCTCCCTCGTCGCCGTGGCGGGCGCGCCCTTGTCCGTCGCCCTCGCGGCGAGCCACGCCGTCACGGACATCAGCGCCCTCTCCGTCCTGGAGGAGGACTGGCGCGACCTGCTCGCCGGCCGGACGCTCCCCGCCGTGACGGCCTTCACCCCGCTCGACCTCGCCGCCGAGGAGGCGACCCCGGGCGGGCTCCGGAAGGCCGAAGCGTCCCTGCGGCACTGGGAACGGATCATCCGCACCGACCCCCAGGCGATGTTCGCGGAGCCGGGCGCCGTGGGCACCGAGGTCGAGGCGGAGCAGCTGACGCTCCGCTCGCTGCGGGGCGCCCGGGCGCTCGCCCTCGCGGCGGAGCGCACCGGAGGCCTGCCGTCCACGGTGCTGCTCACGGCCTGGTGCGCGCTGATCGCCCACCGTGCGGGCCAGCCCTCCTGCGTCGCCGCCGTCCCGACCTCCAACCGGTTCCTGCCCCGGCTCGCCCGCTCGGTGAACACCGTGTCCCAGGACGCGCTGCTCTCCCTCGACGTGCGGGTGCCGTCCTTCGACGCGCTCCTGCGGAAGGCGTGGGGAGCGGCGCTCAACGCCTACCGGCACAGCCGGTTCGACGCGGTCCGCCTCTGGGAGGTGATCGACGCCGTCACGTACGAGCGCGGCAGCCGCTTCGCCCGCGACGTCGTCTTCAACGACGTCAGCGCGCTGCCGAGCGGGGCCACGGGGCCGGCCGAAGGGCCCGAGTTGGAAGTGGTGCGGGGGCAGGTCCAGGTGCTGCCGACCCGCGTGCTGACCTTCGTCCACGAGACGGCGCCCGTGCTCCGGCTCGGGCTGTGGGTCGACCCCGCGCTGTTCACGCCGGACGAGGCCGAGGGCTTCCTCACCGGTCTGGTACGGCTCCTGGAGGCGGCCGCGACCGAGGACGTGCCGCTGGCGACGCTCACCGAGGTGACGGGCGTGAGGCCGGTCGAGCGCGGCGCGGAGTGGCGCCGGGTGGACGGCTCGTGGGTGTCGCCGTCCGAGGTGGCGGACGTCCTGAGCGGGGCGCTGGGAGGCGTACCCGTACACGTGGCTCCGGACGCGGACGGCCTCGTGGCGTTCCTCGCCTCCGGCGGCTCCCCGCTCACGCCGGAGCGGGCGCACGCGGCGCTGATGGACGCACTCCCGGGCCGCCCGGGAGTGCTGGCCCCGTGCCGGTACGTGATCGTGCGGGACGCGCCGGCGGAGGCGGACCGGACCGGTGCCTGGCTCCGGCAGCGGATTCTCACGGAAGGGGCCGGCCGGGACCGGCGCAGCTGACATGACGACGAATGACATGACGACGGGCGACGCGACCGTGGAGCAGGAACAGAACTCCCTTCCCAGCCCGTGGCGTTCGCCTCGCTTCCGGCTGTTCTTCGCGGCCCGCAGCACCTCGCTCCTCGCCGACGGCATGCTGATGGTCTCGCTCACGACCGCCGTGCTCGGCGCGGGGTACGGGGCGGCGGGCGTGGGCTACGCGCTCGCCGCGTGGATGGCGCCGATCGTCCTGCTCGTGCTGTTCGGCGGCGTGCTCGCCGACCGGTTCACCCCGCAGGTGATGATGGTCGGCGCGGACCTGGTGCGGATGGTGGCCATGCTGGCGCTCGCGGTGCTGCTCGCCGCCGGCGACCTGCGGTTGTGGCACATGATGGCGCTGCTCGCGCTCAGCGGCGCGGCGACCGCCATGTTCCAGCCGGGTCTGGCGAGCCTGGTGCCCCGGGTCGCCGAGGACATCCAGCGGGCCAACGCGCTGCTCCGGATCTCCGAGTCGATCTGCACCCTGCTCGGCCCCGGTGTCTCCGGCCTGCTCGTGGCCCACTGGAACGTCGCCGGGTCCTTCGTGGTCATCGCGGCCGCGTACGCGTGCAGCGCGCTCGGTCTCGCGCCGCTGCGGAGGCTCTGCACGGCCCGGGACGAGAGCGACGAGCCGATCCTGCGGCGCCTCGCCACCGGATGGCACGAGTTCCGGTCCCGTTCCTGGCTGTGGGGGGTCATCGCCGTGTGGGCCGTCTACGGCCTGTTCGTCTTCGGCCCGGCCCTGCCGCTCGGCGCGGCGCTGCTCACCGAGCAGCACGGCGCGAGCGGTTACGGCTGGATCGCCTCCGCCGACGGCGCCGGCACGATCGTCGGCGGACTGCTCGGGATGCGGGTCCGGCCGCGCCGCCCGCTCGTCGCGGGCGCGTGCGCCATGTTCTTCTTCTCGCTCAACCCCCTGGCGCCCGCCCTCGGCTGGTCGTTCACCGTCACCGTGCTCACCGGTGTCGTGGCGGGCTGCGGGTTCGCGTTCTGGGGCGTCATGTGGGCGACGAGCGTGCAGTCGCACATCCCCCTGGCCGTCCTGAGCCGCGTCTCCGCCTACGACGTCGCCGGATCGATCATGGTCATCCCGCTGGGCCGTGCCCTGTCCGGCCCGGCC
Source organism: Streptomyces vietnamensis (assembly GCF_000830005.1). Taxonomy (NCBI): domain Bacteria; kingdom Bacillati; phylum Actinomycetota; class Actinomycetes; order Kitasatosporales; family Streptomycetaceae; genus Streptomyces; species Streptomyces vietnamensis. The sequence goes on along the minus strand of NZ_CP010407.1, from coordinate 7,763,718 downwards.
GCCGACGGCGTGGGCGCCGACCGCGTCCTGCTCTTCTCCTCCGCCGTCGGCCTCGTGCTGATCGCCGTCATGCTCTCCGTCCCGGCCGTCCGCGCGCTGCGCAGGGCACCGTAGGGAAACAGCTGTGCGATTGTCGGTCGCGCGTGATAGTCACTACGTCCACGGGGCGGGTGATCACTGGCCGCCCCGTTCGCACACAGCAAGGGGTGGGGACATGGCTGGCTTCCGTGAATGGGGGCTCACGCTGGGGAAATGGGCGGGCCGGCCCGTGGCGCGGCTGGATGTGGACTCCGGGGATCCGGACGTCGGCCGCGTCCGGGAGGCCGCGGCGGCGGCGGACTGGAACACGGTCCGGGAGGTGCTCGAGGCACGCCCCGAGAGCGAGGGCCTCACGGAGCTCCTGTGGGCCGTCGGTGACACCGCGGGGGTGGAGCGGTGGATCACCGGGGTCCTCGAAGCGGAACCGGACGCGGCGCTGCCCCGGCTCGTGGCCGGAATCCGCCACCTGAGCTGGGGGTGGGAGGCGCGGACCGGCGCCCGCGCCAAGGACGTCACGCGCGCGCAGTTCGAGCTGTTCCACTCGCGGCTGCGCACGGCCGAGAAGTGGCTGTACGAGGCGGCCGAGCGCGAACCCCTGTGGAGCTCGCCCTGGTACTGCCTCCAGACCACCGGGCGCGGCCTGGAGGTCGGCCAGGTCGTCGCGCGGCGCCGCTTCGAGGCGACCGTGCGGCGCGATCCGCAGCACCTGGAGGCGCACCAGCAGCAGTTGCAGCAGGTCTGCGACAAATGGGGCGGTTCCCATGAGGAGATGCACGCCTTCGCGCGCGCGTCCGCGTTCGGCGCCCCGGGAGGCACGCTGCTCGGCCAGCTCGTCGCCATCGCGCACATCGAGGAGTGGCTCTCCCTCGACCCGGGCGCGGACGCCGCGTACATGCGTCTGGCCGAGGTGACGAACTCCCTGCGGGAGGCCGCCGACCACTCCTACCGGCACCCGGACTTCGTCCGGCGGGGCGCCTGGCTCCAGGTCCTCAACACCTTCGCGCTGGCCTTCTCGCTGGCCGGGGAGCGGGACTCCGCCCGGGAGTGCTTCCGGGCCACCGAGGGGCGTGTCACCAAGTTCCCCTGGTACTACCTGGACGGCTCCGACCCCGCCGCGGCCTACCGCAAGCAGCGTGCGGCGGCCGGTCGCTGAGCCGGAACGCTCCGCCACCGCCCGCCCGCGCGCCGGACAGGCCCTCCGGCCCCGAGACCGCCGACACCCGTCCGGTCCCGAGACCGCCGGCACCCGTCCGGTCCCTGGACCGCCGACACCCGTCCGGTCCCGGGACCGCCGGCCCCCCTCGTACCGCTTCCTTCCGCTTCCCGCCCGTGCCCTTCCCGGCCCGGGCGCACCCACCGAAAGCTTCCCTCAGGTGCACCCTTCCGAGTCCGCCCACACGTTCCAGGTCGACCTGCGCGGCCTGGTCGACCTGCTCTCCCACCACCTGTACTCCAGCCCCCGCGTCTACCTGCGCGAGCTGTTGCAGAACGCCGTGGACGCCATCACCGCCCGGCAGGCGCTCACGCCCGGCGCGCCCGGCACCATCACGGTCCGCACCGGTGAGACCCTCACCGTCACGGACACCGGCGTCGGCCTGACCGAGGCCGATGTGCACCGGTTCCTCGCGACCATCGGGCGCAGCTCCAAGCGGACCGCCGACGGTGCCCTGGACGGGGCGGGCCTGGACGCCGCCCGCGGGGAGTTCATCGGCCAGTTCGGCATCGGTCTGCTCGCCTGCTTCGTCGTGGCCGACGAGATCACGGTGGTGAGCCGGTCCGCGGCCGATCCGTCGGCGCCCGCCGTCGAGTGGCGCGGCCACTCCGACGGCCGCTACACCATCCGGACCCTGCCTGCCTCGGCCGTGCCCGAGCCGGGCACCACCGTCCGGCTCACCCCGCGCGCGGACAACGCCGAGTGGACGAGCCCGGAGCAGGTCGTGTCCCTGGCCCGCCACTACGGCGGTCTGCTGCGGCACGAGGTCACCGTCGTCGGCCCCCGGGGCGAGACCCACCGGGTGAACGAGGCGCCGCCGTGGGAGCGGGAGCACCGTTCCCCGCTGGCGCGCCGCGAGGCCCTCACCGCGTACTGCAAGGACCTCTTCGGCTTCGCGCCGCTCGACAGCGTCGAGCTGGACCTGCCGGCGGCCGGTCTGCGCGGTGTCGCGTACGTGCTGCCGACGGCCGTCAGCCCGGCGCAGCGGGCGGGGCACCGGGTGCACCTCAAGGGCATGCTGCTGACCGACCAGGCGCCCGAACTGCTGCCGGAGTGGGCGTTCTTCGTCCGGTGCGTGGTCGACACGACCACTCTGCGCCCGACGGCGTCCCGGGAGGCGCTGTACGAGGACGGCACGCTGTCCGCCGTACGGGACGCGCTCGGCGACCGGATCCGCGACTGGCTCACCGGGCTCGCCGCCAGCGACCCGTCTCTGCTCCACCGGTTCATCGACACGCACCACCTGGCGGTGAAGGCGCTCGCCCGCTACGACGACGAGCTGCTGCGGATCGTGCTGCCGTGGCTGCCGTTCGAGACCACCGACGGCAACGTGACCCTGGAGGAGTTCGTGCGGACGCATCCGACGGTCCTGGTCGCGCGCAGCGTCGAGGAGTTCCGTCAGGTCGCGCCGATCGCCTCGGCCGCGGGTCTGGGCGTCGTCAACGGCGGCTACACCTACGACCGCGACCTGGTGCACCGGCTGCCCGAGATCCGTCCGGGCACGGCCGTCACGGACCTCGACCCGGCCACGGTCACCGCCCATCTCGACGCCGTCGACCCGACCGCCGAGCTGCGGGCCGCGGCCTTCCTCGCGATCGCCCGCGAGACGATCGCGGTGCACGACTGCGACGTCGTCCTGCGCGACTTCCAGCCCGTCACCGCGCCCGCGCTGCTCCTGGACAACCGGGAGGCGCGCCACGAGCGGACCAGGTCCGGGCTCGCCGCCGACAGCGACGGCCTGTGGGCCGACATCCTCGGCTCGCTGCGCCAGGAGACCCCGCGCGCCCAGCTCGTCCTGAACCACCTCAACCCGCTGGTCCGGCAGGCGATCACGATCGCCGAGCGCGGGCTCGCCGTGACGACCGCCGAGGCCCTCTACGGTCAGGCGCTGCTGCTCAGCCGCCGGCCGCTGCGGGCGAGCGAGAGCGCGCTGCTCAACCGGGCCTTCATCGGTCTGCTCACCCACGCCATGCACCACTCCGGCCCGGACGCCGCCGGCACCGAGCCCCGGAAGGAACTGTAGAGATGCTGGACACCCCCGAGGCCGTCGTCGAGGCGCTGCGCGCGAACCACGACCGTCCCCACGGCCTGCAGCGGACCGTCACCGCCGAGGAGCTCGTCGAGGCCGCCGAGGCCTTCGAGAAGCCGGACACGCTGGTGACGGCCCTCATCGAGCTGATGACGGCGTACGTGTTCACCGGCGAGCACCGCAAGGCGCCCGTCGCCTTCGCCCGGCTGCTCAAGCTGTGGGACTCCGCCCCCGAGTCGTTCAGCCAGTGGGAGGCCCACCAGGTCTTCTGGAGCTTCAAGTGGGTGACGACCTCCCTGCTCCAGGTGCCCGAGATGCCCCTGGCCACCGTCCAGGGCTGGGTCGACCAGATGCGCGACCGGTACGAGAAGGCCGGGCACGGCATGCAGCCGGTGGCCGCGATGCGCTACCACATCGCGCTCCACACCGGTCTGGGCGTCGACGACGCCTACGACCTGTGGGCCACCCGCCCCCGGACCGAGCTGAGCGACTGCGAGGCCTGCGAGACCCGGCACTTCGCCCTGCGCCAGGTGGCGGCGGGCGAGGACGCCGACGCGCTGGACACCTGGCAGCCGGTCTTCGGGCACGTCCAGACCTGCGCCGAGGAGCCGCAGGCCAGCCAGGCACAGGCGCTGCTGCCGCTGCTGCGCCTCGGCCGCACGGACGAGGCCCGCTCGCACCACCTCACCGGCTACCGGCGGGTGCGCGGCAACACCGGCATGCAGGAGGAGGTCGGCCTGCACCTGGAGTTCTGCGCGCTCTCCCGCAACGAGGGGCGCGGTCTGGAGATCCTCGCGGAGAACCGCCCGCTGTTCGAGGCGACCGGCGCGCCGCTGGCCCACCTGCACTTCCTCACCGGCGTCGAGGTGCTGCTCGCCCGGCTCGTCGAGGACGGGCACGCGGACACGCCCGTGGCCGGCCCGCCGGGCCGGAACTGGACCGCGGACGGGCTCCTCGCCCACGTCCGCGCCGAGGCGGACCGGCTCGCCGCCGCCTTCGACGCGCGCAACGGCACCTCGGCCATCGGCGACCGGCGCGCCGCGCGCCTCGCCCGGCGCCCGCTGCTCGACGAGCCGCTGCCGCTGGGCCTCCGGGCGTCCGTCGGCCGGACTCCCGCTGCCGGCGCGAGCACGGTGCCCCCGACCCGTACGACCGCCACCGCACCGGAGGTTCCCGAGGACTTCGTGGAGCTGGTGCGCGAGGCGCGGCGCATGGCGCGCGTGGGGCATCCCGGGGACACCCGGCTCTGGTCCCGCATCGAGGAGCGTCTCGCCGACGGCTCCGCCGCCCACGACGACCGGCTCGGCCCGGAGGACCTGCTGCGGGCCGAACTCGCCGAGCAGCGCGGGTACGTGCTCACGCGGAAGGACCGGGACGCGGAGGCGATCGCCGAACTGGAGCGGGCCGCCGTCCTCTACGAGGGCGTCGGGATGCCGTGGCACGCGCTGTCCGCCCGCAGCCGCGCCCTCGCCTGGGCGACCGCCTCCGGCGCGACGGAGGGCTCGGCGCCGCCGGACGCCGAGGCGGTCCGGTCCGGCCTCGACGAGATCCTGCGCGAGGCGGAACGCCTCAAGACCGAGGCGCCGTTCACGGGTGAGGCGCCCGGGGAGGGCGAGGCCGTGGCCGGTGAGGACGCGGCGCTCGGCCGCCGGCTCGCGTACCTGGCCGTGCTGTACTCCCGCACGTTCGCCGCGTACCAGGAGGTGGTGCGGACGTTCCCGGAGGTCTCCGCCGCCGCCCTGGAGCGGTTCGAGGAGTCCACCGGCACGATGCGCGCCGAGGCGGAGCGCCTGTCCCTCCCCCACCACGTCGCCCATGTGCGTCAGTTCGTCGCCGAGGTCGCCGGGCGGCGCGGTGACATGGCCCTCGCCGAGGCGGAGCTGCGCGCCGCTCTGGAGGACAACGAGACGGCGGAACGCCCCTGGCGGAACGGGCGTCCGCGCGCCCTGCTCGCCCAGTTCCTCCTCGCCCGGCAGGAGCCGGCGGAGGCGATGGAGCTGCTGCACCGGGCGATCGCGGACGCCGTGCGGTACGACGACGCCGACTTCCCGATGGCACCGACGTACTCCCTGCTCGGCCACGCCTCCACGCACCTCGGGGACACCGCGGGCGCCGTGCGCCATCTGTCGGAGGCGGCCGCGCGGTTCGACCAGGACGGGGCCGCCGACGAGGCCACCGGCGTACGGCTCCAGCTCGCCGACGTACTGGGCCGCTCGGGGCAGCAGGCGGACGCCGTCGCCGTACTGGAGTCCGTGCTCTCCGACGAGGCGTCCGCCTCGATCGGCGCGCGGCCGCTGGCCCAGGCGCGGCTGAACCTCGCGCGCGGGCTGCGGGAGCTCGAGGAGCACCTGGCCGCGGCCGAGGAGTTCCTGCGGCTCGCTGACACCGTCGCCGGATGGGAGGACCCCGGCTCGATCCTCACCCTGGTGGCGGCCGAGGCGGCGACCACGCTGGCGCTCGCCGGCCGCTGGCACGCGGCGGACACCGCGTACGAGCGCGCGCTCGCCGCGCACGCCGAGGCGCCGCACCCGCCCCTGATCACGCACATGATGCGCGAGTTCGCCCGGCTCACCATGGCGGCCCGGGAGGCCGAGGGCCTCGACGCCGCCCTGGAGCACCTGACGCGGGCGGACGCGCTCCTCGCCGCCGTACCGGAGGACACCGAGGACTTCGCCGTCTGGTACGAGAGCGGCGAGGTGCACTACCGCCGGGCCCGTGTCCTGGCGGAGGCGGACCGCTTCCCGGAGGCCCTCGCCGAGGCGGAGGCCGCGATCGCCGCCCACGAGCGGGGCGGGGAGGAGGGAGAGGTGCCGCGCGCCGAGGCGGTGCGGATCGCCGCCCTGATCGAGGGGAACGGTCTCGGCCGGATCGAGGAGGCGGCCGCCCGGCTTGTGACGGCGGCCGCGCGCTGCCGGAAGGCGGGCCTGCCCGAGGCCGCCGAGATCCTCGACGCCCTGCGGCAGGACTACCGGACCCGCGCGCGGAGTTGACGGCCCCGGCCCGCCGCCCCGACCCGTCGGGGCGGCGGGCTCAGGGTCCGGTGAGCACCATCGCGAGGGCCACCAGGGCGAGCAGTCCGAGGTACGCGCACGCGTGGACGCGGTCCGGGATGCGGGGCGGGCGGCGGCGCAGGACGGCGATGACCGGCAGGGCGCCGAGGAGCAGCGCCCCCGCCGCGTACGGGTCGACGAGGCCGACCAGGCCGGTGCCGGTGGCCGTGGCGGCCGGGGGCGGGGAGCCGGCGAGGGAGACCGCGACGGCCGGGAGCGCGACGGCCAGGGTGAGCGGGTTGGCCAGGGCCGTCGCCACGCGCATGGGGTGACCGGCCCGGCGCATCGCGGGGACGGTCATCACGCTGCCGCCGACCCCGAGGAAGGCGGCGACCGCACCGATCGGGGCGCCGGCCGTGGCCGGCAGGCCCCGGGCCGGCTCCGTGCCCGGCCTGCTCGCGGTGCGCAGGAAGCCGGGCCGGAGCAGCAGGTCGAGAGCGGTCAGGGCGGTGTACGCGACGAACGCCCAGCGGGCCAGGGCCGGCGGGGCGAAGCGGGAGGCGTACGCCCCGGCGCAGGCGCCCGCCGCGAGCAGGGGCAGCAGGGCGCCGCTGCCGCGCAGGGCGAGGAGCACGGGCCGTGGGGTGACGGCGGTGGCGAAGGCGGCGTTCACGAGCATCACCAGGGCCGAGGTGGCGGTGGCCACGGGGATGGCCGCCGTGCCGAGGGCGGCGTCCGCCCACACCACGACCGGGACCGCCACGAACCCGCCGCCGAACCCGAACAAGACCGTCGTCGCCCCGGTGAGGAGCCCGATCGCCATCAGCATCACCACGTCCATGGGTCAAGACCATCAGGTCGACGAGGGTTCCCGCATGCGATGGTCGGCAGCATTCCTTCGCGTCTCGGCCAGTACCGTGGGCGGGTGAAGAACATCCCGCTGGACGACGTCGACCACCTCGACCGGGCCGTCCTGCCGATCGGCACCGACTATCCGGCCGGGCGGGTCCTCGACTGGCACGAGCACCGGCGGGCGCAGTTCCTCTACGGGGCGACCGGCGTCATGGTCGTCGACACCGCCGACGGCACGTGGACGGTCCCGCCCGAGCGGGCCGTCCTGATCCCGGCCGCCACCCCGCACCGGGTCCGGATGCTGGGCGTGAGCACGCGCAGCCTGTACGTGGAGCCGGGCGCCGTCCCGTGGTGGCCGGCCCGCTGCACGGTCGTGGACGTACCGCCGCTGCTGCGCGAACTGCTGCTCGCGGCCGTCGAGTTCGCGGCCGACTACAGCCTGTCGGGCCGGGAGGGCGCCATCGCGACGCTGCTCCTGCACGAGATCGCCGCGCGCTCCCCGCTGCCCTTCCACGTCGCGATCCCCGCCTCCGGGGACCTCGCGGCGCTGTGCCGGGAGTACCTGGCCGCCCCGGACGCCGGTGTCACCAACACCGACTGGGCGGCCAGGACCGCCCTGAGCGAGCGGGCGTTCACCCGGCGCTTCCGTACGGAGACGGGCGAGAGCCCCGCCGTCTGGCGGTCCCGTGCCCGTCTCCTCGCGGCCGTGCCCCTGCTGCGTACCGCGACGGTCAGCGAGGTCTCGGGCCGCCTCGGGTACGCCTCCCCCGCCGCGTTCACTGCCGCCTTCACCCGGGCCTTCGGCACACCGCCGTCCCGCTTCTCGGCGGGCCGGGGCTGAGGCCTCCGGCCGGGCGGCACGTCGGAAGATCCTGCCGGTCGGAACGTCCGGCCGGGGAGGGTCGCGGCAGCCCGTGTCGTGCGGGCGGGCCCGCCTTCCGTACGATTCCCCCCGTTGCCACTCATACGTCTGAAGGAGATCCCCATGGCCCAGGTCACGCTGAAGGGCAGCCCCGTGCAGGTCAACGGTGCTCTGCCGGCCCCCGGCAGCCAGGCCCCCGACTTCACTCTCGTCGCCGAGGGGCTGGCGGACAAGTCGCTCAAGGACTTCGCCGGTCAGCGCAAGGTCCTCAACATCTTCCCGAGCGTCGACACCCCGACGTGCGCCTCCTCGGTCCGCGCGTTCAACGAGAAGGCCGGGCAGCTGGACAACACGGTCGTCCTCTGCATCTCCGCCGACCTGCCCTTCGCCCAGGCCCGTTTCTGCGGCGCCGAGGGCCTGGAGAACGTCAAGAGCCTCTCGACGCTCCGCGGCCGTGAGTTCCACACCAACTACGGCGTGGAGATCGCGGACGGTCCGCTGGCCGGTCTGACCGCCCGCGCCGTCGTCGTCCTCGACGAGAACGACACGGTGCTGCACGCGCAGCTCGTGGGCGAGATCGCCGACGAGCCGAGCTACGACGAGGCGCTCGCCGTCCTGAAGTAGTCCGCAGCGCGGCAGAACACAGAGCAGAACCCAGAGAGGGGCCCTCCACCGACGTCGGTGGAGGGCCCCTTTCGTACTCCGGGGCCCCTCGTACTCCGGAACCTCTCGCGCTCCGGGGCTCAGGCGCAGCCCGGGCACAGCCCCCGGTACGTCACGTCCGCCTTCGACACCGTGAAGCCGAATCTCTCCGCGGGCGGCAGGACGGCGAGCGGGTCCCCCGTCGGATGGACGTCGCGGATGATCCCGCAGTTCGAGCAGACCAGGTGCTGGTGCGGCCGGTGCGCGTTCGGGTCGTAGCGCTTGGCCCGCCCGTCCGTGGAGAGTTCCACGACCTCCCCGAGGGCGACCAGTTCGCCGAGGGTGTTGTAGACCGTCGCCCGCGCGATCTCCGGCAGGCGCGCCACCGCGCGCGCGTGGACCTCGTCCGCCGTGAGGTGCACATGATCCCCGGCCAGGACCTCCGCGACGACGCGGCGCTGGGACGTCATCCGCCAGCCACGCGCGCGCAGTCGCTCCAGCAGGTCACTCATGTCTCACCTCGGCGGCATAGCAAACTTGGGGTTCATCTTGACTTGGACACTGTCCATCGTAGGATCGGTTTCGTAAATGGCCAAGGGACAGGAAGACTCCAGCACGGCGGGAGAAGCACACGTGACACCCGCGCCAGGCCCGTCCGCCGAAACGCACTTCCTGAGCACAGTGATCCGCCATGTCCGGAAGGATTCCCATGTCTGAGAACCACGACGCAATCGTCACCGACGCGAAGACGGAGGGCGCAGGCGGCTGCCCCGTCGCGCACGGGCGTGCCTCCCACCCCACCCAGGGCGGCGGCAACAGCCAGTGGTGGCCGAACCGGCTGAACCTGAAGATCCTCGCCAAGAACCCCGCCGTGGCCAACCCGCTCGGTGAGGACTTCGACTACGCGGAGGCCTTCAAGGGCCTCGACCTGCCGGCCGTGAAGCAGGACATCGCCGAGGTCCTCACCACCTCGCAGGACTGGTGGCCCGCCGACTTCGGCCACTACGGCCCGTTCATGGTCCGCATGGCCTGGCACAGCGCCGGCACGTACCGCATCAGCGACGGCCGCGGTGGCGCCGGCGCCGGGCAGCAGCGCTTCGCGCCGCTGAACAGCTGGCCGGACAACGGCAACCTGGACAAGGCGCGCCGTCTGCTGTGGCCGGTGAAGAAGAAGTACGGCCAGAGCCTCTCCTGGGCCGACCTCATGATCCTCGCGGGCAACGTCGCCCTGGAGTCGATGGGCTTCGAGACCTTCGGCTTCGCCGGCGGCCGCGCGGACGTGTGGGAGCCCGACGAGGACGTCTACTGGGGCCCCGAGACCACCTGGCTCGGCGACGAGCGCTACACCGGCGACCGCGAGCTGGAGAACCCGCTCGGCGCGGTGCAGATGGGCCTCATCTACGTCAACCCGGAGGGCCCCAACGCCAATCCGGACCCGATCGCCGCGGCCCGCGACATCCGCGAGACCTTCCGCCGGATGGCGATGAACGACGAGGAGACCGTCGCCCTCATCGCCGGTGGCCACACCTTCGGCAAGACCCACGGCGCCGGTCCCGCGGACCACGTGGGCGCGGACCCGGAGGGCGCCTCCCTGGAGGAGCAGGGCCTCGGCTGGAAGAGCACCTTCCGCAGCGGCAAGGGCCCGGACGCCATCACCTCCGGCCTGGAGGTCACCTGGACCACCACGCCGACCCAGTGGGGCAACGGGTTCTTCAAGAACCTCTTCGAGTACGAGTACGAGCTGACCAAGAGCCCGGCGGGCGCCCACCAGTGGGTGGCCAAGAACGCCGAGGCGATCATCCCGGACGCGTACGACCCGGAGAAGAAGCACCTCCCGACGATGCTCACGACCGACCTGTCGCTGCGCTTCGACCCGGTCTACGAGCAGATCTCGCGCCGCTTCTACGAGAACCCGGACCAGTTCGCGGACGCCTTCGCCCGCGCCTGGTACAAGCTCACCCACCGCGACATGGGCCCGATCGTGCGCTACCTCGGCTCCGAGGTCCCGTCCGAGGTGCTGCTGTGGCAGGACCCGCTGCCGGCCCGCTCGGGCGAGCTCGTCGACGCCGCGGACATCGCCTCCCTCAAGGAGAAGATCCTCGGCTCGGACCTCACGGTCACCCAGCTGGTCTCCGCCGCCTGGGCCGCCGCCTCCTCCTTCCGCGGCAGCGACAAGCGCGGTGGCGCCAACGGCGGTCGCATCCGCCTGGAGCCGCAGCGCAACTGGGAGGTCAACAACCCGGACGAGCTCGCACAGGTGCTGCGCGTCCTGGAGGGCATCCAGGAGTCCTTCAACTCCGCGCAGAGCGGGGACAAGCAGGTCTCCCTCGCCGACCTCGTCGTCCTCGCGGGCGTCGCGGCGGTCGAGAAGGCGGCCGCGGACGGCGGCCACGCCGTCGAGGTGCCGTTCACGCCGGGCCGTGTGGACGCCTCCCAGGAGCAGACGGACGTCGAGTCCTTCGCCGCCCTCGAGCCGGCCGCGGACGGCTTCCGCAACTACCTGGGCAAGGGCAACCGCCTCCCGGCCGAGTACCTGCTCGTCGACAAGGCGAACCTGCTCACCCTGAGCGCGCCCGAGCTGACGGTCCTCGTCGGCGGTCTGCGCGCCCTGGGCGTGACCCAGCCGCAGTCCTCGCTCGGTGTCCTCACGGAGACGCCCGGCAAGCTGACGAACGACTTCTTCGCCAACCTGCTCGACCTGGGCACGGAGTGGAAGTCCACCTCCGCGGACCAGACCGTGTTCGAGGGCCGTGACACGGCCACCGGCGCGGTCAAGTGGACCGGCAGCCGGGCCGACCTGGTCTTCGGCTCCAACAGCGAACTGCGCGCGCTGGCCGAGGTGTACGCGAGCGACGACGCGAAGGAGAAGTTCGTGAAGGACTTCGTGTCGGCGTGGGACAAGGTGATGAACCTGGACCGGTTCGACATCGCCTGATCCGCATCACCGGGGCCGGCCCGGGTGGCTTCCACGCCACCCGGGCCGGCCCTTTTTCGCGCCGCCATCCGGCCGATGACGCCTTTCTGACGCCGCATGAGACAACCGACGGCCGTCCCTCACCGTCCTCACGACACGAGAGGGGCACCGGGGAAGCCGGGAGACCGGCCTCCTCCCGGTGCCCCGACGAGACCGATCGTGAGGAAGACCGCTTTGATACGTGTCACACGCGGCGTGACCACCGCCGTGGCATTACTCGCACTGACGGCGGCATCGCCCTGGCCGGCGTCCGCCCAGCCTTCGCCCGCGTCACCGCCGACGGCCCCGGGGAGCCGCTTCGACGGTGTCACCCTCCCGGAGGGCTGGCAGATCACCGGGGACGGTGCGGGCAGGCAGCTGGTCTGGACGTCGCCCGAGCGCATACCCGTGGGCGACGCCCGGATCGAGTTCCGCGCCGGAGACCGGCTCCTCGGCCACCCGCTCCCCCGCCCGGACGGACGCTCCTACGCCCTGCCCCTCGGCGGCATCCGGCTCGACGAGGGCACGGAGCTGCGGGTGACGGCCGGCGGACGGCGACTCGACGCGACGGGCCGCGCCGGCGCCGCCACCGAGCGCCCCCTCGCCCCCGCCGCCGCGAACCCGGCCCCGCTGCCCGCGAACCCGGTCGACCCGGGAGTCCCGGGCCCCTACCGGACCGTCAGCGGCGAGTACGCCCTCAGGTCCGTACGACTGCCCGGTCTCCCGCAGCCCGTCGAGATGCGCGCCACGGTGGTCGGCCCGACCGGAGCTCCGGGGAAGCGGCCGGTCGCCCTCTTCCTGCACGGCCGCCACGCCACCTGCTACACCCCGGGCACGGAGGACGTCCGGCTCACCTGGCCCTGCCCGGCGGGCACCCGGCCGATCCCCAGCGAGCAGGGCTATCTGCGCGCCCAACGGCTCCTGGCCTCCCAGGGGTACGTGACGGTGTCCGTCGCCGCGAACGGCGTCAACGGACAGGACGGGGACCTGGAGGACGCCGGAGCCCAGGCCCGCTCATCCCTGGTCCGGCTGCACCTCGCCCGCTGGGCCGACTGGGCCGCCGACCGGGCCTCGGCCCCGGCGGCCGTACGGAAGACCGCGCCCGCCGACCTCTCGCGGGTGCTCCTCGTCGGGCACTCCCGGGGAGGCGAGGGCGTCAACCGGGCCGCGCTCGACAGCCTGAACCCGCCGCCCGCCGCCCAGGACGGCTACCGGGGCCCCGTACGGTGGAAGATCCGCGGCAACGTCCTGATCGGGCCCACGGTGTTCGGCCAGAACCCGGCGCCCGACGTGCCCTCCACGACCATCCTGCCGGGCTGCGACGGCGACGTGTCCGACCTCCAGGGCCAGATCTACGTCGACGGCACCCGCGGCGTCAGCAAGGGCGCCGCCCTGCACAGCGCGGCCTACGTGATCGGCGCCAACCACAACTTCTTCAACAGCGAGTGGACTCCGGGGCAGGCGAAGGCACCGGCCATCGACGACTTCTCGTCCGACGACGGGATCGACCCGGTCTGCTCCCCCGGCACGGCGACCCGGCTGACGGCGACGCAGCAGCAGGCCGTCGGCGCCACCTACATCGCGGCGTCCGCCCGGCTGTTCGTCGGCGGCGACGACGCGGTCCGGCCGCTGCTCGACGGCACCGGCCGCCGCGCGCCCTCGGCGGGCCCGGCGCGGGTCCTCACCCACGCCGTCGGCGCCCGCCGCACGCCCGCGTTCCTGCCGGGCTCCTCGGTCACCGTCTCCGGCGGCGGCCGGCTGTGCGCCCAGGTCGACCCCGACGCCACGCGCGCGTGCCTGTCGCCCGAGGAGGGCTGGTCGCCGCACTTCGCGTACTGGGAGACGTCTCCCGAGCCGGGCCGTGACGCGGTCGCGATGAAGTGGACGGGCCCGGGAACCCCGGTCACGGTCCGCCCGTCCCGGCCGGTCTCCCTCGCGGGCGCCGAGTCCCTGGCGCTGCGCGTGATCGTCCCGCCCAACAGCGCCGGCACCGAACTGGACGTCACCCTGACCGACGCCTCCGGCCGCCGCGCGCAGCTGGGCCGTCCCCGCGTCGACGGACTGCCGGGTAGCCCGCGCACCGCCGCGTACTGGGGCCGTGAGGTCCGCGTACCGCTGTCCGCCGCGGCACGGGCGGGCCTGGACCTGAAGCGGATCGACACCCTCCGGCTGACCCCGCGCGGCGGCGCGGGCCGCGCCTGGCTCATGGACGCGTGGGGCTGGCGTCCCGGCACTCCGGCGGTGAACCCCTCGCCGCTGACGCGCGTCGACCTCGGCCGCCTGACGGTCGCGGAGGGAGACTCCGGGGTCCGGACCTACCGGGTGCCGGTGACGGTCTCCGGGCAGGGCAGCGGGCAGGTCCGTCTGTTCGTCCCGGTGCCGGGCACCGACCGGTTCGCGTCCCGCACGGTGACGGTGCGGCCGGGGCACCATGACATCGACGTGCCGGTGGAGGTACGGGGCAACACGCGCTACGGCTACGACGTGCCGCACGACGCGCTCGTCAAGGCGGTGCGCGGCACCGTCGTCGGAGCGCACCGGGGCGGCGTGACCGCCCGGAACGACGACCCCATGCCGACCATGCGCCTGACGCCCGTCGCCGACGACGTCACCGAGGGCTCGGCGCTGACCTGGAAGGTGACGCTCTCCGCGCCGGCCGATGCCGAGCTCTCGGGCGAGATCCTCCTGAAGCCGGTGACCGGCGGCCCGGAGCTCTCCACGGCGGACGTCGACCCGGCCTGGCTCGAGGCGCAGTTCGGCGAGGTGCCGCATCCCGCGAGGCCGCTGTCCGGGGTGTCGGAAGGCGGCACACGCCTGTGGCTGTCCGTCCCCGCCGGCGAGACGACCGTGCAGGTGACCGTCCCCACCGTCAGGGACGGGGTGGCGGAGCCGGCGGAGTCCCTCCGGGCCGCGCTGTCCACCTACGACGATCACTGGGAGCCGGTCCCGGGCCCGGAGTTCACGGGCAGGGTGCGCGACGCGGCATGAGCTGACGCGCCATCGTGGCGCCACATGACACCATCCGGTGCCATGTGGCGCCATTTCGCGTCACCGGCAGCAGTCACGCACTCGTGACACCACAGCCATCCAGCAAGACATCGTCACGTTTACGCAGGTCAGAGCGGCCACGAACGGATGGCGCCACATCGACCCCAGTCCAACGCTTGCACATGGCGCCAGAGTGGTGCCATGATGACGTCATGGACCTCACCCCGTATGTCGACACCCTCCGCCGCGAACTCGCGGTGGCCGCCGAAGCCGGCGGCGAAGAGGCACGCGAGCTGGCCGAGCGGCTCACCGCCCCCCTGGAGTCGGCCGCCCGGCTGACCATGCTCAACGTGCTCTCCGCCGCGACGGACGAGATCACCCGTGAACTCGCCCCCGGTTCGGTCGACGTACGGCTCCGGGGCCTCGACCCCGACTTCGTGGTGACGCTCCCGCCCACGGGCGGCGCCCCCGCGGAGCCGGAGGCCGCCACCGAACCGCTTCCGGCCCCGGCTCTCGCCGAGGGCGACGAGGGCGGCACCGCCCGCGTCAATCTGCGCCTGCCGGCCCACCTCAAGACCCGCGCCGAGGAGGCCGCGGCCCGCGAGGGCCTGTCGGTCAACGCCTGGCTGGTGCGGGCCGTGTCGGCCGCGGTCGGCGGCGGCACCCGGCCGCGTACGCCGGAGAAGTCCCAGACCGTCGGACAGAGCATCACGGGCTGGGTGCGCTGACCGCGCCTCCGCTCGCACCATCTCACCCGCACCACTTCACCCACACCACGTCCCACCTGCGGGGACGACCTGAAGACTCAAGAGGACGGGACAGCCATGCCTTCTTTCGACACTCCCGCACCGATCTCGGTCACCGCCTACGTCTACGCCGGCTCCCTCCAGTTCGTCGCGAGCGACCGCCTCGACACCGTCGTCGAGGTGCGGCCCCGCAACCCCAAGAAGGACCTGGACGTACGGGCCGCCGACCAGACCGAGGTCACCTGCACCGGCGGCGCCCTGACCGTCACCACGCCCAAGGCCAATCTGCTGGGGCGCGGCGGCACGGTCGACGTGACGGTGGAACTGCCCACCGGGTCGCGGATCGACATGACCGGCGCCGCGTCCGCCCTGATCGGCGAGGGCCGGCTCGGCGAGGTCCGCGTGAAGACCTCGGCCGGCGACGTCCGCCTCGACACCACCGGCCCGCTGCACCTGACCGCGTCGCACGGCCAGACCACCGTGGAACGGGTCGAGGGCACGGCCGAGATCACCAGCAGCACCGGCAACCTGCGCGTCGGCACCGTCGACGGCCACGCCGTCCTGAAGAACTCGCACGGCGCCACGACCGTCGGCACCGTGACCGGCGAACTGCGCGTCAGCGGCGCCAACGGCAGCATCGACATCGCGCGCGCCGAGTCGTCGGTCACCGGCACCTCCACCAACGGTGCCCTTCGCATCGCCGAGGTCTGCCGCGGCGAGATCCAGCTGGAGACCTCCAACGGCTCCATCGAGATCGGCATCCGCTCGGGCACCGCCGCCTGGCTGGACGTCAACTCCAACCGCGGGCACGTACGGAACACGCTGTCCGCGTCCGAGGCCCCGGAGGAGACCGAGGAGACCGTCAAGATCCGCGCGCGGTCCAACTGGGGCAACATCGACATCCGCCGCGCCAAGGCCTGAGCACCGCCACCCGAAAAGCCCCCTCTCCCCCTCACCCTTCACCCTTCATCAGGAGGGCCCCATGCCTTCTTCTGTCATGCCCATGCCCATGCCCAGTCAGGCGGACGGCCGTCCGTCCCCGGCCGCCGTCTCCGCCGTCGGCCTGCGCAAGTCCTACGGCGACAAGGTCGTCCTCGACGGCATCGACCTGCACATCCCGGAGGGCTCGATCTTCGCCCTGCTCGGCCCGAACGGCGCGGGCAAGACGACCGCCGTGAAGATCCTGTCCACCCTCATCACCGCCGACGGCGGCCAGGCCCGGGTGGCGGGCCACGACCTCACGGCCGAAGCACAGTCCGTCCGGGCCGCGATCGGCGTGACGGGCCAGTTCTCCGCGGTCGACGGCCTGATCACGGGCGAGGAGAACATGCTCCTGATGGCCGACCTGAACCACCTCTCCAAGCAGGAGGGCCGCCGGGTCACCGCCGAACTCCTGGAGCGCTTCGACCTCACGGAGGCGGCCAAGAAGCCGGCCTCCACGTACTCCGGCGGCATGAAACGCCGCCTGGACATCGCGATGACCCTGGTCGGCAGCCCGCGGATCATCTTCCTCGACGAGCCGACCACCGGCCTGGACCCGCGCTCCCGGCACAACATGTGGCAGATCATCCGCGAGCTGGTCTCCGACGGGGTGACGGTCTTCCTCACCACCCAGTACCTGGAGGAGGCCGACCAGCTCGCCGACCGCATCGCGGTCCTGAACAACGGCAAGATCGCGGCGGAGGGCACGGCGGAGGAACTCAAGCGCCTGATCCCCGGCGGCCACATCCGCCTCCGCTTCACGGACCCCGACGCCTACCGCGCCGCCGCCACCGCACTCACCGGCGCCGCGAGGGACGACGAGGCCCTCGCCCTCCAACTCCCCAGCAACGGCACTCAGCGCGAACTGCGTTCCGTCCTCGACTGGTTGGACTCCGCAGACATCGAGGCGGACGAACTGACCCTGCACACCCCGGACCTGGACGACGTCTTCTTCGCCCTCACCGCCACCGCCCAGCCGAAGGAGGCTGTCCGATGAGTTCGCTCTCCCTCGCCGCCCGCGACACGTCGACGATGCTGCGCCGCAACCTCCTGCACGCCAGGCGCTATCCCTCCCTGACCCTGAACCTCCTCCTGACCCCGATCATGCTCCTGCTCCTGTTCGTCTACGTCTTCGGCGACACGATGAGCGCGGGCATGGGCGGCGGGGACCGCTCCGACTACATCGCCTACATCGTCCCCGGCCTGCTCCTGATGACGATCGGAACCACGACCGTCGGCACGGCGGTCTCCGTCTCCAACGACATGACGGAGGGCATCATCGCCCGCTTCCGCACCATGGCCATCCACCGCGGCTCGGTCATCACCGGCCACGTCATCGGCAGCGTGCTCCAGTCGGTCATCAGCGTCGTCTTCGTCGGTGCGGTCGGCGTCGCCATCGGCTTCCGCTCCGTCGACGCCACGGCGCTGGAATGGCTCGCGGCCTTCGGCCTCCTGGTCCTCTTCGCCACGGCCCTGACCTGGATCGCCATCGGCATGGGCATGGTCAGCCCGAACGCCGAGGCCGCCAGCAACAACGCGCTGCCGCTGACCTTCCTGCCGCTGATCTCCAGCACCTTCGTCCCGGTCGACCAGATGCCCGGCTGGTTCCAGCCGATCGCCGAGTACCAGCCCTTCACCCCGGCCATCGAAACCCTCCGCGGCCTGCTCCTCGGCACCGAGATCGGCCACAACGGCTGGCTCGCCCTCGCCTGGTGCCTCGCCCTGACCACCCTCGGCTACTTCTGGTCCAAGTCGGTGTTCAACCGAGACCCCAAGTAGGAGCAGCCACCCCGTCGTCGTCGAGCGCCCCGGCCGCCTGGGCCGCGAGGCCGGCGGCGACGAGGCGTCTCCAGCGGCGGTCCGGTCAGGGGGCCGCTTCGATGAGGTGGGCTCCGTTGTTGCGGACGTTGTTGACGGCCGTGGAGACGGGGCGGGCGTCGAGTCGGCCGTCCGCGGGGCTGGTGAGCAGGGCGCGGAGGTCCTCGACGTCCTGGTGGTGGGGGTCGAGCCAGGCGTCGTAGTGGTCCGGGGCGAGGGCGAGCGGCATGCGGGGGTGGACGCGGCCGGCCGCGTCGGTGGCCTCGGTGGTGATGATCGTGCAGGTCGTCAGCCAGGCGTCGGGGTCGTCGTCGCTCGTGACGTCGGGGTTGCGCCAGTACTCGTACAGGCCCGCCATGGCCATCACCTGGCCGTCGGCGGGGTGGATGAAGTACGGCTGCTTGCGGGTCTTGCCCGTCGCCTCGTCCTTCACCGGGTCCCATTCGTAGAAGCCGTCGGCCGGCAGCAGGCAGCGGCGCTTGGCGAAGGCGCGTCGGTAGGCGGGCTTCTCGTGCACGGTCTCGACCCGGGCGTTGATCATCCGGGAGCCGATCGTCGGGTCCTTCGCCCAGGACGGCACCAGGCCCCACCGCAGGGTCCGCAGCTCACGGCGCACCTCGTCGCCGTCGTCCCGCCCGGCGCGTTCGAGGACCGCGTAGACCTCGTTGGTCGGCGCGACGTTCCAGCTGGGCGCCAGTGTCTCTTCGGGGCGCCAGTCGGTGACCTGGAAGAGCTGGGTGAGGTCCTCAGGACTGCGAGTCGAGGTGTAACGGCCGCACATGGCTCAACTCTGCCACGTCCGACGCCCTCTCGCCGGGGTGCGGGGCCGATCGACGGTCCTCGCGCCGCCGCCGGACGGAGCCCGTCCGGCGAACTGGGCCCGCCCGGCGAACGGGGCCCGCCCGGCGAACGGGGCCCGCCCGGCGGACGGGGCGGGCCGGTGGTCACGCGGGCGGCTGCCCTTCGGGCAGGGCGTGTGCGAGGAGGAATTCGGTGGCTCCTGCGATGGCCTCGGCGTAGGTGCCGTGGACGGGCTCGGACTCCATTTCCCGCCGGTCCGCGGCGGTGGCGGTGAACCACCAGGCGTCGGCGTCGGCATCGTGGTGCACGACGGCGGTACCACCCGCGTACTGGAGCGGGATGGACTCCCTGGCGGACTTCCGCACCACGGCGTGGGGCCACTTGAGGCGGGCGGACTGGCGCTTGATGCCGCCCCAGGCGGCACCGAGCTGGGCGTAGTTCGCCCCGCTGCGGCCGGCGACGGTGGCGGCGCTCTCCGCCAGCCGGTCGACGGAGAGTTTGGCCTCGTACAGGGCCCGCAGTAGTGCCAGCTGCACGTCGGGCGCCGCCATGAGGACGGGGTCGAAGGACTTGCCGGCGGCGCTGTAGGCCAGCGCGCGGGTCGAGATGCGTTCGGCCAGGGCGCGGACCGCGTCGAGGACCCGCTCGTCCATGGTGCCCGCGTCGTCCGGGGTGGGCTCGTTCCAGGGGGGCTCCACCAGGTTCGAGACGGCGTTCCAGAAGTCGTCGTCGCTCTTGTCGGGAGTCGGGATCCCAGTCACATCACTCATGCGACAAATATAGCTGTCGACCATAGGGAGCGACAGTTATATCTGTCGCACCTGGATTCGTCCGGTCTCCGTGCGCGCTCCGGCCCGGGTCCCGTGGGCGGGACCCGGGCCGGCGGCTCAGCGGTTGGGCTCCTGCATCGTGACGCAGTGGGCGCCACCGCCGCCGTTGCCGTAGAGGTTGTCGAGGTTCAGCTGGACGACGGGGCGGCCGTAGGCGGCGGCGATGGCCGACTTGGCCGCCGCGTCCTTGGCGGTGTCGCCGAACTGGGTGGTGATGATCGCCTGGTTGGTCACCGCCCAGTTCATGTAGGAGCTGAGGAACTCGGCCCGCTTGCCCGCCTGGATACGGGGCAGGGTGTCGGGTCCTTCGATGGTGAGGACCTGGAGCCGGCGGCCCCTGGCGTCGGTCGCGGCGGCCAGGGTGTCGCGGATGGCCTGGGCGTTGGCGGTCCAGACGTCGGGGCGTACGGCCCCGGCCAGCTGCACCATGACCACGCCGGGCCGGATGTAGCGGGCGGTTCCGTCGATGTGGCCGTCGGTGACGTCCTGCCCGGTGACGCCGGGCAGCCAGATCATCTTCGAGGCGCCGAAGCGGGACAGCAGCTCCGCCTCGACCTGACTGCGCGACTTGCCGGGGTTGCGGTTGCCGTTCAGCCAGCAGCTCTCGGTGGCCATCAGGGTGCCGTCGCCGTCGTACTCGATGCCGCCGCCCTCGCCGACCACGGACGCCTTCGCGAACGGGGCGCCGCCGTAGGCGGCGACCTTCGGCGCGACCGTGCGGTCCTTGTCGTAGGCGGAGGCGGGCAGACCGTAGAAGGTCGTGGCGTTCTCGCCCCAGGCGTTGAAGTTCAGGCCGAAGGCGTCGAGACCACCGGCGTCGTCGATGCGGAACAGCGGGCCGGTGTCCCGCATCCAGCAGTCCGAGACGGGGATGGAGCTGATGACCGTGACGGTGGATCCGCACGCGGTCCTGGCCTGCGAGGCGGCCGAGGAGCCGTCCGCGCACATGATGACCGGCTCGTACTTCGCGACCTCCTTGGCGAGCTTGGCGATGTCCGCCTGGATCTTGGACAGCAGGTTGCCCCAGATCGTGTAGCTGGACGGCCAGGCCATCCAGGTCCGCCTGTGCGACTCGTCCTCACCGGGGACGCGCCAGGACGCGGCCATGGCCGGCTGGACGCCGCCGAGGACGGGGCCCACCGCCAGGGCGGCCGCGGCCGCTCCGGTACGGGCGAGCAGGGTTCTGCGGCTGATGCCGGGGCGTTCGCCGTCGTGCTCTGTCTTCACGTGGTGCTCCTTCTCTCAAAGGTTCTGTACGTGCAGGCGCGGGTTGCTGGCGGGATGCCGCTCAGTGGAGTGGGTCCAGCAGCCCCTCCTCCCGGACCATCCGGCGTTCGGTGGCCAGGTCGAGGCTTCGGGCGAAGGCCCAGTAGAGGCCTCCGGACACCGGCAGGCCGACGAGGACGGAGCAGTCGACGCCGCCGAGGCGCTCCGCGACGGGCCCGACGAAGAGGCCGGTGATGACCATGAACGGGGCCATGCAGGCCAGTCCGATCAGGTAGGCGAGGTTTCCGCGCCAGCCCCATCGGCCGTAGATCCCGCGCGGGTTGAAGATCTCCTTGACGACGTACTGGCCGCGCCGGACGAAGAAGAAGTCGACGAGGTTGATGGCCGTCCACGGGATGAACAGGTACGTCAGGACCACCACCACGTTGGCGAAGAACCAGTTGAACTGGTCGATGCCGACGAGGGTGGAGACCGTCCCGACGGCGGCCAGCATGATCCCGATGGTGGCGATCCGGATGGTCCGGGTCGGCTTGACCGGCCGGAAGGAGTCGACGATGGAGATCATCGTGAGGCTGCCGCCGTACTGGTTGATCGCCATGATGGAGAGCAGCCCGACCAGCAGGACGACGACCGCGACCGTGCCGAACCCGCCGAACAGCCGGTCCGCCGACAGCTTCAGCGCCGTGACCGGGTCCGTGCCCTCGGGGGCCGCGGCCGAGACCACGGCACCGAGGACGAAGACCCAGATCCCGGAGACCGCGCTGGGCAGGTAGGTCCACCAGAAGGTGCTGCGCACGGGGACGTCGGGTCTGAGGTAGCGGGAGTAGTCCGAGACGTACGGTGCCCAGCCCAGCTGGAAGCCGGCGACGAAGACGAACACGAGCATGAACGGAGCGAGCTCGAACGGTCCCGCGTTCCAGGCGTCGTCCGGCAGTCCTCCGCCGAACAGGGCGGAGGCGGTGACGGCGGCGGTGATCACGACGAAGGGCCAGGTGAGCCACTTGTTGAGCTTGTGGATCCACTCGTACCCGAAGAGGGCGATCACGGTCGCCACCGCGGCGGCGAGGAGATAGCCGAGGGTGTTGGGCACTCCGGTGAGCAGGTTCATGGCCTGGCCGGACAGCAGGGCGTCGGACGTGTTGAAGGCCACGTAGTTGACCAGGGCGAACACCCACACGGTGAGCGCGGCCCCCAGATAGCCGAACTGCGGCCGGGACTGCACGAGTTGGGGCAGGCCCAGCTGGGGCCCCTGGGCCGAGTGGAACGCCATGAAGAACGTGCCGAAGAGCGAGCCCAGCACGGTGGCGACCACCGTCCACACGAGGGAGGCCCCCATGGACAGCGTCACGACGCCGGTCGCCAGGCCGGTGAGGTTGAGGCTGCCGACGAACCAGATGGCTCCGACGTTCGACGGTTTGCCGTGCCGTTCGGACAGGGGCACCCAGTCGATCGAGTGCTGTTCGATGCCCGCGTGCGCTGCGGAATCACGGCCCGTTTGCGCTGCGGAATCACGCGCGGGCGAGTCAACTGGCCCCATGTGGGCTCCTGTTCAGGGGGGCGTCCATGAATCCGTACGGCGCCACGCGACCCGCCGGCGCCGTACGGTGCGCTCACCCTAGGGACTGACTCAAATTTCAGTCAATGGCCGGGACGCGCTCTCTGACGAAAATTTCAGTCACGTGTTCCTGTGCGACGAGCTGCGGAGATCGCCTCCGGGTCCCAGCCGGGGCGGGGTACGGATTCCAACAGCAGCCGCGTGTAGGGGTGTTGAGGTGCGGCGAGCACCTCGGCCGTGGGTCCCGCCTCGACGACACGGCCCCGGCGCATGACGATGACGTCGTCGGTGACGCACCGGACCACGCCGAGGTCGTGGGTGATGAACAGGTAGCCGATCCGGGTCTCCTCGCGGATGTCGGCGAGCAGGTTGAGGATCTGCGCCTGGACGGAGACGTCGAGGGCGGCGACCGCCTCGTCCAGGACGAGGACCGCCGGTTCGACGGCGAGGGCGCGGGCGATGGCGACGCGCTGGCGCTGGCCGCCGGAGAGCTGCCGGGGCAGCGCGTCGGCGGCGCGGGTGCCCAGGCCGACCTGGTCGAGGAGCTCCCGGACGCGCCGGTCGTGGTCGGTGTCGGGGAAGTGCAGGCGTAGGGTCTCGCGCAGGACCTGGTCGACGCTGGTGCGCGGGTCGAGGGAGAGGTACGGGTCCTGGAAGACCATCTGGACCTCACGCGCGCGTGCCAGGCGCCGGGCCCGGCCGCGGTGTCGTGCGCCGCGGGCCTTCCCCCGTACGAGCACGTCCCCGGCGTCGGCCTGTTCCAGACCGACGACGATCCGGGCGGTGGTGGTCTTGCCGGAGCCGGATTCGCCGACGATGCCCAGGGACCCGCCCTCGGGGAGGGCGAAGGACACGTCGTCGACGGCGCGGACGCTCCCGAAGGTGCGGTGGAGGCCGACGGCCTCCAGGACGTTCTCAGGCATCGACGGGGCTCCCTTCGAGACGGTCGCTGTGGTGACAGGCGGCCCGGTGGTGCGGCCGGCCGGGTGCGGGCCGCGGCTCGGGGGCCTGCTGGTCGCAGACCTCGGTGGCCAGGTGGCAGCGGGCGGCGAACGGGCAGCCGACGAGTTCCTGCCGGAGGTCCGGGGGCTGGCCGTCGATCGCGGCGAGCCGCCCCTGCGGGGCTTCCAGGCGGGGCGTGGAGGCGAGCAGTGCCGAGGTGTACGGGTGCCGGGGCCGCGCGAAGAGGGCTTCGGCGGGGCCGCTCTCGGCGATCCGGCCGGCGTACATGACGTACACCCGGTCGCTGATGGCGGCGGCGAGGTCGAGGTCGTGGGTGACGAAGAGCAGCCCGGTGCCGAAGCGGGCGCGGAGCCGGGCCAGGAGGGCGATGACCTCGGCCTGGGTGGTGACGTCGAGTGCGGTGGTGGGTTCGTCGGCGAGCAGGAGGGCGGGGTCGCCCATCAGGGCGGCCGCGATCATGACGCGTTGCAGCATGCCGCCGGAGACCTGGCCGGGGTACTTGCGCAGGGCGGAGTCGTCGAGGCCGACCGCCCGGAGGAGTTCGCCGGCGCGGGCGGTGGCGTCCGCCCGGTTCATGCTCCCGGTCAGGGTCACGCTCTCGACGAGGAAGTCGCCGATGCGGCGCAGGGGGTTGAGGGCGGCGCGCGGGTCCTGGAAGATCATGGACACCGTGCCGCTGCGCAGGGCGCGCAGCCGGTCGGCGTCCATGGTGAGGACGTCCTCGCCGCGCACCCGGACGGCGCCTTCGACGACGGCGCCGGGCGGCAGCAGGTTCAGGGCGCTGCGCGAGGTGAGGGTCTTGCCGGAGCCGGACTCGCCGACGAGGGCGACGGTCTCGCCGGGGCCGACGTGGAGGTCGACGCCGTCGAGGACGGGGCGGGCCGTGCCGGGCAGGGTGATGCGCAGCCCTTGGACGTCGAGCGTGTACGTGGAAGTCATCGGTCTCTCCTGGCGACGCGGTCGGCCCAGCGCTCTCCGACCACGTTGAACGCGACGACGGTGAGCACGATGAAGGCGCAGGGCAGGATCGCGGACAGCGGGTAGCCGCGCTGGATGGCGGTCTGGCCGTCGAAGACCATGCGGCCCCAGTCGGGGGTGAGCGCGGGGACGCCGAGGCCGAGGAAGGACAGGCCGGCGAGGTCCATCAGTGCGTAGCCGAAGTTGATGGTGGACTGGGCGAGGACGACGGGGGCGATGTTGGGCAGGACGTGGCGCAGGCAGATCTGGAGGGCCGCGTGCCCCTGGACCTGGTAGGCGCTGACGTAGGGGCGTCTGCGTTCGGCCAGGACGAGGGAGCGGGTGAGCCTGCTGACGTACGGCAGGTAGGCGACGGAGAGGGCGATGACGGGGGCGAGCAGTCCTTCGCCGTAGATCGAGACGATCAGGATGGCGAGGAGCATGCCGGGGAACGCGAAGACCAGTTCGGTGCTGCGGGACAGGACGGAGTCGAGCCAGCCGCCCCGCCAGCCCGCGGCCATGCCGACCGCGATTCCGGCGAGGGTGGAGAAGACCACGACGCCGAGGGGGCCGAGGAGCGAGGTGCGGGCGCCGAGGAGCAGCCGGGAGAAGGTGTCGCGTCCGGCGGCGTCGACGCCGAGCAGGTGCTCGGGGGACGGTCCGGCCAGTGCGTTGCCGAGGTCGACGGCGTTGGGGTCGTACGGCACGAGCCACGGCGCGAGGAGCGCGGCGGCGGTGACGAGGGCGACGAGGGCGAGGCAGACCAGGTGGAGCGGGGACCGGGCGGTGCGGATCTTCGCGAGGCCGGGCCGGCGGGTCAGGACGGCGGTCATACGGAGGAGCTCCTCGATCCGAGGGTGATCCGCGGGTCGACCAGCGGCAGCAGCAGGTCGACGATCAGGTTCACGGTCATGAAGAGGGCGACGATGATCAAGGAGATGGCCTGGACGGTCGGGAAGTCCTTGGTCGAGGTGGACAGTTCCAGGAGCTGGCCGATCCCGCCGATGCTGAAGGCGGTCTCCACGAGGATCGTGCAGACCAGGAGGGTGGAGACGATCAGTCCGCCGGTGGTGAGGACGGTGCCGAGCGAGTTGCGGAACACATGGCGGCGGATGACCTGGCCCTCGGGGACGCCGCGGCTGCGGGCGACCGTGACGTGCTCGCTGTCGAGGGCCTCGACCATGGCGGAGCGGGTGACCCGGGCGAGCATGCCGATCAGGTACAGGGCGAGGGCGATCGCCGGCAGGGTGAGGTGCCAGACCTGGTCGAGGAGGCCGTCGCCGGACCCGCTGCTGGGGAACCATCCCAGGTTCACGGCGAACAGGCCCTGGAGCAGGACGGCCGCGACGAAGGAGGGGGTGCCGACGGCGAGCGTGGTCCCGACGAGGACGGCCGAGTCGGTGCCGCCGCCGCGTACGGCGGCGACCCATCCCAGTACCAGACCGATCACGACGACCACGGCCAGTGCCATCACGACGAGCAGCAGCGTGGTGGGGAGGCGGTCGGCCAGGAGCCGGGAGACCTCGGTGCGGTAGGTGATGGACCGGCCGAAGTCCCCTTGGACGATGTCGCCGAGCCAGTGGAGGTAGCGGACGAAGAAGGGGTCGTCCAGGTGGTACTGGGCGTTGATCGCGGCGAGGGCCTCCGGCGAGGCCGAGCGTCCGGAGAGCAGGAAGCCGGCCGGGTTGCCCGGCGCCAGGTACAGGGCACCGAAGACCACGAACGACGCACCGAGCAGGGTGGCGGCCATCTCCGCGAGGCGCCGTACGGCGAATCTCACGAAGTTCACGGCGTGGCCCCCGCGTTCGCCGTCTTCGCCGCGCCGGCGTCGGCGTCGGCGGCACCGACGTCCGCGGCCCACGGGTAGTACATGTACGCGATGGTGGTGGGGGCGCCGGTGATCCTCTTGTTGAGGAAGACCGCGGTGGGCCACTCGGCGACCGGGATCCACGGCAGCTGCTCGGCGGCCCGCTGCTGCAGCTCGGCCTCCATCTTCGACCGCTGGTCCGGCTCGTAGACGGCGGTGGCCTGGTCGACGAGGGCGTCGTAGCCCTTGTCGCTGTAGTCGGCGAAGTTCATGTAGGCGCCGGTCTTGAAGTTCTGCAGCAGGTCCAGCGGGTCGGTGATCGACTGGTAGTAGGTGAGCGGGAACATGTCGATGCCCTCGCGTGCCTTCGGGTCGGTGAACAGCGCCGTGAAGGCGTTGGGGGCGATCGTCCTGAGGTTGATCTTCAGCCCGATCCGGGTGCCGGCGGCCTGGATCGCGGTGGCGAGGAGGGAGACGTCCTGGCCGATGGAGCTGGTGGCGACGGTCAGGGACTTGCCCGTGGCGCCGGCCTCCTTGATCAGCGCCTTCGCCTTCTCGATGTCCTGGGCGGCGGGCGGCAGCGCGCCGAAGGCGGCCTTCCGGGTCCGCTCCGAGGCTCCGGCCCAGGCGGCACGGGTGGTGAGCGAGGTGGTGACGGTGCCGGAGCCGCCGAGTCCGGCCCGGACGAATCCGGAGCGGTCGAGGGCCAGGGAGAGCGCCTTGCGTACCCGGAGGTCGCCGAGCGGGCCGTGCATGTTGGTGATGTCGATGTTGACCGTGCTGAGGCCCTCGCCGAAGTAGAGCGTGCCGACGCCGCTGTTCTTGAGGCGGTCGTAACTCTCGGTGGGAATCAGATAGCCGCCGTCGATCTCTCCGCTGAGCATGGCGTTGGTGCGGGCCGAGGGGTCGGTCAGGATCCGGAAGACGGCCTTCTTCGCCTTGGCCTTCGTCCCCCAGTAGCCGTCGAAGCGTTCGAGCTCGATCGACTGGCCCTTGCTCCACTTCCCCAGCTTGAACGGGCCGGTGCAGGCGAGGTCGCCGGTGGTGCCGTAGTCCTTGCCCGCCGCCTTGACACCTGCCCGGGAGGCGACGACGCCCGCGGCGGTCGCCATGTACTGGGGGAACTGGGAGTCCGACTTCTTGAGCTTGACGGTGACCTGGAGCGGGCCGGTCTTCCGTATGGAGGCGACGTTCTGGAAGGTCTGCGCCCAGGCGGCGGCGTTGTTCGGGTCCCGCTGCCGGCCGAGGCTGTAGACCACGTCGTCGGCGGTCATCACCTTGCCGTCGTGGAAGCGCACGCCGGCGCGCAGGTCGTAGACCCAGGTGGCGGGGTCCGGGTTCGAGGCCTTCCGCGCGAGGCCCGGCTGGAGGGTGAGCCCCGGCGTCCAGCGCATCAGGCTCTCGCACACGTTGGACAGGATCGTGTTCTGCGGATAGTCGAACGCGACCGTGTAGTCGAGGGTGGGCGGCTCGGCGTAGACGGCCCAGGTGAAGGAGTCGATCTCGCCGCGGGCCGGAGGGGTGGAGGCGGAGAGCTTGACCGCGGAGCCGCCGACGCCGCCGTCCTTCGGCGGACCGGAGCAGGCCGCGAGGACCGCGAGGGAGGTCAGGGCGGCCGTGGTCACGGCGATCCGTCCGCGCCTGCCGCGGGGGCGTCTGCTGCCGGGAGGCAGGGGTGTGGTCATCGTCGCGCTCGCTTTCCGTGATGTCCGTGGTTTCGGGTGGGGGCGGGGGCCGGAGGGCCGCTGGGGCGGCCCTCCGGGAGGGGTCCGTTCCCGGTTCAGGCGCCGGCGGTCACGGCGGGGATCTGCTGCGTGATGCAGTGGACCCCGCCGCCTCCGTACGCGATCGCGGGCGCCCGCACCCCGACGACCTCGCGGCCCGGGTACGCGGCGGCGATGACCGCGAGCGCCTCGTCGTCCTGGGGCACGCCGGCCACCGGGACGACTACGCCGCCGTTGGCCACGTAGTAGTTCAGGTAGGAGACCTCGACCTCGCCGCCGGCGATGTCGGCGAACGCGGTCTGCGGGACCTCGACGATCTCGAACGGCCGGCCCTGGGCGTCGGTCGTGGCCTCCAGCACCGCGCGGTTGGCCCGCATCCGGGCGTAGTCGGGGTGTCCGGGGTCGTCGGGCAGGGAGACGACGACCTTGCCGGGAGCGGCGAAGGCGCAGACGCCGTCGACGTGCCCGTCGGTCTCCGTGTCCAGTAGACCGCCGTACGGAAGCCAGACAACCTTGTCGACGCCGAGCTGGGATTTCAGTTCCGTCTCGATCTCGTCGCGGTTCATCCCGGGGTTCCGGTTGGGGTGGAGCAGACACTGCTCGGTCGTGATCAGGGTGCCTTCGCCGTCGACGGTGATCGCCCCGCCCTCCAGGATCATGTCGGAGGCGATGCGCTCGACGCCGAGGTGCTTCAGCAGGAGGGCGCTGATCCGGTCGTCGGAGTCGTACGGGCTGTGCTTGCGGCCCCAGGCGTTGAAGCGGAAGTCCACTCCTGCGCGGTTGCCGGCGCCGTCGAGCACGAAGAGCGGGGCGGAGTCCCGGAACCAGGAGTCGTCCTGCGCCAGCTCCACCACGGTGATCCCGTCACCGCACCTCGTCCGGGCCTCCTCGCCGTGGCCGGGCGGCGCGACCATGGTCACGGGCTCGAAGGCGGCGATGGCGCGGGCGACGTTCGCGTACTCCTCCTTGACGTCGTCGAGGACGCTGCCCCACAGGTCCTGCCGGACGGGCCAGGCCATCAGGCACCCCTCGTGCGCGGACCACTCGGCAGGCATACGGAATGCAGTCATCACGGGTCTCTCTTCGTTTCGCCAGAAGTACCCGTCGGCGGTGGCCGGCTCAGCCTGGCGGAGGCGCGGGACGGGTACGCGGTGTGAACAGCATCCTCCACTCGACTGAAAATTCAGTCAAGAGAAGGGGCATGGTTTTGGAGGTTCAGTCGGTCGATCGAGGTCGGAGGAAGTGTCAGAGGAAGTACAGCCGGCTCAACGAGACCTGCTGCGCCGGCTCGGAGCGCATCGGATCGCCGTCGAGGGTCACGAGCCCGCTGCGCGGGTCGACGTCCACCTGTCCGAGGCGGGCGTTGCGCAGCAGGTCGGCGGGACCGATGCCGCGGGTGTTCCGTACGGCCACCCTGCGGCGGCGGGTCGGCATCGCGTCCGAGCCGAGCTCGACGGCGGCCTGGGCGACGAAGGCGACGGAGAGCTCGGCCGGAGCGGCGCCGTGGGCGCCGAACAGCGGCCCTAGGACGAGCGGTTCGCAGGTGTCGGTGGCGGCATTGGGATCGCCCGTGACGCCGTAGGCCGGGAAGCCGGATTTCAGGACCATCTGCGGTTTGGCACCGAAGAACGGCGGACGCCACAGCACGATGTCGGCCATCTTCCCGACCTCGATCGAGCCGATCTCGTGGGCGAGGCCGTGGGCGATCGCCGGGTTGATGGTGAGCTTCGCGATGTAGCGCAGCACGCGCGCGTTGTCGTCGTGCGCGCCGTCGCCCTCCAGGGGGCCCAGCTCGGCCTTCATCTTCCCGGCCATGGCGAAGGTCCGGCGTACGGTCTCCCCCGCGCGGCCCATCCCCTGCGCGTCGGAGGAGGTGATCCCGATCGCGCCGAGGTCGTGCAGGACGTCCTCCGCACCCATCGTCCCGGCCCGGATCCGGTCGCGCGCCATGGCGGCGTCGCCCGGGAGGTCGGTCTTCAGGTCGTGGACGGAGACGATCATCCCGTAGTGCTCGGCGATGGCGTCCCGCCCGAAGGGCAGGGTGGGGTTGGTGGAGGAGCCGATGACGTTCGGCACGCCCGCCATCTTCAGGACGTTGGGGACGTGTCCGCCGCCGCAGCCCTCGATGTGGAAGGCGTGGATCGTCCGGCCCTCCAGGACGCGGAGGGTGTCCTCGACCGACAGGCACTCGTTCAGGCCGTCCGAGTGGAGGGCGACCTGGACGTCGTGCTCCTCGGCGACCCGCAGGGCGGTGTCGAGGGCGCGGGTGTGGGCGCCCATGTCCTCGTGGACCTTGAAGCCCGAGGCACCGCCCTCGGCGAGCGCCTCGACCAGGGGCGCTTCGTCCGAGGCCGAACCCCGGGCCAGGAAGCCGATGTTGACCGGCCAGGCGTCGAAGGCGTCGAACCCGAGCTTCAGCGCCCAGGGCGAGTTGACGCCGACGCCCCAACTCGGCCCGATCTCCTGCCCGATGATCGTGGTGACGCCGCTCGCGAGCGAGGCCTCCATGATCCGGGGCGACAGCAGGTGGACGTGGGTGTCGACGGCGCCGGCGGTGGCGATGAGCCCCTCACCCGGAATCATGGTGGTGCCGGTGCCGACGACGACGTCGACGCCGTCGAGGGTGTCGGGGTTGCCGGCCCGCCCCATCGCGTGGATCCGGCCCTCGCGGATGCCGATGGACACCTTGCGGATGCCCTGCACGGCGTCGATCACCAGGACGTTGGTGATCACGACGTCACAGGTGTCCCGGACCGCCGCGGCCTTGAGGTGCATCCCGTCGCGCGCGGTCTTGCCGAACCCGGCGAGGAACTCGTCGCCGTACGCCTGCGAGTCCGACTCCACCCGTACGACGAGCCCGGAGTCGCCCAGCCGGACCCGGTCACCGGCGCGGGGGCCGTGCACGGTGGCGTACTCGTACGGGTCGATGTGCCGGCTGCTGCCGGGCGAACAGTGATCGCTGTGTCTGGTGGGCCTGCTCATCGCTCCGCCCCTTCCGTTCCGAGGTAGCCGCAGGCTGCGGCGCGCTTCAGGGCCTCGGCCTTCGCGCCGGGCGCGTCGAGCGGCCCGTCGACCAGGCCCGCGAAACCGATCGCGATCCGGTCTCCGCCCATGGGGACGAGTCCGACCTCGACGACGGCGCCGGGGTCGAAGCGGGTGGACGATCCGGCCGGGGCGGCGAGCCGCATGCCGTAGGCGGCGGCCCGGTCGAAGTCGAGGCGCGGGTTGGCCTCGAAGAAGTGGAAGTGCGAGGTCACGCTGACCGGGACCGCGGCCGTGTTGCGGACCGACAGGGTGATCGGCGGTTCCGGTTCCGGCAGGGTCTCCGTGTGGGGCAGGACCGCCCCGGGGGCGCCGTCGTCGTGCTCCACCTCGCCGAAGGGGGCGCTGATGACGGCCAGCCGGGTGCCGTCGTCGAACACCGCCTCGACCTGGATCTCCGTCACGACGTCGGTGACGCCGGGGAGCACGTCGTCCGGGCCGAGGACGGCGCGGCCGCGGTCGAGTGCCTCGGCCAGGTGGAGGCCGTCGCGTGCGGCCTCGCACACCGTGTCGGCGATCAGCGCGGTCGCCTCCGGTACGTTGAGCCGCAGTCCGCGCTCCAGGCGCGTCCGCGCGAGCTGGGCGGCGGTGAAGAGCAGCAGCCGGTCCCGTTCGGTGGGGGTCAGGGGCATGTCGCCCCCTGACTGTAGGGCTTGGTCGGACGCAAGGTGTCCCGGTCCTTTCCACGAAGTGTCAGAGGGGTGCAGGGCGTTCACTGTGACACTGACTGAAATGTCAGTCAAGGTTGCGGTCGGCATCGAACCAGGACGGAACCGTGGACGGCAAGGGTTCCTCGGCCAGAGGTTCCTCGGTCAGAGGTTCCTCGGTCAGAGGTTCCTCGGTCAGACGGGCGGCATCAGATCGCTCTCGCTGACGGTGTACGTCAGCGAGGGGTAGACGAAGTCCGTTTCGTTGTTCTCACGTCGTCGCAACTGGTAGAACTCGCGCCTCTGCTCCTCGTCGGCCGGCATGAGCCGCGCACCCTGCGGGAGGTACGCATGCCCGTCGCGGAACCGGACGAAGGTCTTCGACGTCCGGAAGGTGACGCCCAGCCATGGGTTGTCCGCCGCCTGCGCGGGTGCGTCCAGCACGATTTTGTGCCTGAGTCGCCGATTCGCATCGACGGAGAACGTGACGATGCCGTTGTGGGCGAGGGGGATCTCGAACTCCTCGCCACCGGGCTCCTTGGACGCGAAGACGAGCTTCCTCTGCGGACTCGCTTCGGGATGCCGGTAGCAGGAGAAGACGGCGATGAACGAATCGTCGGCCAGATCGAGGGCTTGGTCGGAATGTCCGCCCATGGTCCTGTAGGCGTTCGTGTAGCACTCGACGAGCGCGTTGTTGAAGCCGACCGGAAGCGCCGCACGTTCCTGGACCTGTTGCGCCAGCCGTTCGTGCACCGCCCGGAAACGCTGCGCCGGGCTGCCGTACCGGGTGGTGGTGCGTACGAGAGGCGCATCGCCCGCCTCGTCGACCTTGGCGAGGACGGCGCCCCTCCGGCCTTTTCCTACGTCTTCCAGGCGCACCGACGCGGACAGCTCGGCGAAGAGGTCCTCCCCGGTCGGAAGGGCGAACGAGAGGACCTCATCCGAGATCCTGGACTCGGGGGGCAAGGTAGTCTCCCGTGTTCATGCTGAAGAGGAATCCTTCGCCGTAATCGATGAAGGACGAGGTCCTGTTCTCCTCGGCGTACAGCCTGCGCAACTCGTCGATGCCGGCTTGTGTGGGCGGCTCCAGCTTCACCAGGCCTCCGGCCGCTTTGAGGAACGTGTGGCCGTTCTTGTGGACGGCTTCGGCGCTCGAACACCGCACCACGTATCCCAGGCGGGTCGGGAGCGACTCGGCGTCCAGCGCCGAGGGCCGGATCTCGTGCGTGTACAGACGGTTGGTGGACAGCGGCATGAAGAACACGGAGCCGGGATGGAGCGTCACGGTGAACTGCGCGGGGAGCGCGCCCCCGTCGTGTTCCGCGTGTTCCGCCATCGGCTCCTTGAGGCGGAAGTGGAGCCTGGTCAGCCCGCTGACACCCCTCACCCCGTAGTCGAAGGCGTCGTCGGCCAGGGGCTGCAGCTTGTCGAGCCCGTCGTAGAAGGTGCAGAAGGCCATGATGCCGTTGACGGGCATGTCCTTCGTCTTGTCGGCATGGGACGAGATCTTGGCCTTGGACTGCTTCCGCCCGGTCGTGGCACGGGTGTTGTGGTAGATCTGCGCGAGGACGTGATTGAGCGGTGCCGGGTTCCGGAAGACGGCGGAGGCCTCGCGGTTCAGCGCCTCGACGATGTGCGTGTCGGTCGGGCGGAAGCCCTCGGTCGGCCCCGAGAGGTTCGTGGAGCACCGGAGCAGGCGGAAATGCAGTTCGTCACCGTCTCGCACGACGGGCGTCAGATAGATTCCGCTGCGATGGGCCGTTCCGGGCTTGGTGGACTCCGTCAGGGACTGGAACGCGTGCTCCGTGCTGATCCGCCCGAAGTGATCGGTGTCGAGTGCGAAGAAGCGGCGGTAGTACACGCCGACGTCGTGCACGCGGAGGGGAACTCGCCCGAGGCCGACGGGGGTCCAGGGTTCGTCGACGCCCTCGCGGTAGCCGTGCGACAGCTCCCGGACTACGAACACCCGGGCGGCCGCGTGCAGTCGGCTGCTGTCGATCCCGGATGTGTCGCCGCACAGGTAGACGGTCTTCCGCGCGAGGTCGGGCGCACCGGAAGCAAGGTCCTCCGGCCCGATCACCGACCCGAAGAAGTCCTTGATCACGTCGTCGTCCTGCAACACCGGAGGCGCGACCAGGATGTTGCCCGCATCCTCGATGCGGGCTTCCGTCGCGGGCCGGTCGTGCCGCCCGGGCTCACCGCTCGGGTACCGCGTCACGGGCGGCCCAGCCGTTCCACCTCGGCGTCGATGGCGTCGCTCATCAGGGTCCGGGCGTGGGCGATCTGGAGCGTGCCGCTGAGCCAGCGCATGCTCAGGCCCTCCATGAGGGCGGTGAGCCGCTCGGCGGACGCCGCGAGGGCGACGGCCGGGGCCGTCGGACGGACCTGTCCGAGCAGGCCCGCGACCTCATGGATCCAGACCTGGGTGGCGCGCGCCAGGTCCTCGCGCAGGAGGTCGTCGAAGACGGCGCTCGCCCTCAACTCGCCCCAGGCGCTGCTGTTCTCCCTGACCTCGGTCGAGTCCTGGAGTTCGAGGAGGAGCGTCTGCTCCAGTTCCTCGCGCGGGCCGAGCGGTTCGGCGTCCGGATCGCGGTGGGTCGTGTAGCGATCGGCGCGGTCGCTGATGAACTCCAGCGTCTTGCTCAGGATCCCGGCACGGTCCTTGAAGTGGTAGTAGATCAGCGCGGTGGACACGCCGGCCTCGGCCGCGAGCTCCTCCACGCGCAGGCCGCGGACCCCGCGCCGGGCGATCACCCGGGCGGCGGCTTCCAGGATCTGAGTACTGCGAGACGCCATGGCCCGAACCTTACCGGGCGCTTCCCGTCGCCTCCCAGGTGACCGGTCGCCGCCGGGGCGGGCGGCGACCGGTGTGTCGTCCGGTGTCGTCCGGTCAGACGGCCGGAGGAACGACCGGCTGGGACTGGGTGGCGCAGTGGATGCCGCCGCCGCCGGTCGCGATGTTGTCGATGTCGAGCTGGACGATGTTCCGGCCGGGGTAGGCGGCCGCGAGGATGTCGTACGCCACGCCGTCGGCGTAGCCGTCGCCGAACTGCGGTACGAGGACGGCGCCGTTGGCGGTGTAGTAGTTGGTGTAGCTGGACAGGAAGGCGCTGCCCCTGTCCTTGCCGCGGATGCGGCTGCGGTCCGGGCCGGGGAGCTCGGTGACGGTCAGGCGGCGGCCCTGGGCGTCGGTCGCGCCGAGCAGGATCTGCTTGGTCTCGTTGTAGACGGCGACCCACTTGGGGTCGGTGCCGGGCCCCGGCTGGTCGAGGATGACCTGTCCGGGTGCGACGAAGCGGGCCAGGCAGTCGATGTGGCAGTCGGTGATGTCCTGGCCGGCGAGTCCCGGTACCCAGATCACCTTGTCGATGCCGAGCGCCGACTTCATCGCCTGCTCGACCTGGTCCTGGGTCATGCCCGGGTTGCGGTTGGCGTTGACGAGCGAGCTGACCGTGGCGAGCAGGGTGCCCTGGCCGTCGGTCTCCAGCGAGCCGCCCTCCCCGACGAACCCGGCCTGCACGCGCGGGACGCCGTACTGGCCGAGCAGGGTCGCGGCCGCGGCGGCGTCATTGGCGTAGGGCTGGTAGTAGCTGGTGCCGGTCTTGCCCCAGCCGTTGAAGTTGGTGTCCACGCCCGCGACGGCGCCGGGGGCGACCACGAAGGTGGGTCCGAAGTCCCGGATCCACAGGTCGTCGTTGGCTGTCTCGACGACCTCGATGCCGTAGTAGGCCCCGGCTCCGCACTGGTACCGGGCGTCGGCCGCCTGCCCGGGACGGGCGAGCACCGCGACGGGCTCGTAGCGGGAGATCGCGTCGGCCACGCGCGCGATGTCACGGCGGACGCCGGCGAGATACGGGCCCCAGACCGAGGACAGGGCGGGCCAGGCCATGAAGGTCCGTACGTGGCGGTCGTGCTCCGCGGGCATCCGCAGCGTGGCGCCGGAAGGGCCGGTGGCGGCGCGGGCGACGGTGGGCAGTGCCGACCCGAGGGCCGCGAGCGGCAGAGCTGCCGCTCCGATCTGGAGCAGCCGGCGTCGGGACGTCGTGGGCGTGTCCATGGGACTCCTGCCTGGGAGGAAGGGGCGGGTGTTGCACGCAGGATGTCGCAGACTGAAAATTCAGTCAATGATCGTGAGATGATGACTGAAGATTCAGTCACTGTGTGACACTGGTGGTTCAGACCACTCACGAGGGGGATCACGTGGCGACGGACCGCCGAAGGGCCATCCTGGAAGCCGCCGCGCGCGTCATCGCGCGGCGAGGGGTCCGCGGGCTGCGCATGGAGGAGCTCGCGACCGAGGCCGAGGTGTCGACCGCGCTCATCTACTACCACTTCAAGGACCGTGCCGGCGTCCTGCGCCACACCCTGGAGTTCATCAGCGAGCAGGCCGACCGGTACACGTCGGGGGGAGACGGCGCCGCCGGACCGTGCGACGCCAGGGAGGAGCTGGAGCGGTCCCTCCTCCTGGAGTTCCAGGACGTTCCCGAAGTCCGCGAGAACAGCACGGCGTGGGGCGAACTGCGCGCCAGCGCGATCTTCGAGCCCGAGCTGCGCGGAGATCTGGCCAGGGCCACGCTGGCCTGGATCCACGATGTCGCGGACCTCCTGAGCTGCGTCCGGCCCACGGCTCCCGCGCCGGTCCTCACGGCGTCCGCGGAGCGGCTCACCGGCCTCCTGGAGGGACTCAGCACGCGCTGGCTCAGCGGCGCGCTGCCGCTGGCCCATGCCCGCGAACTGGTGCGGGAGGCGGTCTCCGTCGAGATCGAGCGGCTGGGTACCGCCCCGCCCGCGTCACTCCGCGGGCAGTAAGCCGCTGAGGCTCCGCAGGGTGGGTTCGCGGCGGATGTCGATGTGGGCGTAGGCCAGGGCCTCGGCGAGCTGCGGTCGGCCGGAGTAGACGGCGTGGCAGAGCTGTTTGTGCTCCTCGCAGTAAACGCGGGGTCCTGCGTCGGCGGAGGTGATCCGGAAGAGCCAGTGCATCAGGCCGAGGGAGGGCTGGAGCGAGGCCTGCAGCAGCCGGTTGCCGGTCATGGTGACGATCTCGGCGTGGAAGGCGGTGTTCGCGGCGGCGATGTCGTCGGCGGAGTCGCGCCGGGTGGCTTCTTCCGCCTGGTCCATGATCCGTTGCAGGGCGGGGTGTTCGCCCCCGCGTGCGGCGATCTCGGCGGCACGGCGGGCGGCGAACACCTCCAGGCTGAG
Source organism: Streptomyces vietnamensis (assembly GCF_000830005.1). Taxonomy (NCBI): domain Bacteria; kingdom Bacillati; phylum Actinomycetota; class Actinomycetes; order Kitasatosporales; family Streptomycetaceae; genus Streptomyces; species Streptomyces vietnamensis. Next base: position 7,726,853 of record NZ_CP010407.1, on the reverse strand, counting down.
GCGCAGGTCGAAGAGCTCGTCGACGTCTCTGAGGGTGAGGCGGCGCACGCTGGCTCCGCGCCGGGGCGAGAGGACGACGAGGCCTTCGGCGGCGAGTCGTACGAGGGCCTCGCGGACGGGGATGCGGGAGACGCCGAGGGTCTCCGACAGCTCGCGCTCGCGCAGCCGGGCGCCCTGGGCGTAGGCGCCGGAGTGGATGCGCGCACGCAGGAGCGCTTCGGCACGGTCCACGTGCAGGACGGCGGCGGGCTCGGGCGGCACAGAGGTGGCAGCGGGCTCGGGCGGCACAGAGATGGCAGCGGGCTCGGGCGGCACAGAGATGGCAGCGGGCTCGGGCGACGCAGAGGTGGCGGCGAGCCCGGGCGGTGAGGGGGTGGCGCCAGGCCCGGGCGATGCAGAGGTGACAGCAGGCTCGGACCGTGAGGGGGTGCCGTCGTCGCGCTGAGCGGTCACGCTCCCGCCCGGAAGGGCGGGAAGGTCGGCGGGAACAGCGTGTCGGCGTCCCGGCGCAGGACGTCGCGTTCGCCGTACGCCGCCCGCATCTTCTCGAACAGGCCCTGCGCCCGCTCCTGCAGGGCGGGCAGGTCGACTCCGGGGATGCCGCGGTCGACGAGGACGGGACGGCCGGCGACGACGGAGTTCGTGGCCTGCCGTGCGGTGCCGCTGAGCAGGAACGTGCGGACGGGGTCGTCCTGCACGCCGTCGCGGATGTCGCCGAGCTCGAAGGCGACGAGATCCGCCTGGGCGCCGGCCCGGAGCCGGCCCAGGTCGGCGCGGCCCAGGGCGCGGGCCCCGCCGAGCGTGGCGGCCTCGACGTACTGCTCGACGGGTGCCGCGTCCAGCCGGCCGTCGACGACCTTGGCGAGGTGGACGCCGACGTCCATGCCGCGGATCAGATCGGGCGGGAAGGAGTCGGTGCCGAGGCAGAGGTTGATGCCGGCCCTCCGGTACGTGCCGAAGGAGTGCAGCACGTCCCCGTACCGCAGGGAGGTCTGCGGGCAGTGCACGACGGACACCCCGGCGCGGGCAAGGGCAGCCAGATCGCCGCGGTCCTCGCCGTGCACGTCGGGGTGCCGGTCCACGAGCACGGTGTGCGGCACGAGCAGCCGCGTGCCGAACAGGCCGGTGCTGCCGATCAGTTCCAGGGGCGTCATGCCGTGCCGGTCCATGACCAGGTCCCGTTCGACCGTGCCCTGCAGGGCGTGCAGCCGGACGAGGACGTCGCGACGGCGGGCCGTGGCCGCGGTCTCGCGCAGCAGCTCCTCGGTGAGGGTCTCGATGCGGCAGGGCAGCAGCACACCGGTCAGCAGCGGATCGGAGAGCTTGTCGAGGTGGTCGAGGAACCGGACGGCGTCCCGCAGTCCGGCGCGGCCCCGCTCCTCGTCGAAGGCCACGTCCCGACTGCCGTCGGGCAGTGCCACGTTGACGCCGGAGCGGTAGGCCGGGCCGAGGTAGCCGCGCAGCCCGAGGCGGCGCGAGGTCTCGGCCATCGCGACGAGTTCGTCGTAGGGCTCGGCCCAGGCGCTGTGCACCTCGGAGGCGATCGGCATGTACGTGGTGATGCCGTGCAGCGCGAGCTGCACCAGCGCGTACTCGCGGATCGTGTTCCGTTCCTCGGGGGTGAACACGTCGCGGCGACGGTGGGTGAAGTAGTCCTGCGACCACTGGAGCCCGCCGCCGTGCTCGGGACCGTGCCACGAGTCGAGCACGAGGTGGTCGACGTCGGTGAGCGCGTCGAGGTCGATCAGGCCCGGCATGACGAGGGAGTGGCCGAGGTCGCGGTCCTCGTCGACCGGGCCGTCGTAGCGCGGGCCGACGTACACGATGACGTCGTCCTCCCACACCACCTCGCCGTCCCGCAGCAGTGCATGACCGCCGTCCTGGTGGGCGAGTACGTGGCGGGCACGCCAGCGGGTGCGCATACGACCTCCTGAGGACCGTCGACGGGGCCGCCATCGTAGGCATTGGTATACAGAACTGGAAGTCACAACTTGCGAACAGAGCGCCTACAACTGGCCAATAGCCCTGGATGGCGCCGGACCCTGTTGACAACCCCTCCTTCTGGTATACCGTCCCGGCCATCCCCTCCCCCGAACGCCGAAGGACCGACGTGACGGATCTGCATGAGTCGCCGAGCCGTACGGAACACCCCGCGGCCCCGAAGGCCGGCCCCCCGCCCGCTCCCGAGGCCGCCGCCGCCCGCTCGCTGCTCGGCACGGCGTGGCTGCGGATCCGGCGCAGTCGGATCGCCGTCACCGCCCTGATCGTGGTGGCCCTGATCGTGCTGTTCGCGGTCCTGGCCCCCGTACTGGTGGCCGTCGAGGGACAGGATCCGTTCACATCCCGGACCGGACCCGACTACCTCGACGAGTTCTACACACCGGGCCTTCCGCTGGAGTACTACCGCTTCCCGTCCGGTGAGCACTGGCTGGGCCTCGAACCCGGGCTCGGCCGCGACATCTTCGCCCGCATGGCCTACGGCGCGAGGATCTCCCTGACCATCGCGCTGCTGTCCACGGTGGTGTCGGTGGTCCTGGGCACCGTGATCGGCGCCGCCGCCGGATACTTCGGCGGCAAGGTCGACATGGTGATCAGCCGGGTGATGGACCTGTTCCTGGCCTTCCCGCACCTGCTCCTGGTCCTGTCGCTGACCCCGATCATGCAGTCCCGGCTCGGCGGCACCGCCCTCGACTCGGGCAGTCTGCTGCCGATCGCCTCGCTGGTGATCATCCTCGGCTTCTTCGGCTGGGCGTACCTGGCCCGGGTCGTACGGGGCCAGGTGCTCTCCCTCAGGGAGCAGGAGTTCGTCGAGGCCGCCCGGGCGTACGGGGCGTCCCGGCGGAGCATCATCCTCCGGCAGATCATCCCGAACGTGATGGGCGTGGTGCTGGTCTACGCGACCATGATGATCCCCACCAACATCACCGCGGAGGCGGCCCTCTCGTTCCTCGGTGTCGGGGTCAAGGACCCGACGCCGTCCTGGGGCCAGATGCTCAACGCGGCCCAGGCCGGCAACTGGTACCTGTCCGACCCGTGGTTCCTCGCCGTCCCGGCCGGCGCGCTGGTGATCACCGTGCTCGCCTTCAACCTCCTCGGCGACGCGATCCGCGATGCCCTGGACCCCAGGTCCTCCCGCGGCTGAACCCCCGCTCATCCCCACGCGCCCTCCCTCCCCCCTCCGTCCACAAGGAGACGCAGTGAATCGACGCACCACGATCGCGCTCGCCCTGACCATGAGCGCCGGACTCGCCCTGAGCGCCTGCAGCGGCGCCAAGCCCGCCCCCGGCTCCGGCTCGGGGCCCGGTTCCGGCAAGGGGGCCGACACCTTCGAGCCGGTCCACGTCGGGAAGGGCTTCACCGGCAAGGGCGGCAACATCGACGTCCTGATGTCCTCGGACTTCCAGACCCTCGACCCCGGCAACAGCAACTACGTGCAGACCGCCAACGTGGGCCAGCTGTACTACCGCACCCTGACGATGGCCAAGGAGACCGCCGGCAAGCCCCCGACGATCGTGCCGGACCTGGCCACCGACCTGGGCAAGGCCTCGGCCGACGGCCTGACCTGGACGTACACCCTGAAGCCGGGGCTGAAGTTCGAGGACGGCACGCCGATCACCAGCAAGGAGATCAAGTACGGCGTCGAGCGCACCTACGCCCGCGACGTCTACACCCAGGCGCCGCAGGAGCTGAACTCCGCCCTGGCCGACGACGGTTACAAGGGCCCGTACAGCGACGGCGACTTCGAGGGGATCGACACCCCGGACGACCGCACCGTCGTCTTCCACCTCAAGCAGCCCTTCGCCGAGTTCCCCGCCCTGGTCTCGCGGTCGAACACGGCGCCGGTGCCGCGCGCCGGGGACACCAAGCTCGACTACACCAACCACCCGGTGTCGTCCGGCCCGTACAAGATCAAGTCGTACGACCGCGGCCGCTCGATGAAGCTCGTCCGCAACGACCAGTGGGACCCGGCGACCGACCCGAACCGGCCGGCCCTGCCGGACACGTTCACCTTCAGCCTCTCCACCGCCCAGGCCACCATCAGCCGGCAGCTGCTCGCCGACTCGGACCCGACGGCGATCACCCTGGACAGCGCCGGCGGCCTCCAGGCCTCCGACGCGGCCGAGCTCGACGCCCCCGAGGTCGCGAAGCGCACCGCGTCCGGCCTGCTCGGCTGCACGGACGTGCTGAACTTCAACACCGAGACCATCAAGGACCCGCAGGTGCGCAAGGCGATCGCGCTCGCCATCGACCGCCAGGCCGTCCAACTGCAGTACGGCGGCAACCGGTTCGGCCAGCTCGCCCAGTCGTACATCAACCCGTCCCAGCGCGGGTACGTCGAGCAGCACACCGACCTCGACCCGACGGGCCGCCCGAAGCTCGCCGAGGCCAGGAAGCTCCTCGCGGGCAAGCAGGTCCCCAAGACGCTGGTGTACGGGTACGCCGACGCCACCCCCAAGTACAAGAACGTCGGCACCACGCTGCAGCAGAACCTCAAGCAGCTCGGCATCGACCTGCAGCTGCGCCCGATCCCGTCCGCCAACTACTACACCGTCCTCGCCGGCGAGAACATGCCCGACATCGCCCGCAGCGGCTGGTGCGGCGGCGCGGACAGCGGCTCGGTCCGCACCACCGTCGACCCGAACATCGGGCCGAGCCTGGACGGCAGGACGTACGGCTTCTCCAACATCCCGCGCTACTTCGACCCGGAGATCTCCCGCGAGATGTACGAACTGCGCGGCGCCAACGGGTCCAGCGAGGAGCTGGGCAAGAAGTGGGCCACCCTGTTCGACAGGACCATGCAGGACTACCCGCTGGTCCCGCTGGTGCGCAGCTTCACCAACAGCGTGGTCGGCTCCAAGGTCCGCGGCGCGCAGGTGGGTTACTTCTTCGGCTCGATCGACCTGTCGACCGTCGGCGTCGCACGCTGATGACCGGTTTCCTCCTGCGGCGGTTCGCCGCGATGATCGCCCTGCTGGTCGTCATCAGTTTCGTGACGTTCAGCCTGTTCCAGCTCGGACCGGCGGACCCGGCCGCGGCGGCCTGCGGTCAGGAGTGCACCCCTGACCGCATCGCCGAGGCCCGGGTCGCCCTCGGGATGGACGAGCCCTTCCTCACCCAGTACGTCACCTACATGTCGGGGCTGCTCGACAGCCGCGCGGTCGGGGCGCCGGGCGCCGAGACCCTGTGCGACTGGCCGTGTCTCGGCAAGTCGTTCCAGACCAACGAGGACGTCACCGCCATCATCGCGCGGGCCCTGCCGTACACGCTGTCGGTGGCCGTCGGTGCGATCCTGCTGTGGACCGTCGCCGGCGTCGGCCTGGGTCTGCTCGCCGCGCTGCGCAAGGACCGCTTCACGGACAAGCTGATCGTCGGGGCCGCCTCGGTCGGCGTGTCCCTGCCGATCCCGGTGACCGGCCTGTTGCTGCTGCTGTGCTTCGTCAGCACCCTGGGCGTGCTGCCGTTCACCACGAACGAGATCGCCTCGCCGTTCGGCGGGGCGGGCCCCGGCGGCTGGATCCTGAACTACCTGCTGCCCTGGGTGGCCTTGGCGGTGCTGTTCAGCGCGCAGTACATCCGGGTCACCCGTGGCAACATGCTGGAGACCTTCGGCGAGGACTTCATGCGCACCGCCCGCGCCAAGGGCCTGTCCCGGCGGAACATCGTGCTCCGGCACGGGGCGCGGGCCGGCATCACCCCCGTGGTCACCATGCTCGGCCTGGACATCGGCCTCCTCCTCGGCGGGGCCGTGCTCACCGAGCAGATCTTCTCGGTGCCGGGCGTCGGCTTCACCGCGGTGCACGCCGCACAGGCCGGCGACCTGCCGGTCACCATGGCCATCACCATGATGGCCGCGTTCTTCATCATCGTCGCCAACGTGGTGGTCGACGCCGCGTACGCGGTGATCGACCCGCGAGTGAGGGTTGCCTGATGGCCGTGAACGAAGGCGCGCCCCTGCTGGACATCCGGGATCTGCGGGTGAGCTTCCCCACCGACGACGGCGTGGTGCACGCGGTCAACGGCATGGACCTCACCCTGCGCCGGGGCGAGACCGTCGGCATCGTCGGCGAGTCCGGCTCCGGGAAGACCGTCACGAGCCAGGCCCTGATGGGACTGCTCAAGGACACCTCGGCCACCGTCACCGGGCGGATCCTCCTGGACGGGCAGGACCTCGTTCCGCTGACGGAGGCGCAGATGCGTCCCTACCGCGGCAAGAGGATCGCCATGATCTTCCAGGATCCGCTGTCGGCGATGCATCCGTTCTACCCGGTCGGCGTGCAGATCGCCGAGGCGTACCGGGTGCACCACGACGTGTCGAAGAAGGCCGCGGCGGCGGTCGCCGTCGACATGCTCGGCCGGGTCGGGATCCCCGACCCCAAGCGGCGCTACGCGGCGTATCCGCACGAGTTCTCCGGCGGCATGCGGCAGCGCGCGATGATCGCCATGGCGCTGGTCTGCGAACCCGAGCTGCTGATCGCCGACGAGCCGACCACCGCGCTCGACGTCACCGTGCAGGCCCAGATCCTGGACCTCCTGAACGAGCTGCAGGCCGAGACCGGGACCTCGGTGATCCTGGTGACCCACGACCTCGGCGTGGTCGCCGAGGTGTGCCACCGGGTCGTGGTGATGTACGGCGGGGAGTGCGTGGAACAGGCGACGGTGGCCGACCTGTTCGGCGATCCCCGGCACCCGTACACCCAGGGTCTCCTTGCCTCGATGCCGTCGCTGGCGGGCACGTCCGGGCGGCTCACGCCGATCCCGGGCTTCCCGCCGTCGCTGCTCGCGCTGCCCGAGGGCTGTCTGTTCGCCGACCGCTGCCCGAAGGCGCACCTGGTGCCCGACGGGGCCTGTGCCGACCGGCGGCCCGTGCCGGCCGGCCCCGAGGGGCACCCGTCGCGGTGCCACCTGAACGCTCAGGAACCGGCCCAGGAGGTGGCCCGATGACACCGCTGCTGCAGGTCACCGACCTGACCAAGCACTTCCCGATCCGCTCCGGCGCCTTCCGGTCCGGCGGCTTCAGGTCCGGCGGCGGCGTGATCAAGGCCGTCGACGGCGTCGGCTTCTCGGTCGACGCGGGACAGACCCTCGGGCTCGTCGGGGAGTCCGGCTGCGGCAAGTCGACCACCGGCCGGCTGCTCATGCGGCTCCTGGAGCCCACGTCCGGGAGCATCCGGCTCGACGGCCGGGAGATCTCCGAACTCCGCGGGTCGGACCTCCAGGAGTACCGGCGCCGGGTGCAGATGGTCTTCCAGAACCCGTCGTCCTCGCTCAACCCCCGCCAGTCCGTCGGCAGTGCGATCGCCGCGCCCCTGTTGGCGCAGAAGATCACCCCGCCCGGCGGCGTCAAGGCCAGGGTGCGGGACCTGATGGACCGGGTCGGGCTGCGTCCCGATCACTACAACCGCTTCCCGCACGAGTTCTCCGGCGGCCAGAAGCAGCGCGTGGGCATCGCCCGGGCGCTCGCCCTGGACCCGCAGCTGATCATCTGCGACGAACCGGTGTCCGCGCTCGACGTCTCCGTGCAGGCGCAGGTGATCAACCTCCTGGAGGACATCCAGCGGGACACCGGGGTGGCGTACGTCTTCATCGCCCACGACCTGTCCGTGGTCAAGCACTTCGCCGACCGGGTCGCGGTGATGTACCTGGGCAGGATCATGGAGCACGGTGACACCGAGGAGGTCTTCCGCTCCCCGCGGCACCCCTACACCCGGGCGCTGCTGTCCGCCGTCCCGCAGGCGGACCCGGCGGCGGACCGCGGCGGGCGGATCCGGCTGGTCGGCGATCTGCCCAGCCCCGCCGACCCTCCGCGCGGCTGCGTCTTCCGGTCCCGGTGCCCGGTGCATCCGCGCCTCGACGCGGAGCAGCGGGAGCTGTGCTCCGGCGAGGTGCCGCGCCGTGACATCGCCTGCCACCACACCGAGGCCGTCGCCGCGGCGCTGACCGCGGCGACCCGTTGAGCCTCCTCGCGCTACCGAAAGGTGATTTCCTTGTTGATCCGTGACGTACGCCCCTGGGGCGGAGAGCGCAGCGACGTCGAGCTGTCCGGCGCCCGCATCGCCGCGATCCGCCCGCACGCCCCGGCGGCACAGTCGGCCGCGCAGTCGGCCGCGCAGCGGGCCGGCCAGGTGGTGGAGGGCCGGGGCCGGCTGCTGCTGCCGTCGTTCAGCGACGTGCACGTGCACCTGGACTCGACCAGGATCGGCCTGCCGTTCCGGCCGCACACCGGCGGCCCGGGGGTGTGGACGATGATGCTCAACGACCGGGAGAACTGGCGCTCCGCCGAGGTGCCGCTCCAGGAGCGGGTGGCCGGGACGCTCGAGCGGATGATCGCCCGCGGCACCACGCGCGTGCGCTCGTACGCCCAGGTGGACGTGGACTGCAAGCTCGAGAAGTTCGACGCCGTGATGGCCGCGAAGGAGAAGTTCGCCGGGCAGGCCGAGGTCCAGGTCATGGCGTTCCCGCAGGCCGGCATCCTCCGCGAGAAGGGCACCGCCGACCATCTGGAGGCCTCGTTGAAGGCGGGGGCCGAGGTGATCGGCGGGATCGACCCGTGCACGCTCGACCGGGACCCCAAGGGGCACCTGGACGTCGTGTTCGGGCTTGCCGAGAAGTACCAGGTCGAGGTGGACATCCATCTGCACGAGCCCGGGCACCTGGGCGTGTTCTCCACCGACCTGGTCCTGGAGCGCACCCGGGCCCTGGGCATGCAGGGCAAGGTCACGATGTCCCACGCGTACGAACTCGGCTCGATCTCCGAGTCCGTGAGCCGCCGCATCATCGACGACTTCGCCGAACTCGACATCGCGATGGCCACGGTGGCACCGCCGGACCGCGGCCGGCTGTCCCTCGTGGCACTGACGGAGGCGGGCGTACGGGTCGGCCTCGGCGAGGACGGCCAGCGCGACTACTGGAGCCCGTACGGCAACTGCGACATGCTCGACCGCACCTGGCAGCTGGCCTTCACCAACAACTTCCGCCGTGACGAACTGATCGAGATGTCGCTGGCCGTCGCGACCATGGGCGGCGCCTCGATCATGAGCCACGACGTCCCCGGTCTCACCGGCCTCGCCGACCGGCCCGGCCTGGCCGTCGGCGACCGGGCCGACCTGCTGCTCGTCGACGGCGAGACCCCGACCAGTGCCGTGATGGACCGTGGCACCGACCGCACGGTCCTGCACGACGGAGTCGTCGTCGCCGACGGAATGGAGCTGGTGCGACGCTGACCCCGAGCCGGGCGGGTGGTCAGGCCTTGAGGACGGCGCCGCGCGCATGGTGACCGCCGAGGAATTGGCCGAGTATTTCGGCGACCCCTCTCCCACGCGCGCGAGAATCGAGGAGGTCCACCGGACGTCCGCCTCCGGCCTTCCCCCCCATGTTCCGGGGTTCGGGATGCTGTGCCCCCGTTTTCGACGACCACAAGGAAGTCTCCGGCCTGGTCTTCTGGGGAATGTCGGGCGACTGATCCGCTTCCGTCCCGGGGCCCGGGGATGAAACTCGTCGCCGCCCTGATGCGTGACCTAGAGTGCGGCTGTGCCGTCATACAGCATTGGGCAGGCAGCGCGGCTGCTCGGAGTGAGTTCGGAGACCGTCCGCCGGTGGGCGGACGGCGGCAAGCTCGCCATGGAGCGGGACGGGGCCGGCAAGCGGGTGATCGAGGGGACGGCCCTGGCCCGTTTCGCGCGGGAGCGGGGCGCCGGGCTCCACGCGGTTCCGGAGGACGACGTGTCGACCTCCGTCCGGAACTCCTTCGTGGGGATCGTCACGGGGGTGAAGGTCGACGACGTGGCCGCGCAGGTGGAGGTCCAGTCCGGCCCGCACCGGCTGGTCTCGCTGGTGACGCGGGAGGCCGTGGAGGAGCTGGGGCTCGACGTCGGGGTCACGGTCACCGCCCGGGTGAAGTCGACGAGCGTGCACATCGACCTGCCCTGACCGTTTCCGGCGCGCGGACCGCCAAAGGACCGTCACAGGCCCGTCAGAGGCAGAGCAGTGCCGCGCGCATGTCCACCTTGTGTTCGAGCCGTGACAGGTCCCGGCCGGTGAGGGCCTCGATGCGTTCGACGCGGTAGTGGACCGTGTTGACGTGCACGTGGAGGGCCTCGGCGGTCCTCGCCCACGAGCAGTCGTGCGCCAGGAAGACCTCCAGGGTCTCCAGGAGCATCGTGCTCGACCCCCGGCCGGCGCCGAGGAGCGGTCCCAGGACGGTCTCGCGGTACACGTTCCGTACGTCGACGGGGATGCCGGCCATCAGCCTGCCGAGACCGTCGAGGTCACCGAGCCCGGCGACGCGCGGCGCCGACGGCGCCGCGGTGCGGGCCGCGGCCAGGGCGTAACGGGCCTGCGTCAGCGCGGTGTTCAACCCCTCGGGTGCTGCGGCGGGCTCACTCACACCGGCGTGCAGGGTGGTGTCGGGGCCGCAGGCGTGGATCAACGGCCATACGTCGCCCAGCCGTTCCCGTACGCCCGGCGCCGTCTCCCTGCCGTGCGCGACGACCGCGACGGTCTCACCGCCGGGGCCGTCGGCGACCGCGAAGGCGACGGACGGCAGGTGACGCAGTGCCTCCGTGAGCGCGGCGACGCCGGCGGCACCGCCTTCCCCGTGCGGCTCCGCCGCCGTGACGACCACGGTGTACGCGTCTCCGTCGGCAAGGCCGCACGAGGCCAACGCGCCCCGCACGCGGTGGGCGTCGAAGCGCGGGGCACCCACCGCGTCCACGAGCTCCGTGAACGCCGCACCGCTCGCCGCCCGGTTCCGGTCCTGCCGGCGCCGGTGACGGCCGAGGAGTTCAGCTATCTCCTGGAGGACCCGCGGGGGCACCTGGCCCGCCTCGGGCAGGTGGAGGTGCCAGGTGTCGTAGACCGTGCCGTCGGTCTCGACGCGTACCGTCGTGCCGTGGTCGCCGCGCACGATTTCCGCGGCCCGCCGCGCCGGCAGCTCCGTCCGGGCGGCACCGGTCCGGGCGACCGTGCGGCCGCTGCCGGTCAGCAAGTGGCAGGCGGGCGCGCCGAGATGGGCGAACGCCCGGCCGAGCAGCTCACCCGTCGTCGCGCCGTTCTCCAGCGCGCGGTCGAGGTCGAGGCGGACGTTCTCCGGCAACGCGAAGTGGTCCGTGGGCCGTCGGCTGAGCTCGCTCCACTGCCGGAGGTAGACCGCTTCGGTGATCGTGCGGAAGGTCGTGTGCGCCGGCACGGCGATCAGGGGGACGCGGTGCGCGCGGCACGCCTCGGCCAGCTCCCGCGGCACCTCCCCGTGGGTCTCCTCCCCCGCGAGCAACGCCACCGCGCCCGCCTCGCGCAGAGCGGAGACGAAGCGCTCGGTCTTGTCCGGATCGCCGTCCCGGCTCCACCACACGAGTCCGCTGAGGACGATCTCCCCCGGCTGCAGGAACCGTGCCGGATCCTCCAGATCGGTCGCCGTCACGCCGCCGATCTCCTGGCCGAGCAAGGCCTCGTCGCCCCAGACGAGGGAGAGGTCCAGACGGTCGAGACGGAGGAGATGGTCGACGTGCATCAGAGGCTCCCAGTGAGGTCGCGGGACAGGCCCGCACTCACATTCACGAGGCGAATACGAGATGAGACATCGTAGATGCCAGATTCTGGACGCAAAACAGCTCTTGGTTGATTCTCCAGGGCACGGCTCTGCGAGGTGGACGTTTTCCGGCTTCCCGTCCAGTCGTGCCGCCGCTCTCCCCCGGCTTCACTGGCCTGAAGGCACCGGTCGGAGTGCACCGGTCGGAAGGCATGGGGAGAGATGGACCTGAACACGATCGCGGACGTGAGGGACGCGCGCCGGCACGAACCGTGGCGGCCGGGCGATGCCTGGCTCGGCGGCGGCACGTACCTCTTCTCCGAACCGCAGCCGCATCTGCGCCGGCTGGTCGACCTGAGCCGGATGGGCTGGGAACCGCTCACCCGGCACGAGGACGGCTCGCTGGAGATCGCGGCGACGTGCACCGTCGCCCAACTGTCCCGCTTCGGGCGGCGGTTCCTGGACGCTCCCGCGGCACCGCTGTTCGAGCAGTGCTGCCGGGCCTTCCTCGCCTCGTTCAAGATCTGGAACATGGCGACGGTCGGCGGGAACCTGTGCAACGGCCTGCCCGCCGGGCCGTTGATCTCGCTCGCCGCCGCGCTCGACGGCACGTGTCTGCTCCGGGCGCAGGACGGCTCGCTGCGCGAGGTGAAGGTCGTCGACTTCATCACCGGCGCGGGCGTCAAGGACCTCGCGGAAGGCGAGCTGCTGCGCTCGGTGACCCTGCCGGGCCGGGCGTTGGAGTGCCGTACGGCGTTCCGGCAGGCCTCGTTGTACGGCCTCGGCCGTTCCGGCGCGCTGGTCGTCGGGACGCTCGACCCGGTGGACGGCTCGCTGGCGGTGACGGTCAGCGCCGCGACCGTACGGCCGTTCCGGTTCTGGTTCCCGCTGCCGCCGGACGCGGACCGGTTGCGTACCGCGATCGACACCGCGGTCGCGCCCGCCGAGTGGTTCGACGACATCCACGGACTGCCCGAATGGCGACGACACATGGGGCTGCGTCTCGCCGAAGAGGTCCGCCGCGAACTCGCCACGTCCCACGGCCCCGAGGAAGGTTCCCGATGAGCTTCGAACTCCACGTCAACGGCCTTCCGTTCGACACCGAGCCGCGCGGCGGCCAGTGCCTGCGCACCTATCTCCGCGAGCGCGGCTGGTTCGGAGTGAAGAAGGGCTGCGACGCCGGGGACTGCGGCGCCTGCACCGTCCACGTCGACGGCGAGCCCGTGCACAGCTGCCTGTATCCGGCCGTACGGGCGGAGGGCCGCTCCGTCACCACCGTGGAGGGACTGGCCTCCCGGGACGGCGAACTCCACCCCGTACAACAGAGGTTCCTCGACGCACAGGGGTACCAGTGCGGTTTCTGCACCGCCGGATTCCTGATGACGACGGCGGCGCTGGAGGCGGAGCGGGGCTCCGCGCACGACGACGGCAAGCTCGACGACCTGCCCCGCGCCTTCAAGGGCAACATCTGCCGGTGCACGGGCTACCGGGCGATCGAGGACGCGGTGCGGGGCGTGCGGCACACCGAACGGCCCTGCGCGGGACAGGCCGTGGGGCGGAACGTCGGCGCGCCGGCCGGTCCGCAGGTCGTCACCGGCACCGCCCGCTACACCTTCGACGTCGAGGTCCCCGGCCTGCTCCACATGAAGCTGCTGCGCTCCCCCCACCCGCACGCCCGGATCGCCGCGATCGACACCGCGGCCGCCCTGCGCGTCCCCGGAGTGGTCGCCGTCCTCACGCACGAGGACGCACCGGCGACGCTGTACTCCTCCGCCCGCCACGAGCACCCCACCGAGGACCCCGACGACACCCGGGTCCTGGACGACGTCGTCCGGTACGTCGGCCAGCGGGTCGCGGCGGTCGTCGCCGACAGCGAGCGGGCCGCCGAGGAGGGCTGCCGCCGCATCGAGGTGACGTACGAGGAACTCCCGTACGTCACCGACCCGGAGGAGGCGATGCGTCCCGGCGCCCCCGTCGTCCACGCCGGCAAGGGACCGGAGGTGCGCATCGCCCGGGTCGAGAACAACGTCGCGGGCGAGGTCCACGGAGAGATCGGCTCGGTCGAGGCCGGCTTCGCCGAGGCGGACGTCGTGTACGAGGAGACCTTCCGCACGCAGCGCGTCCAGCACGCCAGTCTGGAGACCCACGGCTGCGTCGCGTACTTCGAGCCGAAGGAGGACGGCGGCGGGGAGCGGCTCACCGTCCGCTCCTCCACGCAGACCCCGTTCCTCACGCGGCGGGCGCTCTGCGCCCTCTACGGTCTGCCGGAGGACGAGGTGCGGGTGGTCGCGGGCCGGGTCGGCGGTGGTTTCGGCGGCAAGCAGGAGATGCTCACCGAGGACGTCGTCACCCTGGCCGCCCTCAGGCTGCGCCGGCCGGTGAAGCTGGAGTACACCCGGGCCGAGCAGTTCTACGGGGCGACCACCCGTCACCCGTTCACCATCGGCATCAAGGTCGGGGCGCGCGAGGACGGAACGTTGACGGCCGTCCAGATGCGGGTCGTGTCCAACACGGGCGCGTACGGCAATCACGGTCCTGCGGTGATGTTCCACAGCGTCGGCGAGTCCTTCGCCGTCTACCGCGCCCCGCACAAGAAGGTCGACGCCTACTCCGTCTACACCAACGTCGTTCCGGCGGGCGCCTTCCGGGGCTACGGCCTCGGCCAGGTCACCTTCGCCGTCGAGTCCGTGATGGACGAACTGGCCCGGCGCCTCGGCATGGACCCCCTCGTCTTCCGCGAGAAGAACGTCATCGGGCCGGGTGAAGCGATGCACAGTCCGATCGGCGAGGAGGAGGACCTGCACATCGCCTCCTACGGACTCGACCAGTGCCTCTCCGTCGTGCGGAAGGCCATCGCCGAGGACCGCAGTACGGAGGAGGCTCCCGAGGGCTGGCTGGTCGGGCAGGGCACCGGCATGGCGATGATCGCCACGGGCCCGCCCGGCGGCCACTACGCCGACGCCCGCGTCTCGCTCCTGGAGGACGGCACGTACGACATCGCCGTCGGCACCGCCGAGTTCGGCAACGGCACCACCACCGTCCACCAGCAGATCACCGCCGGCGCCCTCCACACCACCGAGGACCGCCTCACCGTCCGCCAGTCCGACACCGACGTCGTGCGGCACGACACCGGGGCCTTCGGCTCCGCCGGCACCGTCGTCGCCGGCAAGGCCGTCCTGCTCGCCGCGACCTCCCTGGCGGAACGGCTGCGCACCCTGGCCGCCCGGCACACAGGGGTGGCCCGGCACCTGTGCGTACTCGGCGCCGAGTCCGTGGACTGCGCCGGACGGACGGTCACCCTCAAGGAGCTGTACGAGGCGGGGCACGCCCTCGGCGCCACGGACGAACTCGCGGCCGACGGCCACTGGGGCGGCTCACCGCGCTCGGTCGCCTTCAACGCCCAGTGGTTCCGCCTCGCCGTCGACCCCGCGACCGGGGAGATCCGCATCCTCCGCAGCGTCCACGCCGCCGACGCCGGCAAGGTCATGAACCCCATGCAGTGCCGCGGCCAGGTCGAGGGCGGCGTCGCCCAGGCCCTCGGTGCCACGCTCTTCGAGACCGTACGGGTCGACGACCGCGGCGAGGTCACCACCGCCGCCTTCCGCCGCTACCGGCTCCCCCAGTACGCGGACGTCCCGCGCACCGAGGTCCACTTCACGGAGACGTCCGACGCGATCGGCCCGCTCGGCGCCAAGTCGATGAGCGAGAGCCCCTTCAACCCCGTCGCCCCCGCGTTCGCCAACGCCCTGCGCGACGCCACGGGCATCCGCTTCACCGAGCTGCCGGTGACCCGCGACCGCGTCTGGCTCGCCCTCGACCGGAAGGCACGGAGCGCGGACCGGTAGACCGGGAGGACGACGAGGACCTCGACACCGCCGGCACCCAGCCCGTCGTCCCTTCCTCCAAGCCACCTCGCATTCGCCATGGAGACTCGAACGACTTTGTTGCAGATGAGCGAGATTACGCCCTACGGTGTCGCATATGCAGTCCTACACCACCGGGCAGGCCGCACATCTGCCGGGCGCGAGCCCCGACACCGCGCGGCGCCGGGCCGAAGCGGGCCGGGTCGCCCTCCGGGCCGGAGCGCACCGCCCGGCCTCCCGCCTCACCCGTGAGGCCGCGGAGGAACGGGGACTGGAAGTCGGCATGCAGGCCACCGCCCGCGTGAAGTCGACCAGCGTGCACATCGACCGCACCTGATTCCCCTCACGCAGTACCGCAGGACCCTCGGCCGTCGGCGCGGCCGGCCTCCCACCGCACTTTCCGTTCGTCCCCCCAAGGAGTTCAGACCCCCATGTCCCTCACCCGCACGCCCACCAGACGCCGTACGGCCGCCGCCGTCCTCACCGCCGCCCTGCTCGTCCCGCTCGCGGCCTGCTCGTCGAACGACGACACCAAGAAGGACACCGCCGGCTCCACCGCCTCCGGCTCGGCGGGCGCCGCGCCGAAGGCGGACCTCACCGTCCTCGCCGCGGCCTCCCTCACCGACGTGTTCAAGACGGCCGGCGCCGCCTACGAGAAGTCCCACCCGGGCACGAAGCTCACCTTCTCCTTCGCCGGCTCGCAGGAGCTCGTCGCCCAGGTCTCGCAGGGCTCGCCCGCCGACGTCCTGGTCACCGCCGACACCAAGAGCATGGACAAGGTGAAGGCCGACACCGGCACCCCGACGGTCATCGCGAAGAACCGGCTCGTCATCGCCACCGGCAAGGGCAACCCCTTCAAGGTCGACGAGCTCAAGGACCTCGCGGACACCAAGCTCAAGGTCGTCCTCGCCGCGCCCGAGGTGCCGGCCGGCAAGTACAGCAAGAAGATCCTCGACGCCCAGAAGATCACCGTGAAGCCGGTCTCCCAGGAGCCCAACGTCCGCGCGGTGCTCAGCAAGGTCGAGCTGGGCGAGGCCGACGCCGGACTCGTCTACAAGACCGACGCCGAGAGCGCCGGGGACAAGGTCGACGCCGTCGAGATCCCCGACGCGCAGAACGCCGTCGCCCAGTACCCGGCGGCCCCCCTGAAGGACTCGAAGAACGCCGAGGCCGCCGCCGCGTTCGTCACCTGGCTGTCCTCGCCGGAGGGCCAGAAGATCCTCCGGGACGCCGGCTTCCAGAAGCCGTAACGGATCCGGGGTCGCACGGAGCGCGAGGGACTGCCCGTATCGGGGGAACGGGCAGCCCCTCCGCCCCCTGATCACCGTGGGCGGCCCGGATGCCCGGCCGCGACGCCCGGCGACACCGTCCGTCCGTGGGCCCGTGAGCCCTCGAGGGCCGCGCTCCGTACGGAGCGCGGCCCTCGCGCACCACAGGGGCTCCCGGTCAGGCGGCGGAGAGGGAGATCTCGGTCGACTTGATCAGGGCGACGGCAGAGGTCCCGGCAGCCAGGCCGAGGTCCTCGACGGCGTCCTTGGTGATCGCGGCGGTCAGTTCCCCGCCCGCGACGGAGACCTTCACCGAACCCATGGCGCCACCGGTCGAGACCTCGGTGACGGAGCCGGCCAGCTGGTTGCGGATGGACCGGCACTCCGTCACCACGAACCGCACCAGCCAGACAAAAGTCGACTACTACCTCGCAGATGTGGACCACGAGGGCTTGTTCTCCTCTTGGATGATCCACTGCACCGAAGCCGCTCCCGACCGGTTTTTTCTGTGCCCCGATCCAATCGCCCCGGTGGTTCGTCCACTGCTTGACTGACTCCCACCGGCCCCGTGACGGAGAAGTGGCTCTCGCCGCCACGGAGTTGCCGGCCAGGAGGGGCCCTGCGTGCCGTGCGCGGTGTTCGGCGCGCAGGGGCCCTTCCGTGAAGGGCCCCTCCTGCTTCAGGAGGGGCCGCTCGTCCGTCGCGCGGGGACGATCCGATGATCCGGCAGAAGGAAACTCCCGGTCAGAGCGCGCCGACGATGTCCTCCACCCGGGCCTTCGCGTCGCCGAAGAGCATCGCGGTGTTCTCGCGGAAGAACAGCGGGTTCTGTACGCCCGCGTAGCCGGAGGCCATCGAGCGCTTGAAGACGATGACCTTGTTGGCCTCCCAGACCGTGAGGACGGGCATGCCGGCGATCGGGCTGCTGGGGTCCTCCGCGCCGGCCGGGTTGACCGTGTCGTTGGCGCCGATGACGAGGACGACGTCGGTGTCGGCGAAGTCCTCGTTGATCTCGTCCATCTCGAGGACGATGTCGTACGGCACCTTCGCCTCGGCGAGGAGGACGTTCATGTGGCCGGGCAGGCGGCCCGCGACCGGGTGGATGCCGAAGCGTACGTCGACGCCCTTCGCCCGCAGCTTCGAGGTGAGCTCGGCGACCGGGTACTGCGCCTGGGCCACGGCCATGCCGTAGCCGGGCGTGATGACCACCGACCGGGCCGCGCCGAGGAGTTCGGCGGCCGCCTGGGCGGTGATCTCCTGGTGCTCGCCGTAGTCGACGTCCGAGCCGGAGGGCGCCTCGATGCCGAAGCCGCCGGCGATCACGGAGAGGAACGAGCGGTTCATCGCCTTGCACATGATGTACGACAGGTAGGCACCGGAGGAGCCGACCAGCGCGCCGGTGACGATCAGCAGGTCGTTGCCCAGCAGGAAGCCGGAGGCCGCGGCGGCCCAGCCGGAGTAGCTGTTGAGCATCGAGACGACGACCGGCATGTCACCGCCGCCGATCGAGGCCACCAGGTGCCAGCCGAGGGCGAGCGCCAGGGCCGTCACGACGATCAGGAGCCACAGCTCCGGAGTGATCACGAACCACACGGTGAGGGCGACGAACAGGGCCAGCGAGCCCAGGTTCAGCGCGTTCTTGCCCGGCAGCACGAGCGGCTTGGAGCTGATCTTCGCCGAGAGCTTCAGGTAGGCGACGACGGAGCCGGTGAAGGTCACCGCGCCGATGAACAGGCCGATGAACACCTCGGCGTGGTGGATGCCGAGGGTGCCGAGCGCTTCCAGGGCCTTGGCCTCGTGGCCCTCGGGTTCGTGCTCGACGTTCAGGAAGCCGTTCCAGCTGACCAGCACGGCCGCCAGACCGACGAAGGAGTGCAGCAGCGCGATCAGCTCGGGCATGCCGGTCATCTCGACGCCCCGGGCCCGCTGCAGACCGATCAGTGCGCCGATCAGCATGGCGACGGCCATCAGGCCGAGGCCCGCGGTGCTGATGTCGCCGTCGATCGCGAGCACGATCGTCGCGACGAGGGCGACGCCCATGCCGAGCATGCCGAAGGCGTTGCCGAGCCGTGCGGACTCGTGCTTGGAGAGTCCTGCCAGCGCGAGGATGAACAGCAGCGCGGCAACGAGGTAGGCCGCCTGAGCGGCGATGGTGGCAGACATGTCAGCTCCGGTTGAACATGGCGAGCATGCGACGCGTCACCGCGAAGCCGCCGAAGACGTTGATACTGGCCAGAAGGATCGCCACGGACGACAGCACCGTGACCGCCGTGCTCGAATGCCCGATCTGCAGGAGGGCACCGACGACGATGATCCCGGAGATGGCGTTCGTCACCGACATGAGCGGCGTGTGCAGTGCGTGGTGCACATGGCCGATCACGTAGTACCCGATCACGATCGCGAGGACGAAGACCGTCACATGGGGCAGCAGCGCCGCCGGCGCGAACCCGGCGGCGAGGAACAGCGCCAGCGCGGCGACGGCCACACCGCCGAACCTCTGCTTCGCCGTCATCGGCACCTTCACCGGCGAGGGCTTCGCCTCGGCCGCCGCCGCGGGGGCCGGGGCCGCCGAGACCTGCACCGGCGGGGGCGGCCACGCCGACTCGCCCTCGCGTACGACGGTGATCGAGCGCTGCACCGGGTCGTCCCAGTCGAGGACCAGGCAGCCGTCCTTGTCCGGCGTCATCAGCTTCAGCAGGTTCACGAGGTTCGTGCCGTACAGCTGCGAGGCCTGCGCCGGCAGCCGGCCGGCCAGATCGGTGTAGCCGATGATCGTCACGCCGTTCTCGGTGACGATCTTCTCGCCCTTCACGGTGCCGACGACGTTGCCGCCGTTGGCGGCGGCCATGTCGACGATCACCGAGCCCGGCTTCATGCTCGCGACCATCTCCGCGGTGATCAGCGTCGGCGCGGGGCGCCCGGGGATCAGCGCGGTGGTGATGACGATGTCGACCTCACGGCACTGCGCGGCGTAGAGCTCGACCTCGCGGGCCTTGTAGTCGTCGCCCATCTCCTTGGCGTAGCCCGTCTTCGAGACCTCGACCTCGGGGGACTCGATCGACAGGTAGTCGCCGCCCAGCGACCGGACCTGGTCGGCCACCTCGGGCCGCGGGTCGGTCGCCCGTACGATCGCGCCGAGCGAGCCCGCCGCACCGATCGCGGCCAGACCCGCGACACCGGCGCCCGCGACCAGCACCTTCGCCGGCGGCACCTTGCCCGCCGCGGTCACCTGGCCGGTGAAGAACCGCCCGAACTCGTGCGCGGCCTCGATGACGGCCCGGTAGCCGGCGATGTTCGCCATCGACGACAGCACGTCCATTGACTGTGCCCGGCTGATGCGCGGCACGGCGTCCATCGACAGCGCCGTGAACGGCCGGCGGCCCAGCTCCTCGACCATCGCGGGGTCGAACGCCGGGGCGAACAGCGCGATCACCGTCGCCTCCGGCCGTACCGCGTCCAGCTGAGCGGGACTCGGGGCGTTGACCCCGAGGACCACGTCCGCGGCCGCCGCGTCTCCGACGGTCGCACCGGCGGCCTCATAGGCGCTGTCGGTGAAGCCCGCCGCGACACCCGCGCCGGAGTCGACGACCACCTCGTACCCCAGCTTGCGGATCGGTTCGATCGTGGCCGGTGTGGCCGAGACGCGGTTCTCACCTGCCCGCGCTTCCTTGAGGACTCCGACAATCACGAGTGTTCTCCGTTCGCTGCAGTTGCCGTCGACGACTGTTCTCTACTTCGACTCTGATTCGAGTCTCGACCTGATCAGAAGCGGTCCGCTCCCACGTCGACCGGAAGCGTGCCGGCGGTGTCATGCCACACCACTGCACCTACCCATCGCGAGTGACCGCTCCGCGGCACGGCGAACTCACCGGGGCCCCTGGTCGAGGATGGGCTCACGTTAGGGGTCCCCGGTCTCCTCACGACACCGGCGGTCCAAAGGGGATAGCTCATATTGACGAGCGACTCGTCGCGCTCCTACGCTCTCCGCCCCGTCGGACATCAGGAACGGGGCACGGGTCCTCGTCCTACGCGTGGCCGTCGGGCGCCATCGACGCCCGCGCCGCGCGCGCCTTCGCCTGCTGCCGCAGCTCGCTCTTCGCCAGGGCGTTCCTGTGGACCTCGTCCGGGCCGTCGGCGAACCGCAGGGTGCGGATGTGGGCGTACATGTTGGCCAGCACGAAGTCCTGGGAAAGACCGCCGGCCCCGTGGACCTGGATCGCCTTGTCGAGGATCCACTGCACCGTCGACGGGGTCGCGATCTTGATGGCCTGGATCTCGGCGTGCGCGCCCTTGTTGCCGACGGTGTCCATCAGCCACGCGGTCTTGAGCACGAGCAGCCTCAACTGCTCGATGCGGATGCGCGATTCGGCGATCCAGTCGCGGATGACGCCCTGATCGGCGATCGGCCTGCCGAAGGCGACGCGTTCCTCGGCGCGGGCGCACATCAGCTCGACGGCCCGCTCGGCGATGCCGATCGAGCGCATGCAGTGGTGGATCCGGCCCGGGCCGAGGCGCGCCTGGGCGATGGCGAAGCCGTCGCCCTCGCCGCCGATCAGGTTCGCCGCAGGCACCCGTACGTCGGTGAAGGTCAGCTCGGCGTGACCGCCGTGCTCGCGGTCGTCGTAACCGAAGACCTCCATGCCCCGGTGGATCTCGAAGCCGGGGGTGTCCCGCTCGACGAGGATCATCGACTGCCGGCGGTGCCGCTCGGCGCCCGGGTCGGTCTTGCCCATCACGATGAAGATCTTCGCGTTGGGGTTCATCGCCCCCGTGATCCACCACTTGCTGCCGTTGATCACGTACTCGTCGCCGTCACGGACGATCGACGTGCCGATGTTGGTGGCGTCGGAGGAGGCGACGTTCGGCTCGGTCATCGCGAACGCCGAGCGGATCTCACCGGCGAGCAGCGGTTCCAGCAGGCGCTTCTTCTGCTCCGGGGTGCCGAACATGTGCAGCACCTCCATGTTGCCGGTGTCCGGCGCCGCGCAGTTCATCGCCGGGGGCGCGAGGTGCAGGCTGCGCCCGCTGATCTCCGCCAGCGGGGCGTACTGGAGGTTCGTCAGGCCCCCGCCCTCCTCCCCCGGCAGGAAGAGGTTCCACAGGCCCCGCTTGCGGGCCTCGGTCCGCAGCTCCTGGAGGACCGGGACCGAGTCCCAGGCCCAGGGGTCCTCGAGCTCCGCCTGCTGCTCGTGGAAGACCGCCTCGGCCGGGTACACGTGCCGGTCCATGAACTCGAGCAGGGACGCGCGCAGCTCCTCGGTCCTGGTGTCGAACCGGAATTCCATCAGTACGTCTCCTTCAGTGCGGAAAGGCCGGCGTCGAGCAGTGGATCGACGGCCTCGCCGAGGGTCTCGAAGCCGTCCCCGACCGTGTGGCCGCTGCGGTGGCGGTAGTGGATGCCCTCGATGATCACGGCGAGCTTGAACGCGGCCAGGCCGAGGTGGAAGCCGAACCGGGACAGGTCACGGCCGCTGCCCGCGGCGTACCGCTCGATCGTCTCGGCCTCGGTGAGGCAGCCGGGCGCGCCCGCGACGGTGCTGACGCCTGCGTCGCCGACGACCTCGCCGAGCCGGTTGTAGACGGCCATCAGCGCGAGGTCGGACAGGGGGTCGCCGAGCGTGGCCATCTCCCAGTCGAGCACGGCCGTCACCCGGTCGTCCTCGTCGACCAGCAGGTTGTCGAGCCGGTAGTCGCCGTGGACGATGCCGCTGCCCGACTCCGTGGGGACGTCGGCGGCGAGCCGGCGGTAGAGCTCGTCGGCTGCCGGGAGGTCCCTGCTGTACGAGGCGTCGAGCTGTTTCCTCCAGCGGCGGACCTGGCGCTCCAGATAGCCCTCGGGGCGCCCGAAGTCGGCGAGACCGACGGCCGCCGGGTCCACCTGGTGCAGCGTGACGAGGGTGTCGACGAGCCGCTCCGAGATCAGCCGGGTGCGCTGCTCGCCGAGGGGGACGAGCTCGGAGGCGAGCCGGTACGGGGTCCCCGCGCAGCACGCCATCACGTAGAACGGCGCTCCCAGGACCTCGGGGTCGTCGCAGAAGCCGTACGTGCGCGGCACCGGGACCGCGGTGTCGCGCAGGGCGCTCATCACGCGGTACTCGCGGCCCATGTCGTGGGCGGTGGCGAGGACGTGGCCGAGGGGCGGTCGGCGGACGATCCAGGTGGTGGTGCCGTCGGTGACCCGGTAGGTCAGGTTGGACTTGCCCCCGGCGACCAGCGTCGCCGACAGGTCGGAGCCGGCACCGGGGACGTGGGCGCCGAGCCAGCCGCCGAGCCCGTCCAGGTCGAGGCCCGGCGTGGACGAAGAGCGGCCGGTCGTCACGGCACCACCACGGTGACGGTGTCGGCCACGCACACCGGCTTGTCGCCGCCCTCGAGCTCGACGATGCCGTCGAACGTCCGTGGGGTGGTCATACGGGGGCTCCGTTCGGCGTGGGGCGCAGCCCCGGGACGAGCGCGGCGAGCGCCGCGCGGGTGGACGGGGCGTCGACGTGCAGGTGGGCCCGCATCCCGACGGCTCGCGCGCCGAGGACGTTGGGCTCGGCGTCGTCGAGGAAGAGGGCGCTCCCGGCGGGGACGCCGAGGCGCGTCAGGGTCAGCTCGTAGATCGGGGCCTGCGGCTTGCGCAGGCCGACCTCGCCGGAGATGACGACGGGGTCGAACAGTCCGTCGATCCGCTCGCGCGGGTAGGTGTTGCCCCAGCTGTTGGAGAGCAGCGCGACCCGGACGCCGAGCTCGCGCAGCTCCTCGACGAGCTCGAACATCTCCGGGTCGGGGCGCATCCCGGCGAAGAGCCGGGACAGCACGCCGACCGGGTCGACCGGCCGGCCGTCGGTCGTCGTGAGCTCCGCGGCGAGCAGGGCGTCGAACTCCGCGACGGTCAGCTCGCCGGTCTCCAGACGGTGGACCGGAGTGCCGGCGGGCGCGCCGCGGGACATCCAGGCCTTGAGGGTCCGGGAGAAGGACTGCGGGTCGATGCCGTCGGCCTCGATCCAGGCCGCGATCGACTCCTTGACGGGCCGGGTGAGCACGCCGCCGTAGTCGAGGACGACGGCCTCGACCGCTGCGGCCGGTGCCCGTCCCTGCCCGGAGGCGGTCACGAGGCCGCTGCCACGAGCGTGACGCCTCCGTCGATGACGACGTTCTGGCCGGTGAGCCAGGCGGCGTCCGCGGAGAGCAGGAAGGCGACGACGCTGCCGATGTCCTCGGGCTCGCCGAGCCGCTTGAGCGGGTAGGCGTTCGCGAGCTCCTGCTCACGTCCCTCGTACAGGGCGGTGGCGAACTTCGTCTTGACGACGGCCGGCGCGATCGCGTTGACCCGGATGTCCGGTCCCAGCTCGACGGCCAGGAGCTCGGTCATCGAGAGCAGCATCGCCTTGCTCGCGCCGTACATGCCGATCATGGGCGCCGGCTTGACGCCGGAGACCGAGGCGACGTTGACGATCGAGCCGCCGTGCTCCTTCATCCACGCCCCGTGGACGTGCTGGATCCAGGAGAGCGCGGCCAGGCAGTTGGTCTCGACGATCTTGCGGGCGGCCTCCAGGTCGAGCTCGACCATCGGGCCGTACACCGGGTTGACGCCGGTGTTGTTCACCAGCAGGTCGACGCTGCCGAACGTCTCGATCGCCCGGCGGACGGTGTCGGCCTGGTGGGCGGGGTCGGCGGCCTTGCCGGTGACGCCGAGCGCGTGGGCGGGGCCGCCGAGGTCGGCGACCGCCTGGTCGAGCGTCTCCTTGGTGCGGCCGGTGATGACGACCCTGGCTCCCTCGGAGACGAGCCGTTCGGCGATGGCCAGGCCGATGCCGCGGCTGGCTCCGGTGACGATCGCGGTCTTTCCTTCGAAACGCTTCATGTCTTCGTACTCCCTGTCTCAGCTGAGGCGTCTCAGCTGAGGCGCTCGATGACCATGGCCATGCCCATGCCGCCGCCGACGCACATGGACTCGACGCCGAACTGCTTGTCGTGCCACTGGAGCGAGTTGACGAGCGTGGCGGTGATGCGGGCGCCGGTCATGCCGAACGGGTGGCCGACGGCGATGGCGCCGCCGTTGACGTTGAGCTTCTCCAGCGGGATGCCGAGCTGCTGCGCGGAGCCGAGCGACTGCACGGCGAACGCCTCGTTGATCTCGAAGAGGTCGATGTCGTCGAGGCCGAGGCCGGCGCTCTTCAGGGCGGCCGGGATCGCCTCGACCGGGCCGAGGCCCATGATCTCCGGGGAGAGCCCGGTGACGGCCGTCGAGACGATCCGGGCGAGCGGGGTGAGGCCGAGCTCCCTGGCCCGGACGTCGCTCATGATCACCAGGGCGGCGGCGCCGTCGTTGAGCGGGCAGGCGTTGCCGGCGGTCACGGTGCCGTCGGGGCGGAAGACCGGCTTGAGGCCGCTGACGCCCTCCAGGGTGGTGCCGGGGCGCGGGCCGTCGTCGGCGGTGACGACGGTGCCGTCGTGGAGCGTGACCGGGGTGATCTCGCGGGCCCAGAAGCCCTCCTCGATGCGCTGGACGGCGAGGTTCTGGCTGCGGACGGCGAACGCGTCCTGCTCCTCGCGCGACATGCCGAGGACCTGCTGCACGTTCTCGGCGGTCTGGCCCATGGTGATGTAGACGTCGGGCAGGGCGCCGGTCTCGCGGGGGTCGGTCCAGTCGGACGCGCCGCCCTGCTCGCGCTCGTGGGTGCGCTTGCCGGCGTCGCCGAAGGCCGGGTTGAGGATGTCGTGGCCCGGGATGTGGTCGCTGGTGCCGTTGGGGAAGTGGCTGACCGACTCGACACCGGCGGAGATGTACGCGTTGCCCTCTCCGGCCTTGATCGCGTGGAACGCCATCCGGGTGGTCTGCAGGGAGGACGAGCAGTACCGGGTGATCGTCGTTCCGGGGAGGTGGTCGTATCCCGAGAGCACGGCGACGTTGCGCCCCATGTTCCAGCCCTGCTCTCCGCCGGGCAGGCCGCAGCCGAGCATCAGGTCGGTGATCTCGCGGGGGTCGAGCTCGGGCACCTTCGCGAGCGCGGCCCGGACCATCTGGACGGTCAGCTCGTCGGCGCGCATGTCCTTCAGGGAACCCTTGCCGGCTCGGCCGATCGGGGACCGGGCCGTCGAGACGATCACTGCTTCGGGCATCTGGGCCTCCATTTACATGCTAAGCGGTTGCTTACTCAAGGTGGGGTCACTGTGCACCGGGCGGAGGAGAGCCGTCAACAGGCAAGGGGGGTGGGAGCGGGATGACTTACGTCATGTCGACAGCGGGGCGCGGGACGCCCCGGTCGTGGTCAGCGGGCCGCGATGCCCGCGATGAACAGGTCGGCGAAGGTACGGGCGACCTCGTCGGCCGAGGCCTCGCCCCCTTCACGCCACCACATCGGGAGGTGGTGGACCGAGCCGAAGCAGTAGTCGACGGCCAGTTCGGCGCTGACGTCGTCGCGGAACACGCCCTCGCGCTGCCCCTCGACGACGAGCGCGCGGAAGGTCTCGTGGTAGCGGCGGCGCTCGCGGCGCACCTGCCGCTGGTTCTCCTCGGCGAGCTGGTGCAGCGACCGGAAGAAGATCGTGGCGCTCTGGATGTTCTCGATCGTCGTCACCACGACGTCCACCACCGCCGCGTGGACGCGCTCCGCCACCGGCAGGTCCATCGCCACCACGGCGTCCAGGTGCTCGGTCTGCATCCGCAGCACCCGCAGGTAGATCTCGTGGAGCAGGTCGTCCTTGGAGGGGAAGTAGTGGTACATGGCGCCCTTGGTGACCCCCGCGGCGCGCACGACGTCCTGCACCGACGTCCCGTCGAAGCCCTTCTCCGCGAAGAGCTCCAGGGCCGCGTCCAGCAACCGCTCAGGGGCCGTACGGCCGTTGACGGTCGCCGGCCCCTGCGACGCCCCTGTTCCGTGGACAAGCCCGATCCCCTAGCGGCGTCGCTTCGGGGCGTACGTCTCCAGGTACGCGGTCGTGCCGCGGCGCCGCACGGGCGCCGGACGGGAAGCCGCCTGCGATGTCACCGGATTCCCGACCATGAACCGAGAATATCAGCCGGACCGTACAAGATCATCGGATGAACAGCCGAGTGCGGCGACGGGCAGCGGTCCGAGGTGCCGGCCCGTACGGCCCGCGGCGGGTTCAGTCGGCGATGTCGATCGCGAAGGCCTCCCGTACCCCGGTCCTGCCCGTCTCGGTCAGGTGCACGACGCGCGGCGACACTCCGTACCGCAGCCAGTCCAGGGCGAAGAACCGGTCGACCAGCGCGGCGCCCAGGGCGCCGGCGAGGTGGTGGCGCCGCTCGCTCCAGTCGACGCAGTAGCGCACCACCGGGCGCCGTCCCCGCATCAGGGCGTCGACGTCGATGCCGAACCCGGTGAAACGCCCGGTGCCCGCGGGAGTGAGGCCGTACACCGCCTCCCTGCCGTAGGAGGCGGGCCGATCGGGGCGACAGCCGGACGCGGGGTGGTCCTTCTCCCGCCGGAGCAGCCCCTGGTCGACGAAGCCCTCCATGAGGGCCACGCCGAGGGATCCCGCGAGGTGGTCGTAACAGGTGCGCGACCGCCGCAGCGCGTTGTTCCGGCTGTGGGCGCGCAGGGTGGTCATCGGGGCGGGATCGGGCGGCGCGATCAGCGCCAGCGCCTCCAGGGCGGCGACGACGTCGGGGCCGGCCAGCCGGAAGTACCGGTGCCGTCCCGCGTGTTCGTCCCGCACGAGCCCCGCCTCGGCCAGCTGCGTCAGGTGCACGCTCGCCGTCGGCACGCTCACCCCGGCCTCGGCCGCCAGGACCGTGACGGTCAACGGCCTGCCGTCGCACAGCGCCTTGAGCATCCGGGCCCTCGACGCGCCGGCCAGCAGGCGTGCGGTGCGCGCGAGTTCGGGCTCGGCCCTGTCCGCCGCCTCGGCCTCGTCCGCGACTTCGTCCATGGGCGCCATACAAGCACAGTTTGACGAATGCCTAAGTGTCGGGAGCCGAGGATCGTCGGCATGAGTACGACGACCGCAAGAAGCGCGGCCCACGAGGCGCCGCCCGCCACGACCGGGCGACTGGCCCTGCGCCCGCTCATCGCCCTCAGCCTGGGCCATTTCCTGGTGATGCTGGACGTCACCGTCGTCACGGTCGCGGTTCCCGCCATCCGTGACTCGGTCGGTGCCGGGGCCTCGGCGACGGCCTGGGTCGTCTCCGGCTACAGCGCCGTCTTCGGCGGCCTGCTGCTCATGGGCGGCGGCTTCGGCGACCGGCTCGGGCACCGGAAGGTGTTCCTCACCGGCCTCGGCGTCTTCGCCCTCGCCTCGGCCGGGTGCGCCCTGGCCACCACTCCGGCGGTACTCGTGGCGGGGCGCCTGGTGCAGGGTGCCGGCGGCGCCCTCCTGGTACCCACCTCCCTGGCCCTCCTGACCGCCGCCCACCCGGCAGCGGCGGCGCGGGCCAGGGCCTTGGGCGTCTGGGCCGGGACGTCCGCCGTCGCGTTCGCCGCCGGCCCTCTCGTGGGCGGTCTGCTGGTGGCGGGCCTGAGCTGGCGCGCCGCCTTCTGGATCAACGTCCCGATCGTGCTGCTCGCCGTCCGTCTGACCCGCAAGCACGTTCCGTCCCCCGTCGCCCGGGCGGGGGCACGCGGCCTGGATCCGCTCGGCCAGGTCCTGGGCATCGTGGGCGTGCTGGCGTTGGCGGGCATGTTCAACGAGGCCGGTACGCGGGGCTGGACCTCGCCGGTGGTGCTGGGCGCCGGCGCCCTCGCCGCGGTCGCCGGCGTCCTGTTCGTCCTGGCCGAGCGGTGGAGGGAGGCGCACGGTCCCGCCGGGAAGCCGCCGCTGCTGCCCCCGTCGCTCTTCCGTACACCCGGTTTCTCCGCCACCGCCGCGGTGGGCGTCCTGCTCAACCTCGGCTACTACGGCATGCTCTACCTGGCCACGCTCTACCTGCAGAACGAGCGCGGTTACGACGCGCTGGGCACCGGCCTCGCCCTGCTGCCCACGGTGTGCATGGCGATGGTCGCGGCCCCGCTCTCGGGGCGCCTGACGGCCCGCCACGGCCCGTACGCGCCGATGACGGGGGCGCTGCTGCTCGGCGCGGCCGGGTTCACCGGCTGGCTGCTCGCCGGCCCCGACACGCCCTACTGGGTGCTGCTGCCGGCCCTCGTCGCGACCGGACTGGCCACCCCCGGCACCGTCCTCGCGGCCACGGCCGCCGTCGTGCAGGCCGCGCCCGCCGAGAACACCGGTGTGGCCTCGGCGGTGTTCAACGTCGCCCGCCAGATCGGCAACTCGCTCGGCGTCGCCCTCTTCGCCTCCCTCGTCGCGGGCCGGGACCCGGTCCCGGGCCTGCACCTCTCGGCTCTCGTCGCCGCGGCGGCCTTCCTCGCCGCCGCGCTGCTCGCCCTGTCCTCCTGGCGCACCGCCAAGGCCCGTGCAGCGGCTGCCCGACCCTCGCCGCCGGCTTCGCCAAGGGATGCGGACTGTGATGCCCGTCTCTCGCGATCGGGCGATTCGCGGTGATTGGCGAGCATTTCCATTGCGGCAGCATGAACAGGGAAACACTCCAGACATCCAAGGCAATATCCCTAATCAACCTTCGAATCTGATGCGTTGCGGCGGTGTCGATCTTTCGATCTAATGCTCGATGTCTGGAGCGGTGACCCCGTCTCCGACGTGATCCAGGGCGTTCCTCCACAGTCGGCGCGCCCCGAACGAGCGGGAGTGCGGCAGCGTGGCAGCGGTATCGATGGTGGACGCGTTCCGGCGTGATCGGGTCGGGATCGTCTCGTTCTGCGTCGTCGGGTTCTTCGTGCTCCTCGCCCTCGCGGCACCCCTGATCACCGCCCTCTACGGCAAGGACCCGACCGAGCACTACGGCCAGAACGGAATCGGCCTGCTGAGTCCGGAGGGCCTGCCCCTGCTGCCCAACGGCGGCATCTCGGCCGAGCACTGGTTCGGCATCGAGCCCGGCCTCGGCCGTGACGTCCTCGCCCAACTCCTGTACGGCATCCGCACCTCGCTGCTGATCGCCGTCGTCTCGGCCGCCGTCGTCGCCGTCATCGGCGTGGTCGTCGGAGTGGCCGTGGGTTATCTCAGCGGACTCGCCGACCGGGCGTTCACCTTCGTCTGCAACGTCCTGCTCGCCTTCCCGAGCCTGCTGTTCCTGCTCACGCTGGGCCCGGTCGTCCAGACCCGCTTCGTCGCACCCGACGAGAACGAGCCCGCCTGGATGCAGTTCACCGTTCTCATCCTGGTCTTCTCCGCCTTCGGCTGGGTGCCGCTCGCGATGGTGCTGCGCACCGTCGTACGGTCCCTGCGCGAGCGGGAGTTCGTCGAGGCGGCCCGGGCCCTCGGTGCGAGCCGGCGGCACATCGTCTTCCGCGAACTGCTGCCGAACGTCTGGGCGCCGGTCCTGGTGCACATCACCCTCACCGTGCCCGCGATGGTCACCACCGAGGCCGCGCTGTCCTTCCTGGGGGTCGGCGTCAACGAGCCCATCCCCGACTGGGGCCGCATGATCTCCCGGGGTGCCGAGGTCTTCTACGACGACCCCACCTACATGGTCTTCCCCGGCGCCTCGCTCCTCGTCTTCGTCCTCGCCTTCAACCTCCTCGGCGACGCCGTGCGGGACGCACTCGATCCGCACACCGTCCGCTGACCCCCGCGCCTTCCCTCACCCTCATCCGCAACACCCGCACGACACAACGGAGTTCGTCATGCCCGCAATCACCCTGCGCGCCGCAGCCGTCCCGGCTCTCGCCACCACCGCCGCCCTGCTGCTGTGCTCCTGCTCCGCGGGGGCGGGCGCGGGCACAGGCGCCGGGCAGGGCAGGAACAGCACCGCCGCCAAGAGCGGCCAGCGGCTGACCACCACCCTCGGCACCGCGAAGGACAGCCAGGGTCCCGCCCCCGAGATCCCCGGCGCCCGCAAGGGCGGCACCGTCACCGTCGCCAACCAGGCGGACTTCCCGCACCTCGACCCGCAGAAGATCTACGCCGGCGAGCGGTACAGCACCTCCCTGCTGTGGGGCCGACAGCTGACGCAGTATCAGATCGTCGACGGCAGGCCCCGGTTGGTCGGCGACCTCGCGACCGACACCGGCACCTCCTCCGACGGCGGCCGCACCTGGACGTACCACCTGAAGGACGGCATCGCCTGGGAGGACGGCAAGCCCGTCACCGCGCAGCAGGTCAAGTACGGCATCGAGCGCACCTTCGCGCCCGGCTTCGAGGTCGGCCCCACCTACTGGCAGCCCTGGCTCACCGGCACCAAGGACCTCTCCGAGGCGGTGAAGAAGTACGGCGGCCCCAAGAAGGACGGCGACCTCAAGGCCATCGAGACGCCCGACGACAAGACCATCGTCTTCCACTTCCCCCAGCCGCAGTCCGACGTGCCGTACATGGCCGCCCAGTCCTCCTCCTCACCGGTCCGCGAGGACAAGGACACGGGCACCGGCTACGACGTGAAGCCCTTCGCCACCGGGCCGTACAAGATCGTCGAGCACAAGCAGAACCAGAGCCTCACCCTGGAGCGCAACCCGTACTGGAAGCCGGAGACGGACTCGATCCGGCACGCCTACCCGGACCGCTTCGAGTTCACCTTCGGCAAGGAGGCCCTCAACACCGCGCAGGAGGTGTTCACCGGCCAGGGCACCGGCGCGACCACGCTCACCACCAAGGACCAGCTGCCGCCGGAGCTGATCTCGACGGTCGAACGCGACCCCGCCAAGCGGAAGCTGGTCGTCTCCGGCAGCAAGGGCGCCTACACCCAGGACCTGTACATCAGGAACGACCGGGTCACCGATCCCGAGGTCCGCAAGGCCATCCACTACCTCTTCCCGCGCGAGCAGGCCCGCCAGGTCCTCGGCGGCCGCTACGCCGGCGACTTCGCGACCACCCTCTCCTCGCCGGCCGTCGTCGGCTGGAAGAAGTACGACCTCTACCCCGTCGCCCCCGTCGGCGACATCGCCAAGGCCAAGGAACACCTGGCCAGGGCGAAGACGAAGGTCACCAAGCTGACGTACGCGTACCCCACCGACAGCCCGGCGGACGACCAGGTCGCCCAGGTCCTCGCCGACGCCTTCGCCAAGGCCGGGATCAAGCTCGTCCTGAAGGGCCTTCAGACCGGCGCGTTCAACGACCAGGTCTTCGGCGGCGAGGACAGCCCGTACGACCTGTTCCTGTCCACCAACTCCGTGGACTGGCCCACCCCGTCGACCCTGCTCCCCCTCGGCTACGAGAGCCACCTGGACGCGGTGTCCAACACCATCCGCTACGGCAACCCGCAGGTGGACGAGGAGCTGGCCCGCATCGCGAAGATCGGTGACGCCCAGAAGAAGGCCGAGGAGCTGATCGGCCTGGAGGAGACGGTCATGAAGGACGTCCCCGTGGTGCCCTTCCTCTACAAGAGCGTCTCCCAGTTCCGCGGCGAGAAGATCGGCGGCGCCGCCATCCACCCGATCTACGGCGTCACGGCCCTGGCCGACGTGTACGTCAAGAACTCCTGACCTCCTGCGACCATGACCCGATACCTCCTCAAGAGGGTCGCGCAGGCCGTGGCGGTGCTCTTCGCGATCACCGCCACGGCCTTCGGGCTCTTCTACGCCGCCCCCTCCGACCCGGCTCTGATCGCCTGCGGCCCCAAGTGCACCTCCGCCCAGCTCGCGGCCGTCCGCACCAGCATGGGGCTCGACCAGCCGATCGTCTCCCAGTTCACCGACTACGTCGGCGGCATCGTCACCGGCCGCACCGTCGCGGACGTCGACGGCACCCCGATCCCCTGCCCCGCCCCCTGCCTCGGCTACTCCTACACCCTCCACCAGCCCGTCCTCACCGCCATCGAGGACCGCCTCCCGGTGACCGTCTCGATCGCGGTCGGCGCCCTCGCGGTGATCCTCGTCCTCGGCGTCGGCTCGGGCCTGGCGGCGGCGCTGCGCCGGGGCAGACCGACCGACCGTCTGCTGTCCGGCTTCAACCTGCTGGGCGCCAGCGTGCAGATCTACTTCCTCGGTTACGTGCTCCAGTTCCTGCTCGTCTACTCCACGGGCCTGTTCGCGCCCCCGCGTTACGTCCCGTTCGCCGACCGGCCCGGGCAGTGGGCCCTGGGCCTGGTCCTGCCGTGGCTGGTGCTCGGCTTCGTCAACGCCGCCGTCTACGCCCGTCTCACCCGCTCGCAGATGCTGGAGACCATGCACCACGGGTACGTCCGCACGGCTCGCGCCAAGGGCCTGGGCACCCTGCGCACCCATCTGAAGTACACCGCGCGCGGCGCGGCCGGGCCGCTGGTGCAGCTGCTCGGCCTGGAGGTCGGAGCGCTGCTCGGGGGCGCGTTCATCACGGAGACCGTGTTCGGGCTCGGCGGGGTCGGCAAGCTCGCCGTCGACGCGGTGACCGGCAACGACCTGCCCACGGTCGTCGGCACCGTCCTCGTCGCCGCCTTCTTCGTCGTCGTGTTCGTGGCCGTGGCCGACCTGGTGGTGGCCTGGCTGGATCCCCGAGTGAGGCTCGCATGAGCGATCGACCCGCACTGAGCGTCCGCGACCTGACGGTCACCTTCCGGACGCCGCACGGCCCGGTCCCGGCCGTCCGGGACGTCTCCTTCGACGTGGCCCCGGGTGAAGTCCTGGGCCTCGTCGGGGAGTCGGGCTCGGGCAAGTCGACGATCGGCCTGGCCGCCCTGGCCCTCCACGACCCGGCGCGCACCCTCGTCCGGGGCAGCGTCCGGCTCGGCGGCGACGGCCTCGATCTGGTGGGCGCGCCCGAAGCGGCCCTGAAGAAGGTCAGGGGCGCCCGGGTCGCGATGGTCTTCCAGGACGCCCTGGACGCGCTGTCGCCGTACCACACGATCGGCGCACAGGTGGCGGAGGCGTACCGCGTCCACCACCCACGGGCCGGCCGCAAGGAGGCGCTGGAACGGGCGGCGGCGATGCTGGAACGGGTGGGCATCCCGGCCGCCCGCGCCTCGGACCACCCCCACCACCTCTCGGGCGGCATGCGCCAGCGCGTCGTCATCGCCATGGCGCTGATCAACGGCCCGGGCGTCCTGATCGCCGACGAGCCGACCACGGCACTGGACGCCCGGGTCCAGCACCAGGTGCTCGACCTGATCCGCGAACTCCAGTCGGAGGCCGGGACGGCCATGCTCCTCATCACGCACGACGTGGGCGTGGTGGCGAGGACGTGCGACCGCATGCTGGTGATGCGCGACGGCGAGGCGCTCGAAGAAGGCCCCACCGAGCGGCTCCTGGCCTCCCCCGCCCACCCCTACACCAAGGCCCTCATCGGAGCGGCACCCACCCTGGACACCGTCCCCGGCACCCGTCTTCCCACGGTCGACGACCCGGAGCCGAAGCCGCGCACCAAGGCCCGCCTCCGCGCCGCTCCCGACCCCGGAGTCCTGGCCGAGGTGCGCGAGCTGCGCGTGGACTACCCGGGCCGCCGCCGCGCCCGCCCCCACACCGCGGTGAAGGGCGTGAGCCTTCACGTGGCACGCGGGGAGACCCTGGGCCTGGTGGGCGAGTCCGGCTCGGGCAAGTCCACCATCGCGCGGGTCCTGACCGGCCTGCGCCGCCCCACGAGCGGGGAGGTCCTCTTCGACGGCCGGGACGTCTCCGGGGCGGCGACGGACACGCGCCTGCGCCGCGAGCTGAGCCGGGACGTCCAACTGGTCTTCCAGGACCCGTACGCGTCGCTCAACCCGCGCCACACGGTGGAGCAGATCGTCACCACGCCCCTGCGCCTCCACACGGACCTGGACCGGGCGGAACGCGGGAAGCGGGCGGCGGAACTCCTGGAACAGGTGGGCCTGTCCCCGTCGCACCTCTCCCGTCACCCGCACGAGTTCTCCGGCGGTCAGCGTCAACGCATCGGCATTGCCCGGGCGTTGGCCGTCCGGCCCCGCCTGGTCATCGCCGACGAGCCGGTGTCCGCACTGGACGTGTCGGTCCAGGCACAGGTCCTGAACCTCCTGATGGACCTGCGTGAGGAGCTCGGCCTGTCGCTGCTCTTCATCTCCCACGACCTGGCGGTGGTGCGGCACTTCTGCGACCGGATCGCGGTCCTGAAGCAGGGCGAACTGGTGGAGGCGGGCCCGAGGGACACCGTCTTCGACTCACCGGCCGCCCCCTACACGAGGGAACTGCTCGCCGCGTTCCCGCACCACCTCCTGCCCGCTGCCGGCCGGCCCGCACAGCACGCCTGATCCCACCGCGGCCCCGTCACGGACGGGACGAACGCCTCTCCCCCATCAGAAGGACCCCTCATGACGAACACCCCGACCGATCCCGACTCCGTCCCTGACCTTCCCGACAACCCGGCGGAGAGAAGGAACGGGTTGATGACCGGGCTCTCCATCGCCGCCGTGGCCGTGATCGCGGCGGTGGCCGTACTGATCTCCCACTTCACGGGCGGCACCTCGCGGGCCGACGCCTCCGGGCGCGTCACCGTGAAGATCGGTACGACCGACCAGAGTTCGGACTTCTGGCCCGTCCTGACCCGGCGCGCCGCCGAGGAGGGCATCGACATCGAGCTGGTCAACTTCACCGACTACACGCAGGCCAACCCGGCGCTGTCGCAGAAGCAGATCGACCTGAACCTCTTCCAGCACCTGCTGTTCCTCGCGAACCACAACGTCGCCGACAAGGACACCCTGACGCCCATCGGGTCGACCGTCGTCGTACCCCTGAGCCTCTACTCGAAGAAGCACACGGCGCTCCAGGACATCCCGGTGCACGGCCGGGTGGCGATCCCCAACGACCCGACCAACCAGGCCCGGGCGCTGCTCGTCCTGCAGCAGGCCGGTCTGCTGAAGCTGAAGGGCGGCGGGTCGGTGCTCGCGACGCCCGCGGACGTGGACACCGCGGCGTCGAAGGTCGCGGTCACGCCCGTGGACGCCTCCCAGACCGTCGCCTCGCTGCCGTCCGTCGACGCGGCCGTGATCAACAACAACTTCGCCCTGGACGCCGAGCTGGATCCGTCGAAGGCCCTGTACGGCGACGACCCGTCGAAGCCCGAGGCCGAGCCGTACATCAACGTCTTCGTCGCCCGCGCGGCCGACAAGAACAACCCCACCTACCTGAAGATCGCCAAGCTCTACCACGAAGCGGCGGTGAAGAAGGCGGCGATCGACGCCTCCAAGGGAACGGCGGTGGCCGTGGACCATCCGCAGGCCGACCTCGAACGCATCCTCGCCTCCCTGGAGAAGACGGTGCGCGCGGCGCACTGACGGCAGCACGAAAGAGGGGGCGTTCCACGCGGACGCCCCCGTCGCACCCAGGTCCGACTCGAAACAGGGACTCATGGCACCACCACTCATAGAACTTCGCGGCGTCGGCAAGACCTTCACCTCACGGTCGACGACCGTCTCCGCGCTCGACTCGATCGACCTGGAGATCGAAGCGGGGGAGATCTTCGCGATCATCGGACACTCCGGCGCGGGGAAGAGCACGCTGGTGCGGCTGATCAACGCGCTCGAACACCCCACCTCCGGCACGGTGACCGTCGACGGCGTGGTGATCACCGAGCAGAGCGAGAAGGACCTCCGGCGCGTCCGCTCGCGGATCGGCATGATCTTCCAGCAGTTCCACCTGTTCCGCTCCCGGACGGTGTTCGGCAACGTGGCCTACCCGCTGAAGCTCGCGGGCCGGCCCAAGGAGAGGCAGCGGGCCCGGGTCGCCGAACTCCTCTCCTTCGTCGGCCTGACCGACAAGGCATGGGCCTATCCCGACCAGCTCAGCGGTGGACAGAAACAACGGGTCGGCATCGCCCGGGCCCTGGCCAACGACCCCGCGATCCTGCTGGCCGACGAGTCGACCAGCGCGCTGGATCCCGAGACCACCCAGGACGTTCTGCGACTGCTCCGGCGCGTCAACTCCGAACTGGGAGTGACCGTCGTGGTCGTCACCCACGAGATGGACGTGGTGCGGAGCATCGCCGACCGGGTCGCCGTACTGGACTCGGGTCGGCTCGTCGAGGTCGGCACGGTCTACGACGTCTTCTCCGCACCCCGGACCGACACCGGCCGCCGTCTCGTGGAGACGGTGCTGAGGAACCGCCCCGACGCGGACGAGGTGGCACGGCTCCGGAAGCAGCACGAAGGCTCCCTCGTCTCCGTCACGGTCGACGGCGACGCCGTGATGGGCCAGGTCCTGACCGACGCCGTACGGCGGCACGACCTCCGTTTCGAGATCGTGCACGGCGGGATCGACACCCTCCAGGGGCGCTCGTACGGCAGCGTCACGCTCGCGCTGTCCGGAGCGGAGCGGGACGTCGAGACGGCAGTGGCGAGTCTCCGCGCGGTGGCCACGGTGGAGGTGCTCGCATGAACACGGACTGGAACACGCTCTGGCCGGTCTTCACGGCCTCCATCGGCCAGACCCTGTGGATGGTCGCCGTGACGATGGTCGCGGGCGGCTTCCTCGGTCTGCTCCTCGGCATCCTGCTGTACACGACGCGCCGCGGAGGACTCCTGGAGAACACCCCGCTCCACGCGGCCCTGAACGTCCTCGTCAACTTCGTCAGACCCATCCCCTTCATCATCTTCATCACCGCCGTGGGCCCGCTGACCCTGAGGGTGGTGGGCACCACCATCGGCACCGCCGCCGCGACGTTCCCCCTGATCGTCGCCACCACCTTCGGCATCTCCCGCGTCGTCGAACAGAACCTGGTCACCATCGACGCCGGAGTGATCGAGGCGGCCCGGTCCATGGGAGCCGGCCCGGCACGCATCATCACCACCCTCCTCGTCCCCGAGGCGCTGGGCCCCCTGATCCTCGGCTACACCTTCGTCTTCGTCTCCGTGGTCGACGCGACCGCGATCGCCGGCGCGGTCGGCGGAGGGGGACTCGGGAACTTCGCCATCGCCTACGGCTACCAGCGCTTCAACTGGACGGTGACCTGGATCGCCGTACTCACCATCGTGCTCCTCGTACAACTGGCGCAGTTCCTGGGCAACTGGCTGGCAGGGAGGACACTGCGCCGGTGACGGGCCGGCGACGACGGCACCAGGGCACGGGTCGCCGTCGCCCATCGCCCGCTACGCTCCGGCTGATGTGCCCGCGTCGCTGTGCGGACGAGTATCCGAGCGGCGGTTCCTTGCCGCACCCGGGGCGTCCGTCGCACGGTCGGTCAGGACTTGGAGTGTGAGCGCGCCCACGGACAGCAGCGCGCTCAGTCCCCAGATGGTCAGATAGGCGGAGAGCGCCGGGACGTCCGTGTCCCTGACGACCAGGGAGCCGAGGACGACGGCCGAGCCCGCGCCCGCGAGGCTGCCGCCCAGGGTCTTGAGGTTGTTGTAGACGGCGGTCGCACTCGCCGTGCGGTCCGGGGTGCTGCGCTCCGCGATCAGTGTGGGCAGGCCGCCCAGGGCCAGGCCCATGCCGAAGCCGGAAACGGCGGAAGCCAGGGCGAACAGCGGCAGCGTGGCGTGGCCGGCGATCAGCCCCACGTTGCCGGCGGCCATCAGCGTGAAGGCGAGCAGCAGGACGCGTCGGTATCCGGTGCGGGCCGCCACTCGGGCCACGAGGCTCGCCCCGGCGAAGGCCAGGACGTGGGGCACCGCGCCCCACGCGCTGATCTCCCAGGCCGTGAGCCCGAAGCCGTACCCCTCGTCGGCCGTCGACGCGGCCAAGTAGGAGATGCCGACTGCCTGCCCGCCCAGCATCACGGCGCCGAAGAGGAAACCCGAGACGTAATACGGCGCGGACCGGGGGTGGGCCACTGCCCGGACGTCGACCAGGGCGTGCGGCCGGTCCCGTTCGAGCCGGACCCACCAGGCGAGCAGCGACAGGGAGAGGACGAGGCCGCCCAGGGTGAGCGGCGAGGTCCAGCCCCACGCCTGGCCGCGCGCCGTCGTGCCGAGGAACAGCAGCAGCGCCAGGCCGAGCAGAAGTGCTCCTGCCCAGTCCATCCGGCCGGGTGCGCGCGTTCGGGACTCGGGGATCGCGCAGTACGAGAGGGTCACACAGGCGCAGGCGATCGCGGCGAGGACGCAGAGCGTCGCCTGGACGCCACCGGTGAGTTCGAGCAGGGGGCCGGCCAGGCCGTGGCCGAGGACCGAGCCGAAGGTGAGCGCGCCGACGAGAAGCGCTACCGCCCGCCGCGCGCCCTCGAGGTCGAGCCGGTCCCGTACGAGACCGATCTCCAACGGCAGCAGCGCCGCCAGGGGGCCCATGAGAGCACGGCCCACCAGCAGTACCGTCAGATTCGGTGCGAGGGCCACCAGAACGGTGCCCGCCGCGATACAGACCAGCGCGGTCCGGACCAGTCGACGGTGCCCGTACAGATCGCCGAGGCGCCCGAACACCGGCACCCCCACCGCGGCGGCCAGGAACTGGACCGCCATGTACCACTGCGCCTGCGACGCGCTGATGGACTGCCAGTCCTGCACGGCGGGCACCAGCACGGGGCCCGACCCCTGGAGGAAGCCGCTGATCAGCTCGAAGACGACCAGCAGACCGACGACGGCGGTGACCCGGGGCGCCGCCACCTCCTCCGTCCCGCCAGGCGCTCTCATGCGGACGCCCCTGCGGCGAGCCGCCGCTCCGCGAGCTCGGCGAGCAGCGCCGCCTGGCGGTGGAGCACCCGGTCGTCGAACACGGCCCGCGGGGAATGGTTCTGCGGCGCCTTTTCCACGTCCACGCCCTCGGGCGCCGCGCCGACCATCAGCATCGCGCCGGGCACCTTGTTCAGCACCAGGGAGAAGTCCTCCGAACCGTTGGCGGGCTGCGGGGCGTGCCACACCTCGCCCGCGCCGAACAGGTCGCGCGCCGTCTCCAGGGCGAACTCCGTCGCGGCCGGCTCGTTGACCGTGACCGGGTAGAGCATCTGGTACTCCACGTCCGCCTCCAGGCCGTGCGCGGCCGCGATCCCGCGTACCAGACGCGGCAGCCCCTGGGCCAGCCGCTCGTGGTTGGCTTCCGAGTAGCTGCGTACGGTCGCCTCGAACTCGGCCGTGTCCGGGATGACGTTGTGCTGCGTACCGGCGTGCAACCGTCCGACGGTCACCACCACGGGGTCGAAGACGTCGAAGGTGCGCGTCACCCAGTTCTGCAGCGCGGTCACCATCTCGCAGACCGCGGGCACCGGGTCCTTGGCATGGTGCGGAGCCGAAGCGTGCCCTCCCTCGCCCCGCACCGTCACCCGCAGGACGTCGGACGCCGTCATGACGGTGCCGGGCCGGGACGCGACCCAGCCACCCGGCAGCCGGTTGGCCGACACGTGGAGTGCGAAGGCCGCGTCGAGCGGCTTGCCCGCCGCGTCCAGGACACCCTCGTCGATCATCGCGCCCGCGCCGTTGTGTCCCTCCTCGCCCGGCTGGAACATGAACACCACGTCGCCCTGGAGGCTCTCCCTGCGGTCCGCGAGCAGCGTCGCCGCGCCGGCGAGTCCGGCGGTGTGCAGATCGTGCCCGCAGCCGTGCATCCGGCCCGGCACCTCGGAGGCGTACTCCAGCCCGGTGAGTTCATCCACCGGCAGTGCGTCCATGTCGCCCCGCAGCAGGACCGCCCCGCCGGGACGGCCACCCCGCAGCACGGCGGTGACGGAGGTCAGCTCCCGGCCGAGCGTGATGTCGAGCGGGAGACCGTCGAGCGCGGCGAGGACTTTCTCCTGCGTACGCGGCAGCCGCAGACCGAGCTCCGGCTCGCGGTGGAGCGAGCGGCGCAGCCGCACGAGATCGGGCTGGAGTTCCCTGGCGCGTTCCAGTACAGACATGCTGTGTCGAC
This sequence comes from Streptomyces vietnamensis, assembly GCF_000830005.1. Classification (NCBI taxonomy): domain Bacteria; kingdom Bacillati; phylum Actinomycetota; class Actinomycetes; order Kitasatosporales; family Streptomycetaceae; genus Streptomyces; species Streptomyces vietnamensis. The sequence continues at coordinate 7,686,547 of NZ_CP010407.1, read as the reverse complement.
CTCCTGGTACGGTTCCGGCTTTCGGTGGGGCAAGACTGAAGTACTCACCGTCCCGTCGACTCTGAATCGCAGGAAACACGCAAGGGGCATCGAATGACGCAGCATTCCGCGCACGGTGCGGTACGGGCGCTCGACGACGTCGACCAGGCCCTGGTGCACGCACTGCAGATCGCCCCACGATCCGGGTGGAACGAGATCGGCACCGTACTCGGCCTCGACGCCGTGACCGTGGCACGACGCTGGCAGCGGCTCACCGAAGCCGGCGCCGCCTGGATCAGCTGCTCCCCGTCGCCCGCCCTCGCCTCGGCGGGACAGGGACTACTCGCCTTCGTCGAAGTGGACTGCGCCGGCGGCAGCCTGCTGACCGTGGCCCAGGCCCTCGCCCGGCTGCCCCACGTCACTGCCGTCGAACACGTCAGCGGAGACCGCGACCTGCTGCTCACCGTGATGGCACCGGACCTCGCGGCACTCACCCACTGGATGACCCGCGGCATCGGCGCCATGCCCGGCGTCATCGCCAGCCGCACCCACCTGGCGAGCACCGTCTACACAGAGGGCAGCCGCTGGCGGCTGCGCGCCCTCGACCGCACCCAGATCGCCCGCCTCGTCGACACTGACACCGCCCGCACCGGGGCACCCGTCTTTCCGCTCACCGACCTGGACCACGCCCTGGTCGCCGCCCTTTCCATGAACGGCCGCGCCACCTACCGCGCGCTCGCCGACGCCTGTGGGGCGAGCCCGGACACGGTCCGCCGACGACTCGGCCGGCTCTTCGCCGCCGGCATGCTCCAGACCCGCTGCGAGGTCGCACGCCCCCTGTCGGAGTGGCCGGTCACCGTGATCCAATGGGGGCGCGCGGCCGCGGGAGAGTTGGAACGCGTCTCGCGCGGAGTCACCGGGGCCCGGGAGGTACGGCTGTGCGCCGGCGTCACCGGCCGGAACAACGTCCTCATCATCGCCTGGGTGAAGTCCCTCACCGACGTGCAGCGCTTCGAGGTACGACTCGCCCAGCGCGTTCCCGGCCTGGAGATCACCGACCGGGCCGTGGCACTGTGGCCGCTGAAGCTCAGCGGCCATCTCCTCGACGAACAGGGCTACCGCATCGGCGGCGTCCCCCTGGACGTTCGCACGGCCGGAGCGAGTACCCGCGCCTAGGTGAGGAGGCCGGGAGTCCGGCCGCTCGCCTCCTCGGGCGCGGCACTTCCTCGCTGTGTCCGGTACCCGGCGATCAGCAGTCGGGCGGGGCTTCCTTCCCCGAGCCCACCGACGCCGAGGGAGGGGCGAGGAGCCCGACCGTTCGCGGCCCGATGCCGATCGCACAGCGTCTCGTGCGACGCCGTGCCCGTCGATCGCCCGGAACCGCTTCAGTCGGCAGTGGTGTCATCGGCCTGCTGAGCCGCTGCGCGGCGGTACTCGGCGTTGATGCGCTGGGCTTCTTCGAGCTGGTCTTCCAGGACGATGATGCGACAGGCGGCCTCGATGGGGGTTCCCTGGTCGACGAGTTCACGGGCGCGGGCGGCGATGCGCAGCTGGTAACGGGAGTAGCGGCGGTGGCCGCCCTCGGAGCGCAGCGGGGTGATCAGGCGTGCTTCTCCGATGGCGCGGAGGAAGCTCTGGGTGGTACCGATCATTTCGGCGGCCCGGCCCATCGTGTAGGCGGGGTAGTCGTCGTCGTCAAAACGGTCGTACGAGTCGTCTGCTGTCATTTGCACCTCTCCGCGGAACGCGTTGAGGGGCCCTGGTGCCGTACGGCACCAGGGCCCCGAAGGAACTACTACACCATCTGCCGGTCCTGATACCGCGCCGGCCTCCTGTGTCCGTCGCCCCGACCCGGCTGCTGTCGGGGGCGAGGGGATCGCGATCGCCCGACCGGAGACCGCCTCACTGTCGATGTCCCGCGGCACCCGGGCTCACCGCCCACGCCCCGCGTACGGAAGGCCCGCCCGGCAGCACTTCGCCCCGCCGGATGACCCGGCGGGGCGAAGTCGAGCCCGAGGAGTGCGCCGACCGGGCCCTCCTACCCGTTCGGGTGTCGGCTCGCGTTCGTCCGTATGCGGGGCCAGGCCCCCGTCGAGGCGCCGAGCAGCGCGGAGGCGTGCCGAAGAGGGTCGGAGGCGGGGAGCGGCGCGGGCGTCAGGGGAAGGCGGCGGCAGATGAAACCGAGCTTGGTCAGGGCCCGGATGACCTCACCGGCGGTGAAGTCGCGGCGGTCCTGGCGGGTGATGACCTGGCCGACCTGCTTGACGGGGTAGTGGCGACGGCCGATGGTCACGGACTCGCCGGTGATCTCCTCGGGCTTGACGCCCTTCATGGAGTCCAGGACACCGCTCTTGGTGAGCTCGAAGGGGAAGCGGGCGATGACACAGCGCACGATGCCTCACAGGTGAGAGGAAGGGGTCGGTTTCCGCGAGGGCGCGGGGGTTCAGGCGAGGGCGAAGGCAGGCCCGGAGGCGTCCGGGATGCCGTCCCGTTCGTCCATGACGCACGCGACGAGGAGCCGGACGTGGGTTCCGGCGGGCCCGGCGGGCGGCGTGCCGTCGCGGGGCAGATCGCGCAACCGGAGACGGTCCGTGTAGGCGGGGCTGTCGCGGACGGCGGTGAGCTGGGCCGGGGTGACCAGCCCGGTGCACAGGCCGTCGTCGTCGCGGACGAGCAGACGTCCGGCGCGGGCACCGGCCAGGACGGCCAAGGCCACCTCGACGGTCATGTGGTCCCCGACCTGGAGTCCTTCCATGTCCACGAGGTCGGTCACCGTCCTTGCCGCGGGGACGGCAGGGGTCGAACGGGGCTGCGTCTGGACCGGTGTCACCACGTGCCTCCTGAGGGGATGGTTCGGCTTCCGGATCACCTGGTGCTCAGGCCGCCGTGTCGGCGGAACGCCGTGTGCCGGCGCGCCGCGCCGCCGGGGCGGGACGGCGCCGGCCGCGGGAGGTCGCGTCCCGCTTGCGCTGTTCGACGGGCGGCGCGGTGATCGTCACGGGAATGCCGGACGGGGTCCGCGCGCCGGTGATCCGGGCGAGTGTTTCCTCACCCGAGTGGACCTGGGTGGTCTCGGGCACGATGCCGGCGGTCGCCATGAGGCGGGTCATGTCGCGGCGCTGGCCGGCGGTGACCAGGGTGACGACGCTGCCGGACTCGCCGGCCCGGGCGGTACGGCCGCCGCGGTGGAGGTAGTCCTTGTGGTCGGTCGGCGGATCCACGTTGACGACGAGGTCGAGGTGGTCGACGTGGATGCCGCGGGCGGCGACGTTCGTCGCGACCAGGACGGTGACGTGCCCGGTCTTGAACTGGGAGAGGGTACGGGTGCGTTGGGGCTGCGACTTCCCGCCGTGCAGGGCGGCGGCCCGGACACCGCAGGCGAGGAGGTCCTCGGTGAGGCGGTCCACCGCGTGCTTGGTGTCCAGGAACATGATCACCCGGCCGTCGCGCGCCGCGATCTCGGTCGTCAGCCGGTGCTTGTCGGCACCGCGCACATGGAGGACGTGGTGCTCCATCGTGGTGACCGCGCCCTGGGAGGGGTCCACGGAGTGGACGACGGGATCGGTGAGGTAGCGGCGGACCAGGAGGTCGACGTTGCGGTCCAGCGTCGCGGAGAACAGCATCCGCTGGCCCTCGCGGCGGACCTGGTCCAGGAGCGCCGTGACCTGCGGCATGAAGCCCATGTCGGCCATCTGATCGGCCTCGTCCAGGACGGTGATCGAGACCTGGTCCAGCCGGCAGTCACCGCGGTCGATGAGGTCCTTGAGGCGGCCGGGGGTGGCCACGACGACTTCGACGCCCCCGCGCAGCGTGTTCGCCTGCCGGCGGATCGGCATGCCGCCGACGACGGTGGTCAGGCGCAGCTTCACGGCGCGGGCGTAGGGCGTGAGGGCGTCGGTGACCTGCTGCGCGAGTTCCCGGGTGGGGACCAGGACGAGCGCCAGCGGCCGGCGGGGCTCGGCGAGCTGTCCTGCGGTGCGGGCGAGCAGGGAGAGACCGAAGGCGAGGGTCTTGCCGGAGCCGGTCCGGCCGCGGCCGAGGACGTCACGGCCGGCCAGGGAGTTCGGTAGCGTCGCGCCCTGGATGGGGAACGGCACGGACACGCCCTGCGCGGTGAGCGCGGCCAGGAGGCGTCGGTCCAGGGCCAGGTCGGCGAACGTCTCGACGGGGGGCAGCGCCGGGGTGACCGTCTTCGGCAGGGCGAACTCGCCCTGCGCCGGGGCGGGCCGCCGACGGCCTCCGCCGAAGCGCCCCGGAGCTCCCGACCGGCTCGGGGCGGACGAACCGAAGCGGCTGCTCAGTCCCGAACCGGCGGCGGAGCCGTACGCGCGGCCGCCGCTGCGGCGGGCTCGGGAGGAACGGCCGTTCGTGCGTGTGGGGTTCATTCAGAACCTTCCTTGATGCGGCACGTATCGAGGAATTCCGGCGGCGGGCGAGCGGCGTCGGGAATCACGGGCACGGGCCGAATGAAATGCGACCGGCAGACGGCGTGGCCCAGGGCGAGAAATTTTCGGTGCAACTGGGCAGCTGAAGAAATGCGAGAGGCGCAGGCGTACGTGAAGGGCCTGCGAAATGCATGCAGCTGGGGCCCGCACCCCGAGGGATGCGGGCCCCAGCTACGTGTTACGCGTCGGCGCGGCGTCAGGCGGAAACGATGTTCTCGGCCGTCGGGCCCTTCTGGCCCTGCGCGATGTCGAAGGAGACCTTCTGGCCCTCCTGGAGCTCGCGGAAGCCCTGGGTGGCGATGTTGGAGTAGTGGGCGAACACGTCAGGGCCGCCACCCTCCTGCTCGATGAAGCCGAAACCCTTTTCCGCGTTGAACCACTTCACGGTGCCAACAGTCATGTCATTTCTCCTTTGGGGCAGTACGCCGGAATCCGTACCGTACGGACGCCGTGTCGCCGCGATGATGCCCTGCCCGGAAAAATGACCGGAAATGTAAAGCGCTTCCGTGCGGCGTGGGGCCGACGAGAGGCGCCTGAAGTCTGGGTACCAAAACTGCAACTGATTTCGACAGTAGCACGTCGCCGCAGACCGTGGGTGATCGAAATTTCCCCCTGCGTGTTGCCGGTAAAAACTCTCCGAGCGAGGGTGGCTAAATCCTCAGGTCGCGGATGCAGGTATTCCTTTGAAGCGGGTCGTGCTGGTGGTGGACCGCGACCGCGTGGTGTGGCACGCGCGCTTCCCGGTGACGGACATCCCGGCGGCGGTGGACGAGGCGCTGACGGAGGTGCGGCGCCTGGCGACAGAGGACTGACGACACCCCCGCGGGCCTCTCCCCGCCCCTCCCCCACCCATGGGCGGAGGACCGCCCAGGCCGGGCTGCCCCGGGGCCGGCGCGGGCCACCGGCCCTCGCCCGCCCCGTCCACGTGGCCGACGGCACCTGGTGGGGTCCGTGCCCGTGTCGGCTCGTTCCGGCGCTAGTCGGCCGATAGCGCCCGGTGGTGATCCTTGAGTCGTCGTCACTGGTCGCAGGCGCGGCAGACGCGTGATCCGCCCGTCTGCCGTCCCCGCCTCCGACACACGTGACGTCGACGGATGTCGCTCACCGCCGAAAGGCTGGAGCGCGCCGGAGAGGAACGGCTGCTTTCGCAGTGGGGAAACGGGGGAATGGGTGGGCTGGTCAAGCGTGGCGGCTCCTGTCGTTTCGGCGGCGGGTCGATTCGAGTCCTTCCGCGAGACGGTGTCCGATGGAGTGCTGTCCGACGTGTCCCGGGGACGCGGCACCGGACACCGGATCGATGTCCGCGAAGAGGTCCTTACCGAAGGCGTTGCCCACGAGGGGGCCTCCGTCGACGAGACCTGCGAGGGTGGGGCCCGTATCAGAAGTCTGGGCCTGGGACCGGTGCGGCTGACGGCGGGTGACGTCCTGCCAGGGTGCCGGGACGGCCTGCGGGTTCCGGTCCCGAACGGTGGCCCCGACGAGTACAGGCTGGCGTGGCTGACCGACGCGAGCGGCCCGGGCGCCCCGTCCGGCACGGAGGCGCCGCCCCGGAGCACTCTGGTGCTCAGTGACCCCGTACGTCCGACGGCCGTCCCTCCCGCGGAAGCGGAGGGCCAGGTGCGGGCCGCCGTCCTCCACATACCCCGCGCCTCACTCGCCCTGCGACCGGATCACGTCGAGCTGCTCCTGGCCCGGCCGATCTCCACGGGCAGCGGCAGCGCCGCCGTCCTCGCCGCCTTTCTCGCCACACTGCGAGAGCACGGTGCCGAATGCCGGCCCGAGGAGCAGAGCCGCATGGGCGCCATCGCCCTCGATCTGGCGACCGCCTGTCTGGCCGAGCAGCTGCGAGTCCTGGAGACGGGCACGGACGAGCCCCGGGCGCAGGCGCTGCTGCGACGCGTTCACGGCTTCATCGCCCAGAACCTCGCGGATCCGGACCTCACGCCGCGGACGATCGCCCGCCGGCACCACATGTCCCTGCGCACCCTGTACGGCCTCTTCAGCCGGCAACCCGCCAGCGTCGCGACGGTCATCCGCCGCGGCCGCCTCGAGCGCTGCCACGCCGACCTCGTCCGTCCGGATCTGCGCCACCTCAGCGTCCAGGCCATCGCCTCGCGCTGGGGCTTCACCAATCCGAGCACCTTCAGCCGGGCCTTCCGCGAGGCATACGGAATCAGCCCCACCGAACACCGCGCGACCGCCTCGGCATCCGCACCGCCCGGTCGGTCCGCCGCCTGACGGGTCGGATCCGGCGCGCACCGCCGCAAGGACGCCTCGCCAGGGCCTGGAGGGGAGCGCCGGGCGCAGGAGATCATGCGGACGACTTCGGCGCGCCGGACTCCTCGTCCCGGTCGTCCGGCGCTTGCGAGCGGGCGCGGGACAACACCTCCTCGGCGGCGATCCGGCCGGGTCGGTGGCCGCTCTCCGCCAGGATCGACACGGCGCGCTCGGCGTGCTCGGCCGCCTCGACCGGTCGCCCCTCGGCGAGGCGGAGGCGGCCGATGACCGTCAGAGCCTGCCCCTCGAGAATTCCGTAGCCCTCGCGGCAGGCTCGTTCCAGGGCGTGCCGGACGTACGCATCGGCCTCGGCGAGGTCGCCCCGCAGGAGGCGCGCCTCGGCCCTGCCGATCAGGATCGCCGCCTCTGTGTGCCGGGCGCCGGTCTGTTCGGCGAGGCCCTGCGCCCGTCGGTAGATCTCCTCGGCTTCGGCGAGCTGGCCGAGAGCGGTGCGGACGGACGCCACGGTCTGGAGTGCGGCCGCCGCGAGACGCCCCTCCTCTATCTCGTCCGCCAGTGCCGCGGCGGCCAGGGCGAGGTCCAGGGCGGTGGAGTGGTCGCCTCTGTCACGGTGCCAGTCGGCCAGCCCCCGGAGGGTTTCCGCCTCACTGCCGCGGTTGCCGAGCTCCCGGTGGATGGCGAGGGCTTCGGTGAGGCACTCGAGTGCCTCCTCGGAGCGCCCCAGGAGCCCGAGGACCTGGCCCAGGTTGCCCCGGGTGACTCCTTCGGCTCCTCTGGAGCCGATGCTTCGGCTCAGTTCGAGCGCCGTGGCGTTGTGTCGTTCGGCCTGACGGAGGTCCCCGAGTTCTTGGCGGAGCAGGCCCATGTTGCCCTCCATGCTCAGCCGGAGCAGGTTCCACCGCGAGTCCGCCGGCAGGACGTCGACAGCCGCCTCGTAGCGTTTGACCGCGTCGCGCAGTTTCCCCGTGAGGATGCCGACCAGGCCCAGGTTGATGAGTGCCTGGGCCTTGCCCTCGGGCCAGTGCGCGGTTTCCGCGTCTGCCAGCACCGCCTCGTAGTGCCGAGCCGCGCCTTCGTACCGGCCGAGGCTGCGGTGCGCGTCGCCGAGGCTCATGCGGGCGGTGGCTGAGCCGATCGCGTGGTGTGCGCCCTGCGCCGCCTCGAGCCCCGCCTCCGCCACGGAGACCCAGTCCGGGCCGGTTCTGACCAGCCAGAAGTAGCCGCGCAGGGCGTCGCACAACTCCCAGGAGGCGGCGGGCAGGCCGAGCGCCGCACCTCTCTGCGCCGCGATGACCAGGTTGGTGTGCTCACGACTGAACCACTGGCGTGCCGCGGTCTGATCGGGCAGGACCACGGTACCGACGGTGCTTTCCCCGGCGCCTCGGGAGGAGTCCGCGTCCACCTCGTCGGCGGTCTCCGCGTCGGCGTGCCCGGCGGCCTGTCCGGGGTCGAACGCGCGCAGCTTCTCCGGATAGAGCAGCCGGGCCCCGGCGTGCACGCCCGCGAGGTAGTGGTCGTAGAGGCGCCGAAGGGCCGCGGCACGCTCCTCGGGGCTCTCGTCCGCCGCCGCGCAGCTCTCGGCGAACAGCCGCAGCAGGTCGTGGAGGCCGTACGTGTCCGGGTCGGTCTGACCGACGAGATGGACGGCGACGAGTCGCCTGAGCAGCTGCGACGTCCGTGCGACGGGCAGCCCGAGCAAGGCGGAGGCGCCGGCCGCCGTCATCGTGGGTCCGGGGACGAGACCGAGACGGCGGAAGAGCCTGCGCTCGTCGGGTGACAGCGACAGGTAGGACAGGGAGAGGACCGCCTGCAGGTTGCTGGCCTCGTCGTCCGGCACACTGAGCGCGGCGAGTCTCCGGTCCTCGTCGCGCAGCCGGTCGACGTGGCCGGCCACCGGGCGGTCCCCGCCGGCTTCCCGTACGTTGACGGCCGACACCCGCAGTGCCAGGGGCACGTACCAGCACAGTCGGGCCAACTCCGCCGTCGCCTCCGGCTCGGCCGCTACGACGGACGCTCCGAGGAGACGTTCCAGCAGCTCCGCGGCCTCCTCCGGAGTCAGGGCGTCCACTCGGAGATGGCGGGCGCTGTCGCGGACCACCAAACCGGCCAGCACGTCCCGGCTGGTCACCACCACGTGGGACCCCGGGGTTCCCGGAAGCAGAGGGCGCACCTGGTCGGCACTGCGGGCGTTGTCGATGACGACGAGGACGCGCTTCTCGGCCAGCAGGGTGCGGTACAGACCCGCGGCACGGTCGGGATCGTCGGGGATCCGGTCCGCCGGGACTCCGAGCGCGTAGAGGAAGCTCGCGAGCGCCTCCACGGACGTGACCGGCCTGGTCGTCGCGTAGCCCCGCAGATCGATGTAGAGCTGCCCGTCCGGGAACCGCGCTCGGGCGCTGTGACCCCAGTGCACCGCGAGCGCGGTCTTCCCCATGCCGCCTTGCCCGTCGATGGCGGTGATGACCATCGGTCCGTGGGTGCCCGAGGCCCCGGCCCATTCGTCCAGGGCTCGTAGATGGGCGCTGCGGCCCGTGAAGTGCGCAGTGTCGGACGGGAGTTGCCTGGGAGGAGGCACCTGCCCCGCGTTCCGGGAGGCGGCGGCACGGGAAGCGGCCGCGGTCGGTGCCGCGAGGGCCGGACTGTCGGCGAGGACCGCGCGCTCCATCTCGCGCAGCGCGGGGCCCGGTTCCAGACCGAGCTCCTTGACGAGGACCCGACGTCCCTCACGGTAGACGTCCAGCGCGTCGGCGCGCCGGCCGGCCCGGTACAGCGCCAGCATGTACTGCGACCGCAACCGTTCCCTGAGCGGTTCCCGCGCGAGCTCGCGCCGCATCTCGCCCAACAGGGCGTTGTGGCGGCCGAGGCGGAGGTCGATGTCCATCAGCTTCTCGAACGCCGAACGCCTCGCCTCTTCGAGACGAGGCGCCTCCACCTCGGCGAGGTACCGGGACGCCGTTCCTTCCAGCGCCTTGCCGCGCCAGAGCCCCAGGGCCCGCCTCTGGAGCCGGGAGGCGGCGACGAGGTCGCCGCGCTCCTGTGCGCCTTCGGCCTGTGCCACCAGATCGTCGAAGGCGTGGACGTCGAGCCGGTGCGACTCCAGGCGCAGGACGTACCCGCCCGGCTCGGTGACCAGGGGATCCGATCCGCACGCCAGGAGGACCTTCCTCAGCCGTCGGATGTAGTTGTGGAGCGTCGTTCTCGCGGTCTTGGGCGGGTTCGTTCCCCACAGGCCGTCGATCAGGTCCTCCGTCATGACGACACGGTCGGACCGCAGGAGGAACATGGTCAGCAGCGCCCGGTGCTTCGCCGCCGATATCGGAACCGGCTGCCCCTCGTGCAGGACTTCTTCCGGCCCCAGAAGACGGAACTCCACTGTCCTCCCCCTTGGCACGGCCGGTGTTCCCGTCCGCGCCGACGTCGGTCGCGCGATGGCGCGATGTGATCATGCCAGGTCAAGGCAGCGCGGGAGCAGGATATTTCCGCGTGTCACGAGCCTCCGGAGCGGCTCCGGAGGTTGCGGGGCGGGAGCCTGCAGGCGCCGGGCCGGTGGCTGCCCGCGTGGACGAGGACGGTGGTCCTGCGTGCGGTGCGGGCGAGGCGTGGACGCACGCACGGGATCGCCTTGCACGGAACGCAAGGCGATCCTGCACGTGAGGAACACACCGGCGCGTCCCGCGAATCTAGGTTCATCAGTGCTGGAGACGACGCCGAGGCGTAAGCACCCCGCTCCGTGGCGATGGTGGCCACGCAGCGGGACGGCCGCGGCGGCTGATCCGGCAGACCGTTTGTCCGTGAACACCCTGCCGGGTGTGGAGCAAGGAGACGACATGCCGTCCCAGACCGTGGAAATGCCCCAGATGCGGGTGACCGCCGAGTCGGCGCCGAGCATCACCACCGACGCCCAGTACGAGCGCGCCTGGTACCCGCCCTACCTCGCGCCGGTCGGTGCGGCGAAGTAAGCCGTGACGCGGCAGGCCGGTCGTCGGACTTCCGGCGGCCGGCCTGCCGTGTCCTCACCCGTACCGTCCCCACGCCTCACGAGGTGCATGTTGTCGCCGTTGTACACACAGATAGACAGAATCCTGGGAGCGGACCCGCACTTCGGCGCCGCCGACGCCATCGAGGCCAGGAACATCGCACGCTACCGGCTGGGCCTGACGGTGCTCGCCCGCCGGTTCCCCGACGCGGCCGACCGGTTCGAGCGGCTCGGCAAGGCGGACGACGCCGTGCTGCGCCCCTTCCTCTACGACCCGGTGCTGAGGAACGCCTTCGAGGACGACCTGCTCGCCCTGGAGCACCACCGGCACGACCCGAGCGAGTTCGCGTCGCACCTCGCGGAGGTCGACCTCGACGCCGAGGACGGGCTGGGGCCGTGCGAACGCCTCATGACCCCGCGCCGACGCCCCTGGGCGAGCCGTGGCGTCGGCTGGGTGTGGACGGAGGTCGAGCCGGGCTCGGCCGGACTCCCGCTCGCCCGGCGGCTGGAGGAGCTCAAGGACGGGACCTTCTCCGACATGCGCGAGGCTCGCCGGATCAGCCCCGACGAGGAGCTGCTCGCGGGGCTCTCCCGGGGCGCCGAACTCCTGGCCGAACTGCTGCCGTACGCCGGGGCGGGAGTCTTCCCGCACATCTCGTTGGTGGGTCTGGCCCGGGGCGAGAGCGACGACGGCGAGCTGTACTCGCTCTCCGGCGGCGATCCGCTGCCCTCGGCCCTGTTCATCGCTCCGGAGCAGCTGCGCGATCCGTGGATGACCGCGGAGATCCTGTTGCACGAAGGACTGCACCTCAAGCAGTTCGACGTCCTGCGCACCGGCTCGCTCGTCGCCGACCCGGGCCACGAGATCGAGATCCCCTGGCGGCTGACCCCGTGGTCGCTGACCCGGGTCCTGGCCGCACTGCACGTGTACGCGCACATGGTGCTGTTCTTCGCGGCGGCGGGCGAGGCCCCTGCCGAACTCCGCGAGCGCTTCGGTGAGCCGCCGGTCACCGAGGACGTCGGCGTGCCCACTCCGGGCAGCCGGGCCGCGGTGGAGGGCGGGTACACCACGAGCGCCGAACGGGCCGCCTACCTCGGGCGGCAGGCACTCGAGGTGCACGGCGGGGCACTGACACCGGCCGGACGGCGCTTCGTCGAATGGCTGATGGACGCCGCCGCCTCCCTGGCGCCTTCCGTACGGGCGAACGCCGCCCGGGAGCCCGTCCCGAGCTCCGCTCCGCACGTGCCGCAGCCGGATCCGCGCGGCTACCGCAAGATCGAGCCGGTTGCCGTCTGCCCCCTGCCCGAGCAGGACCAGCTGCTGGCCTTCGCCCCTGACACCGCGAAGTTCCACTGGCTCAACCAGCACGCCTGGCTGATCTACGCCCTCTGCGACGGCCGTGAACTCGCCGCGATCCAGGAGCAGTACGCCCAGCACGCGGGCTCCGACCCCGCCGGACTGGCATCCGGCCTCGCGGGCCTGGTCGCGGCCGGCCTCGTCGAACCCGTCGTCGGCTGAACCGGACGTGCGATGCCTCCCGCCCTGCCGTCCCGCCCACGCACACGCACGCCACTCGCGGGCGTGGGCGCGGGCGCCGGGAACCGATGATTCCTGCAGGCCGGCACGGGGCGGGCCGGGGCCGGCGCCGACCGCGTCCGCATCCCCCTGGTCCTGCACACGGAATCAGCACGGAGGGCGCCGTCCATGGTCCGGCTCGGCGCCCTCCGCCGTCCGTCGTCGGTCCTCGCGCTATGACCAGGGCAGGACCAGGGCGCCCCAGGCGACGACGGGGCCGAGGGCGACGATTCCGCCCGTGTAGCCGATGACCTGGCGGTAGAAGCGGCGGGAGTCCACCCCACGGGCGTTGCTGAGGACGAGTGCTCCGTTGGTCGAGAAGGGAGAGGTGTCGAGGATCGTCGTGGAGACGGCGAGCGCGGCGATCAGTCCGGCACCGCTGAGGTGGCTGGAGAGCAGCAGCGGTACGGCGATGGGGCGACGCCGGTGGCGCAGTTGCCGCAGTTGCTCGTCCACTCCACCGAGCCCGTCCCGATGCCGACTTGGGCGAACAGGTAGTCGACGTCGACGCCGGGCCGGGGTGAGGCGCTGACCACGGCCGCTTTCGAGGTGGTGGGGGTCGCCCCGCCGACCCCGTCCAGCTCCACGGGGTCGGTGGCGCCGTACGCGGCGACCAGCAGCCGGCGGAAGCCCTCGGCATGACCACCTCCGCCGCCTCCCAGCAGATGTCCCTCCTTGAGCGGGAGGCAGGCCAGCCCCTGATCGAGAGGCTGCCGAGCGGTATCCGGCCCACCCCGGCGGGTGCCGCGCTGGCCGAACGCGGTCAGGCCATCCGCCGGGAACTCCGTGCCGCCCAGGCCGACCTGGACTCCTTCACCGCCCTCGACCAGGGCACCCTGCGGCTCGGTTCCTTCCCCACGGCGAGCGCGTCCCTGCTGCCGCTGGCGCTGACGCGTTTCCGACGGCGCCACGCCGGCATCCGCATCGAGGTACGCGCCGGAGTCCTCGCGGAGCTCAGGGAGATGCTGCACACCGGGGAGGTGGAGCAGGGGCTGCTCTGGGACTACGGATGGAACCGCCTCGACGATCCGGCGCTTGCCGTCACTCACCTGCTTGACGACCCCACGGTGCTGGTCGTCCCCGCCGACTCGGCCCTGCGCACACGTCCCTCCGTGCGCCTCGGCGATCTCGCCGACCAGGAGTGGATCATCCGCGCCGACAACCATCCCGTCGCCGACGTCCTGCGCCGAAGCTGCCGCCAGGCGGGATTCGAGCCGCGCCTCGCCTACTCGTCGCACGACTACCAGGAGGCGCAGGCCATGGTCGCCGCCGGTCTCGGCATCGCGCTCGCACCCCGTCTGGCCCTCACCAGCCGACGCAGTGACGTACGCCTCCTGCCGTTCGCCTCCGACGTCCCGGCCCCCACCCGCCGCATCCTTCTCGCACGCGCCGCGGCACGCCCCGCCACCCCACCGGCCCAGGCGATGGCCCGCGTCCTGCGCACGGTGGCGCAGCGCTTCACCGCCCCGGACCTGCACCGGGCCCAGCTGGGGGCGGTCCGGCGGGGCTGACGCCCGCACAAGACCCAGGCCCCGCTCCGCAACCGCCGCCCACGGGCCGCTCTACAGCGGAAAGCCGCCCTCCGACCGAGATGTCCCATCGGCCAGGAGGGCGGCAGTCCGTCAGTGATCGCGCGTCAGCTCACGCGTCGAACATAAGTGCATCCGGTGTCGGGGTCAGGACGGGTCGCCGTACTGGAGGCCGCGGCCGTTGGTGCCGACGTAGACGCGGCCGTAGGTGTCCGGGTCTCCGGTGATGACGCCGACGCCACCGATGCTGCCCCACTGGTGGGCGTCGTCGTTGACGCGGACCCAGGTGGCGCCCTTGTCCGTGGAGCGGAAGACTCCGGTGACGTCCTTGACGGTGCCGATCAGGTAGAGGGCCTGGTAGGAGGCACCGGGCGCGGCCTTGCCGAAGCCGAGGGCGGAGGCGGACTTCACCGTGGTGAGCGCGGTGAAGGTGCGGCCGCCGTCGGTGGAGTGCAGCAGCCCCTGGCCGCCGCCGGCGATCCACAGGTCCCCGGCGACGCCGGGGACGGCGGTGAGACGGCCGGAGGGCAGGTTGCCGGCACGCGGGCTGAAGGTCGCTCCGCCGTCGGTGCTGGCGTAGAGCGTGCCGCCGGACAGGGAGTAGAAGGTCCTGGCCGAGGAGCGGTCGGCGACGACGACGGCGTCGGTGCCCAGTCCGCCGACCCTCGACCAGCTCGCACCCTTGTCGGTCGACCGGTACGGGACCTGACCGGCCTGGGTCCAGACGATCGTGGAGCCGTCCGCCGCGAGCGCGACATGCCCGTCCTGGGCGCCGGCCACCGGCTCCGCCTTGAAGCCGTTCCAGGTGCTGCCGCCGTCGGTGGAGTAGGCGCCGTCCTGCGCGCCGCCGTGGCCGACGCGGACCATCACCCCGGGGTTCGACTGGGCGAAGTCGATGTCGGTGCTGTTGGCCATCATGGGGTTGTCCAGCCGCCCGGCCGGGACCTTGTTCAGGTCGTCGTGCCGGAAACCGCCCTGGTCGCCCATGGCGGTGACGACGGCGGCGCCGCCGGGCGGGGCGATCGCGTCCATCAGCGCGGTCTCCTCGAGGCCCCGCGCCCCGGCGGCCCAGTGGCTGGTGCCGCCGCTGTCGGTGGCGTTGGCGTCCTTGCTGCGCCAGATGCCGTTGCCGGTGCCGTACAGCACGTGCCCGGAGTCGAAGGGGTCGATGGCCAGGGCGGTCATCCAGTGCCCGGTGTGGGTGCCGACGTACGGGGCGGCGGAGGCGTTCCGCACCGACTTGTCCGCCAGTGCCTTCCAGGTCGTGCCGCCGTCGGTGGTGCGGTAGATCTCGTCCTCGGGCCACCAGCGGTCGAGGGTGGTGACCATCACCGTGGACGGCCGGCGCGGGTCGACGGCAAGGCCGGAGAAGCCGTAGCCGCCCTGGGACGGGGAGACGTTCTTCCACGTCCCGCCGGCCGGTGCGTACTTCCAGACCGAGCCCGCCGTCACGCCGTTGGGTCCGAGGGCGTTGGTGTACGTCAGGTACAGCGAGCCGTCTCCGGAGAGCACGCCGTGCTGCGGGAACTGGCCGGTGGGCTGTCCGGGGACGGCCTGCCAGGTGGTGCCGCCGTCGGTGGAGCGGTACAGGGAGGTGGACCTGTCGGCGACGCCGACGTAGACCGTGTTGCTGCCGGCCGGGCCGTACGTCACGAAGGAGATGCCCGCGCCGCTGCTCGCCCCGTCCTTGACGGGGAACGAGGAGACCTGCCGCCATGTCGCACCGCTGTCCGTGCTGCGCCACAGGCCGTTCTTGCGGGTGCCGAGGAGCAGGGTGCGGTTGTCCGAGGGGTCGATCACCAGCCGCTCACCGGCCCCGCGGCCGTCCTCGTTGCCGCCCAGCTTGAAGGGGAGTTCGGTGCGCTGGAAGGTGCGGCCCCGGTCGGTGGAGCGCAGGATCGCGCCGTTGCCGGCCCAGTCGTTGGTGTAGGTGCCCGCCGCGAGGTAGAGGCGGTTCGGGTCCACGGGGTCGGTGGCCAGCGCGTCGATGCCCAGCAGGTTCCAGTCCTTCTCGCCGAGCCAGTCGGTCAGCGGGATCCACTGCTCGGCCGCACTGTCCCAACGGTAGGCGCCGCCCATGTCGGTGCGCGCGTACAGCAGCCCCCTCTCCCGGGGGTTGAACACCAGCCCGGTGACGTAACCGCCGCCCACCACCTGGGCGTTCTTCCACGCGTACGGTCCGGTCCCGGTGGCCGGGGCCTCGGCCGTCTTCACCAGCTTCCACTGCTGGTTGGTGCTGCCATGGCCGCCGTACTGGATGACCGCCGCGCCGTCGGCCGTGGAGCCTCCGGAGACGTCCAGGACCTGGCCGCTCCTGCGGGAGGTGAAGGTGACGGCGTCGGAACCGCTCACCCCGTCGAGCCGCCACTCCTGGGAGGTGGAGGAGCTGTCGGTCTGCTGCTCGGCGGCAGCCGCCTGTGCGGTCGAATCGCCCGCTATGCCGAGCACTTTGCCGCTGTTGCGGTTCACCAGCTCGTAGTAGCCGTCGCCGGTGGACCGCAGCCGCCACTGCTGGTTGGCCGTGTTCTGATCGGTCCACTGCTGGATGCGGGTGCCGTCGGCGGTGGAGAAGGCGTTGACGTCCAGCACCTTGCCGCTGCGCACCGAGACCAGTTTGTAGTAGGCACTGTCGTCGACCGTCGCGGCCTGCGAGTCGTCCTGCACGAACAGGAGGTACGGCACGACGGTGGCGGGCACACCGAGCAGCAGGACGGTGGCGGTCCTGCGACGGCGGTGACGTCCGCGGCGCCCGGCGTTGGTGGGGTTGTTCATGGGGGGTTTGCTCCTTGTGCAACCGTGGATCGGGCAGGTCAGCGCTGCAGGGTGAGGACGCCCGGCCGGTACGGCAGTCGGTCGTAGGGGCCGTCCGCGGTGGGGGACTTGCCCTGGTAGAGGAACTGCAGGTTGCAGGGGTCGATGGTCATGGTCTGGTCGGGGTTGGTGCGGATCAGGTCACCGTGGCTGATGTCGTCGGTCCAGGTGGCGCCGCTGTTGGCCTTGCCCGCGAAGGGGCTGCTTTCGCTGCCGGCCTGCGGGGTCCACGCACCGCTCAGGCTGGTGGCGGTGAACGAGCGGAAGTAGCGCCGCTCGTTGGCACCCCGGGCCTCGACGATCATGAGGTACTGGTTCCGGCCCTGCACCTTGTAGACCTGCGGCGCCTCGAAGAGGTTCTTCGCCGTGTCGCTCATGACCGTCGTGTACGACGAGCCGAAGCTGCCGGGGAAGTTCCCGATCGGCATGCTCGCCCGGTAGATCTTGCCGTTGTCGCCGGCGAAGAACAGGTACATGTTCTTCTCGTCGGCGATCAGGGTCTGGTCGATCGGTCCGGTGCCGGATTCGGTGCGGGGGATGCTGCCGGTGAACAGCGGCTGCGGCGCGGACCAGCCGTTGGGGTCGGTGGGGTCGCTGGACGTGCGGTAGCTGAAGGGCGAGGCACCCCACTGGTACGCCAGGACCCAGATCTTCTTGGGTGCGAAGTAGAACAGGGTGGGCGCCACCGCGTTCTGGCTCATCTTCGTCTGGCCGGCCGACGCCATGTCGGACCAGTTCGTGAAGGGGCGGAACGCCATCGAGCCGTACGAGGTTCCCGACGCGCTCGACGCGTAGACGAGGTGCTTGCCGCCCAGCATCACGTGGGTGAAGTCCTTCACCGCGGCCCATCCGTTCGACGGCTGCGCGAGGGGACCCGTCGAGCTCCACTTGTACGTCGTCGGGAGATCACACGTGCCGCTGCCCGTCCCGGACGGGGCGGTCCAGGTCCACTTCTGGTTGTTGACGGACGCGCAGGCGTACAGCTGGATCGTGGTGCCGTTCGCGGTGGCGGCGCCGACGGCGTCGAGGCACAGCCCGGACTGGACGCCGGTGATCGAGCCGTCGGTGTTGATGTTCCACTGCTGGTTGGCGCCGCCGTTGCAGTCCCAGACGATCACCGGGGTGCCGTTGGCGGTGCCCTTGTTCTTGGCGTCCAGGCACTTGTCGCCGTGCACCTTCAGCTGCTTGGCGGCGGTGTGGGCCCAGCGCTGGTCGGCCTGTCCGCCGCAGTCCCACAGGTGTACCCGGGTGCCGTTGGCGGTGGCGGAGTCGGGGGTGCCGACGCAGCGGCCGGAGGCGACGCCCTTGATCTCCCCCGTACCGTCGGTCGGCTTGCCCGGGGTGGTACCGGAGCCGGAATGGAGAGCGTCCATGACGGCGGTGTACGCGGGCTTGGGCTTGCCACCGCTGTCGAACAACAGCGGGCTCTCACCGCTGCGCCAGGAGTCGCTGTCACGGACGCCCCACACCGTGATGCCGGTGCACCGGGCCACGGACAGGCAGGTGCCGACCGCGTTCGCGTAGTGGACGGGTGATGCCTGGGCGATGTCCAGCTCGGTGATCTGGACGTCGACGCCCAGGGCGGCGAAGCCGGCCAGGGTGGTCTTGAAGCTCGCCGGCGGGCCGCCCGCCCCGAAGTGGCTCTGGAACCCGACGCAGTCGATGGGCACGCCGCGGGACTTGAAGTCCTTGACCATGCGGTAGACGCCCTGGGTCTTGGCGTCCGACCAGTTCTCGATGTTGTAGTCGTTGTAGCAGAGCTTGGCCGAGGAATCGGCCGCTCGGGCGGTGCGGAACGCCTCCTCGATGAAGCCGTTGCCCAGCACCTGCTGGAAGACGGAGTCGCGGAGCCCGCCGCTGCCGCCGTCGGCGAACGCCTCGTTGACCACGTCCCAGGCGTAGATCCTGCCCTTGTAGTGGGTCAACTCGGTGGTGATGTGGTGGTTCATCACGCCGCGCAGTGTGCTCGCGTCGCGGATGGAGCGGACCCAGGAGGGGAGCTGCGAGTGCCAGACGGTGGTGTGGCCGCGCAGGCGCTGGCCGTGCGCCAGGGCACGATCGACGATCCGGTCCGCGGGGCCGAAGTTGAAATTGCCGCGGGACGGTTCGACGGCGTCCCACTTCATCTCGTTCTCCGGGGTGACCATGTTGAACTCCCGGTCCGCGATCGCGGTGTACGCGGAGTCGCCGAGCCTGCCGGCGGCCACGGCCGTACCGAAGTACCTGCCCGAGGGGGCGGCCTGGGTGCCCAGGCCCGCGGCTCCGGCGGAGCTGGGGAGGAGCGTCACGACGCCGCCGGCCACCAGCGCCGTGGCCGACAGTCCTATCGCCCATGTCCGGCGCCGCCGGCGGAGCCGGTGGAGGCCCTTCGCCCTGGGTTCGTGGGTGTGTCGCGTCATGTGAGGGGCTTTCTTCAGGGGATACGTCAGTGGGGAGGTCGGGACCCTGCCGCGCCGGCACGTCGTGACGGGCGGCGGGAAGGACACCCCTGAAGTGGAGGCTTCCGAGCTCGCGGGCTCGTAACAGAAAAGTCGCGCCGTCCGCAGGATTGCCCAGTGAGGCATCTCGCAGGCAGAAAGCGTTATGCCGGACGCAGTGGCCTGGTCGCGCCCGTGGAAGAGGGGCGCCGCACTGCTCTGCGGCAAAGGAGCGGTGCTCAGGCCCCGGGGCTGCGCACGATGAAGGAAGCCTGGCCGGCGAAGGCCCGCGTGCCGTCGGAGCCGTCGAGCCAGATGCCGCCGTCGCGGTGGCGGAGGACCGATCCCGGATAGTTGTGCGCGTGCAGGGTCACGGACCCGGCGACCGCACCGGGACGGGGACAGAAGGTGGCGTCTTCACGGAACAGTGCGCTGCCGTCGTCGGTGCTCAGCCGCAGCCGCAGGTACTGGTGGCGGAGATACCGGCCGTCCGCGGCGCGGAAGGTGACGCACCGCGTGTCGGCCAGTCCCCCGACGACCGTGAAGGTGACCCGCTGACGTGCCTGCGCGCCGCTGGACGCGGCGACGCTGCCGAGCCCCGCGAAATCGCCCGTGTACGTGACGAACAGGCCGGGACTGTCCGCGGACTCCAGCGACTGCGCGCCCAGCGGAACGGTGCCCGCGACGGCGGACGGGCCGACCGAGGCCGGGCTCACCGGGGACGGAGTCGCCGACGACGGACTCGCCGGGGACGGACTCACCGACGCCGGTCCGGCCGAGGCGGTGGTGCGCGAGGGAAGGGGCGCGGGAGTGCCGACCGTGGGAGCGGCGGTGGCGGTGGCGGTGGCGCCGGGCACTCGAGGCGCCGGTTCGGGCCAGGTCGCGTAGGTGGCGGTCCCGGCGATGAGCACCGCGCCGGTCGCGAGGCTCAGCAGCGGATGAGCGGTCACCGTCTGGAGTTTGCCGATCAGAGCGCCGTGCAGGCCGCTTCCCCCCGTCGCCGTCGCCGTCGCCGTGCCGACGGCGACGGGGGCCGCGGCCAGCCCGGCGGCGCTCGCTGCCGTACCCGACAGCAGGCCCTTGGCGACCAGTGCGGCGATCAGTGCGGCCGGGACGGCCAGCGTCGTGAGGCTGAGGGGCAGCAGTTCGGCCGGAACCCGTTCTGCCGACGTCGTCCCGCAGACCGGGCAGTCACGTGTGTGCCGCGCGATCCGCTTGCGCCACACCGACGCATGGTGACCGTCCCAGCCGACGACCGTCCCGTCCAGCTGCGGACAGCGCGGATCGGCCTCCAGCGCGGCGACGATCGTCCGGCACAGTTCCAGCTGCTCGCGCATGCGTTGCAGGCGCACTCCGACGTGCGCGACCGTGAGCCCCGTCGCGGCGGCCATGTCCTCCCGGCTGAGCAGGCCTGCGCACTCCTGCCACCACAGCGACAGCAGCACCCGGTGGTCCGGGTCGAGCCACCGGCCGGCTTCGACGACCCGGCGCCGCTCGTCCGACACGTGCAGCCGCAGGATCGTCACGTCCACGGGCTCGGCGCCGGCGTCCGGTATCCGGTGTGCCTCGTCGATGACCGTGGTCCGGTCGGCGAGGGCGTGCTGCCGGTGCCAGTGGGTGTTGATCTGGCGGAGCGTGATCGACACCAGCCAGGACCGGAAGCTCTCCGGGGCACGCAGGGCGGGCAGGTCGCGCACCACACGCAGCAGAGTTTCCTGGACGACGTCGTCGACGTCGGCGTGCCCGCTCAGCGCTCGCCCGACGATGTTGTACAGCAACGGCAGGTACGCGGCGATCAGCTCCTCGCGCGCCCGATCGTCACCGGCCTGCGCCGCGACGACCAGATCCGCGTGGTCTGCGTCCTTGAGCCCCATTCCCACCTTCTCCAGGGGAGCGATCCGCCGAGTACGGCGGCACACCCTAGCCTCGACGAAGGCGTACGGCCAAAGCCTGCGCCTCGGGCGGACGGTCCGGCCCGTGCCGACATGGCAGGCCCGGTGCCCGGGCTCGTCCGCAGATCCCGGGGCATCCCGTCCCCCCTGCAACGTCAACGCCTTCCTCAGCGGTGTCGTCCGTGACGCGGCCGAAGCGTCTCAGCCGGCCTGCGCCGACGTCCACACCGTGCCCCGTGCCTCGTACTCGAGCATGGTCTCCAGGCTGTTCGCCGTGTCCGGGCCGAGTTCGCGGCGGGTGAGCCAGAGGGCGAGGTCGAGGCCGGAGGTGACGCCTCCGGCGGTGACGAGGTCGCCGTCGTCGACGACGCGGGCGTTCTTCAGCAGGCCGCCCTGCTGCTGGAGGTCGGGCCTGGCCTTGTGGTGGGTGGTGCAGGGGCGGCCCTTGGTGAGGCCGACGGCGGAGAGGAGCATGACGCCGGTGCAGAGGGCGCTGATGGTGAGGCCGGAGCGCACGGCGGAGGCGAGGGCGTGCGGCAGGGTGCCGCGGTCGATCTCGGCCCAGACGCCGGGGCTGTCGCGACGGGCGTAGCCGCCGCCCGGGACGACGAGCAGGTCCGCCTCGTCGGGGGCCCAGGGGCGAAGGCCCCGGACGGTCGTGCCGTAGGCCGCGGTGACCGTGCGGGCGCCGGTGGCCGAGACGTAGCGGACCTCGACCGGGCGCGGGGTGAAGAACCCGGCGGCGGAGAAGACCTCGTACGGGGCGGCGAAGTCGAGTTCCTCGACGCCGTCGAACATCACGACCTGGACGCGCAGCGGTCCGGTGGGTCCGGTCGGCTCGGCGCCGGACGCGGGGACGGCGGCCGTGCCCGCGAGGGCGCCCGTGGCGCCGAGGGCGGTGGTGGCGCGGAGTAACTGCCTGCGGTTCATGTGGTGCTCCTGTCCTGGAGTGGCGATCAGAGAGGACGTCGGCCCACGTCGGCCTGGAGTTCCCGCCGTGGCGCGGGAACTCGGCGTCTTTCCCGTACGACTCCTTCACCGCACCAGCACGGCAGCGGCGAGAGGCAGAGGATGGGCGGACTGGACATACGCATGCGCGGAGTCGCCTGCCGGCACGGCCGCAACGAAGCCGTGGTGGGGGTGGATCTGGAGATCGCCGCCGGTGAACGGGTCGCGCTGACCGGGACGAACGGGTCCGGGAAGACGACGCTGCTGCGTGCGGTCCTCGGGCTGCACCGGCAGGTGAGCGGCAGCATCGAGGTCGGCGGACGCGGGGCGCGCTCGGCCGCCGAGTGGGCGTGGCGGCGCCGGTCGTGCGCCTGGATCCCGCAGAAGCCGGCCGCCGGACGGTTCCCGCTGCGCGGGGACGAGCTCCTGGAGAGCAGTGGGGCGCCGGGCGAGGCTGCGGATGCCGCGGAACGTCTCGGGGTCGGTGCCCTGGCCGCGAGGCCCGTGGGCACCTTGTCCGGTGGCCAGTTGCAGCGGATGTATCTGGCGCGGGCGATCGGTTGTGTCGCGGCGGGCGCTCAGGTGCTCCTCGCCGACGAGCCGACAGCCGCCCTCGACTTCGAAGGGCAGGTGGAGGCGGCCGACGTGCTGACCGCGCTGCCGGTCACGCTCGTGGTCGTGACCCATGACCGGGCGCTGGCGGAACGGTGCGACCGGGTCCTGGAGATGGCCGCCGGCCGGTTGCGGGAGGTGCGGTGAACGCGCTCGCGGCCGGTGATCTCGGTGCCATGCTCCAGCTCGTGCCCGTCCAGCGGGCAGGGGTGGCCCTGCTCCTGGCGGCCGTCGGACTGCCCGTGATCGGGGTCGTCATCGTCGGGCTCGACATCATGCCGGTGCGGTTCGCGATGATGCACGTGGCACTGCTGGGCATCGCCGTCGGCCTTCTCACCGGGCTCGATCCGATGCTGTGTGCCCTCGTGGCCTGCGCCCTGTCGGGGGCGGCAGTCGCCCCGCTGGCCCGGACCCCGGCCGGCCTTTCGGGGGCGATGGGCTTGCTGATGAGCCTGGCCATCGCCGCCGCGCTCCTCCTCCTCGCCGTCTCCGGCGTCAACGCCTCGGGCGCCTTCGCTCTCCTCTGGGGGTCGATCCTCTCGGTCGGCACGGCCGACCTCGTGGTGCTCGGCGCACTCGCCGTGGTCGTGCCGGCGTTGTTCTGGTGGCGGCGCCGTGAGGTGGCGCTGCTGTTGTACGACCGGGAGCTCGCCCAGTGCTCGGGCGTGCCCGTACGTTTCCTCACCACCGCGCTTCTCGTACTCGTCGCCGTCGCGGTCGCCGGGGCCATCAAGCTGACCGGCGCACTCCTCGTCGACGCCCTGACCCTGCTGCCGGCGCTGGCCGCCCGCCGCCTCGGCCGCTCGCTGTGGTCGATCACCCTGTGGGCGGTCGGCATCGGTGTCGCCGTCGACGCGACGGGTTTCCTCCTGGCCCTTTGGCTGGACTGGCCTCCGGGCCCGGTCCTCGTCCTGACGGCGGGGACCGTGGTCCTCGCCGCGCATCTCATCCCCGAACGGAGAAACAGCTCATGGCGCGCACCCGCGTCCGCACCACCCGCATCGCTTCCCTCGTCGCACTGAGCGCGGTCCTGCCGCTGCTCACCGGGTGCGGGGGCGAGGACACCTCGTCCTCCGCCACCACCGACCACAAGGACCACAAGCCGGTGGTCGTCGCGACGACCACCTGGGAGGGCGCCTTCGCCAAGGCCGCCGGTGCCGAGGACGTCACGGTGATCGTGCCGCAGTCCGTCCACCACGCCCCCGACTACGACCCGAAGCCCTCGGACCTGGCAGCGATCGCGAACGCGGACTTCGTGCTGTACGCGCCGTTCGAGCCGTACGCTCCGAAGATCAAGGAGGCGGCCGGCTCCAAGGCGAAGCTGGTCGAGGTGAACCTCGACAACGACCCGACGAAGGCCGGCGCCGAAGTGACCCGCCTGGGCGGCCTGTTCGGAACGAAGGAAGCCGCCGCCCAGTGGAAGACCCGTCTCGACGGCGAGGTCACGAAGCTGAACGGCGAGCTCAAGGCCGCCTGGCCGGGCGGGAAGAGCCCGGCGGTCGTCGCCCAGGTCTTCAGCACCTGGGCGGCCGGACTCACGGGCGCCACGACGGTCGGCACGTACGGCCCCGAGCCGGTCACACCCGCCCGGCTCGCCTCGCTCTCGGCGAAGAAGCCCGCGTTCGTCCTCGACAACGCCCACATGTCGACGGGCACGGTCCTGCCCGATTCGGGCGCCAAGCAGGTCGAGATCGTCAACTACCCGGGCGAGGACCTGGATCTCCTGGCGGTGTACCGCAATGCGGCGGCCGCGTTGAAGAAGGCCATGGGCTGAGCCCGAACAGCCACATGGGGGAGGGGGAGGGCCGCCGGCGGCGGCCCTCCCCCTCCCCCATGGCGTCACGCCTCGACGAGGGCGGTTCCCCGCTCGACGATCCGGCGCCGCAGCGCGGCGCGATCGGGCTTTCCGGCGGCGGTGAGCGGTAGTTCGGGCAGCACGAGCAGGTGCTCGGGGTGCTTGTGCCGGTCGAGTCCGCGCCCGGCCAGGTACACGCCGAGTTCCGTCAGCGTCGGGACCGTGGAGCCCTTGCCCACCAGGCAGGCGGCGAGCCGCTCCCCCATCAGCGGGTCGGGCACTCCGACGCAGACGACGTCCCGCACCTGCGGATGGGCCACGAGCTCGCGCTCCACCTCGGCGGGGCTGATGTTGGCGCCGCCGCGTATGACGATGTCCTTGAGACGGCCGACGACGTGGAGGACGCCCTCGTCGTCGAGGAAGCCGAGGTCGCCCGTCCGGACCCAGCCCTCCGGAGTGCGGTAGCGGGCGTCGAGGTCGGGGGAGGCCACGTAGCGGAGCGGGGTCATCGGTCCGCGCGAGACGATCTCCCCGATCCGTCCGTCGGGCAGCTGCTCGTGCGTGTCGGGGTCGGCGATGCGGATCTCGGCGACCCGGGGGTCGGGGCGGCCCGCGACGACGCCGGAGCGGTCGGTGGGCGGTATGGAATGCCCCAGTCCCGTATGGCAGTTGACGCCGTCCGCCGATCCGTAGAGGTTGACGACCGGGCAGCCGAACGCCTCGGCCGCGGCTGAAGCGGTGGCTTCGTCGAGGGGTGCGCCGCCCAGGACGAGCGCGGTGGGGGTGGGCAGCGGACCGTCCGTCTTCTCCAGGACCTCCAGCATCATCCGGATCATGGTGGGCACGCCGAGGATGTGGGTGGGCTCGTGTTCCCGTACGGCGGCCAGCGCCGCCTCGGGCGTGAAGTGGTCGAGCAGGACGAGGGTGCCGCCGTGCCGGGCGAGGGTGACGGCCGTGCCGTTCGAGCCGAAGGCCGAGCCGAGCGGGACGAGGAAGAGGCAGCGGGGCGGTGTGCCGTCGGGCATGAGGGAGGCGAGGAAGTTGCCGCGCCCGCCGGCCAGGGCGTTGTGGGAGTAGGCGATCATCTTCGGCTCCGCCTCCGAGCCGGAGGAGACGAGGATGCGCGCGGCGCTGTCGGGGTCGGGGCGGGCCGGGACGAAGCCGGTGGGGTCGGTCCGCAGCAGCCGGGCCAGCGGAATCGTTCCTTCAGGGGCGGTGCCGCGTCCCGCGGCGATCACGTGGCGCAGGGCGGGCAGCGCCGGGGCGAGGGTCTGGAGGTCGGCGGCGTGGTTCTGGCCGCGGTGTTCGATCGCGGCGATGACCGCCACCGCCTCCGCGCGGCGCAGGAGGCACTCGGCTTCCACGGCGCCGCGCCCGACGGGGAAGGGGAGGGCGATGGCGCCCAGTGCGGCGAGGGCGAGATCCGCGATGACGGCGTTGCGGTTGTTGGGGAGTTGTACGGCGACGACGTCCCCTGCGCCGATGCCGAGCCCGCGCAGGCCCTCGGCCAGACATCGGACCTTGCGGTCGAGCGCCGTGTAGCAGAGCTTGCCCTTGGCGTCGATCACGGCGGTGCGGTGCAGGTCGGCGATCTGTCTCGCCCGGTAGAGGCTGTAGAGGTCGAGGTCCGGGCAGGTGCCGTCCACCACCCAGGAGCGGCGGAGTTCGACGGGCAGCAGGTCGGTCAGGGTGACGGTCACGCGTGGCTCCAGGGGTCGGGAACGGCGGGGGCACCGTGCGCGTCCCGGCTGATCGAGCCGGACAGGCGCGGGTCGTGGTGGAGTGCGGACAGGTCCGTGGTGACGGCGGTGGCCGTCAGGCCGTGGCCGCGCAGCCGGTCCAGGGCGTCCTCGGTGCACATGCCCGTGACGTCGTGCGCCGCGGCGGCGGGCGCGCTGGTGTCGCTGGGGGCGATCCAGCCGTCGGAGGTACGGAGCGGGTGCCGGAATCCGGCGGGGCGTCGGGGATCGGTGCCGGTGGCGGCCTGTCGCAGGGCGGGGGCGAGGAGGGTGTCGGCCGCGCCGAGCAGCGAGGAGTCGACCCGTACGCCGTGGCCCGTGCGCTCGCGCAGGAGCAGGCCGGCGAGGACGGCCTCGGTGCCGTGCAGGCCGCCCAGGACGTCGAGGAGCGTCATCAGGGACGGTACGGGCGGTTCTCCGGCCGCATGGACGGCCTCCCCGACGCCCGTGCGGGCCTGCACCATGAAGTCGGTGCCCATGGGGGCGCCGTCGAGCCGGTCCGCCCAGCCGCCGGTGTAGGCGTAGACGAGGGACGGGTTCACGGCGGTCAGGTGCTCGGCGTCGAGTTCGAGTGCGGCGGCCTTGCCCGGGGCCCAGTTGTGGACGAACACGTCGGCGTCGGCCACGAGTTCGCGCAGCCGGCTCCGGTCACCGGGCGCCTTGATGTCGATCTCGACGGCCTCCTTGCCCCGGTTGAGCGCGAGCCAGCGGGCGGAGATCCCGTCGCAGGCGGGCGGCATGCCCCGGAGCGGGTCGCCGCCCGGCGGCTCGACCCGGATCACGCGGGCGCCGAGCAGACCCAGCAGGTGCGCCGCGAGGGGTGCTTGGATCCGGCGGCCCGCCTCAAGGACGGTCAGGCCGGCCAGGGGCCGGTCCGCTGTGGCCGCCGTGCCCGTCGCAGGGTGGCCCGGGCCCAGCGCGCGCAGGGTCCACGGGTCGGCGCCGTCGTCCTCGGCGGCGCGCTCGGCGAGCGTGCGCAGGCGGCAGACCTCGGTTCCCGACAGCGCGGCGGCCTGCCGGATCCGCGCCCACGTGTGCCGCCCGGTCACCTCGTGCAGGTCGACGGG